>JAHIWF010000068.1 GCA_018815555.1 Spirochaetota bacterium | reverse complement strand
GATTTTACAAATCCGCAAGCATTATTTTGCTGAATTTTCTACACGAAAGAATTTGACAAATCAGGGATGCCGGTTAAAATTGGAGGAAATGCAGTTTTAAGTTAAGCTCCGGAGGAACTCTACGCTAAAATACGAGTATGTAGCTGCCGCCCGCGGGCAGCTGGTAAGCGATCTCAATCTTCTCAATTGCCGCGTAGTGGATTTTTTTCGCGGACAGGTTCTGGAGCCCTGCACTGTTTCCGTTTATAAAGGCTATGTCGTCGGGGTGGGCAGCGGCCTGAAGGCCAGACATACTATCGATCTGCAGGGCCTGTACCTTACTTCCGGCTTGTTTGACGCCCATGTACATATCGAATCCAGCCTGCTGTCGCCGGCCGAGTTTGCCCGTATTATTACACCGCGCGGTACCACTGCGGTGGTGGCCGATCCGCACGAGATTGCCAATGTGCTTGGCTACGACGGCATCAACTGGATGCTGCGCGCCTCCGAGGGGCTGCCGCTGGACGTGTATATGATGGCGCCGTCCTGTGTTCCGGCCACCGATTTTGATACCGCCGGGGCTTCGCTGTACGCCTCCGACCTGGCCCCCTTCCTGCGCGAGGACCGCGTGCTTGGCCTGGGCGAGGTGATGAATTACCCCGGTGTGCTTACCGGCGACCCGCGGGTGATGGACAAACTGTCGCTGTTCTGGGAGAACCGCCGGCCGATCGACGGCCATGCGCCGGGTCTGTCCGGGGCTGACCTTTCGGCATATGTGCTGGCTGGCATCCGTAGTGACCACGAGGCCACTACCGCCGCCGAGGCCTTGGAGAAGATCGGCACGGGAATGTGGGTGATGGCCCGCTTTGGTTCTGGGGCGCGTGATCTGGAAGCGCTGATTCCGGCAATGCGCGGCGAGGCGGCGCACCGCATGATGCTGTGTACCGACGACCGGCATCCTAATGATATCGTAGAAGAGGGACACATTGACGCTGCGGTGCGCATACTGCTGAACGCTGGCATCCCCCTGGTGGATACCCTGCGTATGGCCTGCCACAACCCGGCCGCCTATTACGGCATGCGCCGAGCCGGTGCCATCGCTCCCGGCTACCGGGCCGACCTGCTGGCCTTCAGCGATCCCAAAGACTTCCGCGCCGAGAAGGTGTTCAAGCGCGGCATCGAGATAGCCTCCGGCGGCCAGGCGCTGCCGGCTTGGGAACAGTTCGGCCAGGATGACCGTCGCCGTACACAGCTGCGCGATTCGGTTAACGTAAAATGGCTGGAGCCAGCGGTGTTCATGATTCCGGACGAAGGCGGCCGGGTGCGTATCATCGAGTCATCACCCGGTTCAATACTTACCGGCAAGAGTTTTGAACGGCCTAAAGTGCTTGACGGGTATTGCGTTTCTGATACTGAACGCGATATCATTAAAATATTCGTGATTGAGCGGCATACCGGCTCTGGTTCGGTGGGTAAGGGCTTCATTCGCGGCTTAAAGCTTAAGCGCGGTGCGGTGGCCTCTACGGTCAGTCACGATTCGCACAACATGATTGTGGCCGGGGTGGACGATGTATCCATCTTTAAGGCGGTAAAGCGGCTGAACGCCATTAAGGGCGGCTATGTGATTACCGACGGCGACGAGATTGTGGCCGAGTTGGCTCTGCCGATAGGCGGACTGATGAGCGACGCCAGTGCCGCACAGGTGCTCGAGTCACTATCGCGCTTTGAGGCATATTTTAAAAAAGAAGGGATTCCGGGCGGTTCTCCGTTGATGACGCTGTCGTTTATGGCCCTGCCGGTTATTCCGTCATTAAAAATTACTGACAAAGGTTTGGTTGACGTGGACAGTTTCGACACTGTTCCACTGTTTGAGTAAACTTCCGATTAAACGCAAGGCGTGCGGCTACGGGTCCGCGCCGGAAACAACCGGGAAAATTATCAGGATGTTTGACTTTGCTGCAACGGGTTTATGCCTGGAGCGGTTCGGTCGATAGCCGGGTGTTGTCCCGGTTGTCTTTGTGTCCTGTCGGGGGGATGTTTATGGATAAGAGAATTCGTTTTCGTCTGAATGAAACATTGTATGATCTGGAGCCGGGGCGCGAACAACTGGCTCTGGACTGGATACGCAATGTGGCCGGGCTTAAGGGTACCAAGGAAGGCTGTCGCGAGGGTGATTGCGGGGCCTGTCTGGTGCTTATGGGCAATCCGGCTTCTGATGGCGAACCGCTGCCTGAATGGTACAGTGCCACGTCCTGTACGCTGGCGCTGAGTGATCTTGACGGCCGGCATGTAATTACCATCGAAGGTCTGGCCACCGCCGGACTTACTCCTGTTATGAAAGCTTTACTCGAAGAGGGTGCCAGCCAGTGCGGCTTCTGCAGCCCGGGTTTTGTGCTGGCGCTTACCGGCGCGCTGGTTTCAGGACTCCATGTTGACCCGGTGGGTATCGTTTCGGCAATAGAGGGTAACCTGTGCCGCTGCACCGGCTACGGCAGCATCCGGCGGGCGGCTGCCCGTCTGGCGGCCGAGTTTGCCGATTTGCCGGCGGCCTTGCCGGAGCGTCTGGCGCTGCTGGCGGAACGAGGTGTACTGCCACCGTCTCTGGCTGCCCTGATGACCGAGCTGCCGGCGGCGCACGGTGTGTACGGCGTGCATGGATCCGGTCAGCTGGCTCCGGCAGAAGGCAGTGTTACCATCGGCGGCGGTACTGATTTTTTTGTGCGCAACCCCGATCCTGAGCCGGAGCTGCAGCTGCAGCTGGTTTCGCGTTCTGAAGATTCACGGCATATCCGGCAGCTGTCAGGCACAGATGGCCGCTGGCTGGAGCTTGGCGCCGGCGTAACCATGACCGACTTCTTCGCTTCGTCCGAAGTGCGTGCGATCGCACCGGGCATCGAGCGTTTTATGCAGGACATCGCCTCTCCGCCCATACGCAACCGGGCAACTCTGGCCGGGAATATCGCCAATGCTTCGCCAATTGCTGATATGACTACTATGCTCATCGCTCTTGGTGCCCGGCTGGTTCTGGCCAGTCCGGCCCTGCCTGAGGCTCCTCGGGCTGCTTCTGTGCGCGAGGTGGACTTGTGTGACTTTTTTTTAGCATATAAGAAGACCGGAATGCGGCCGGAGGAATATATCGCGGCCTTGCGCATACCGCTCGGTGCGGTGCTGTTTAATTTTGAGAAGGCGGCGCGGCGGGCCCGGCTGGATATTGCCAGCGCCAACAGTGCTATTGCCGTGTCGATGGCCGACGACGGGTGTATCAAAACGGTGCGGGTAAGCGCTGGCGGTATCGCGGCGGTTCCATTGCGGCTGACGGTGGTGGAGCAGCTGCTGCTTGGCCAGCGGCCTGATGCCGCACTGATCCGTCGGGCTGGAAGTCTGGCTGCGGCAGCCGGTACGCCTATGAGTGATGTACGCGGTTCGGCCGAGTATCGCCGTAAACTGATGGAGCGTTTTATGTGGGCGCATGCTGTCCGCCTGTGGCCGGCCTTAAAGCTGGAGGAGGAGCTGTTCGCATGAAAACATCCAAGGTGCAATACAATCCCGATTCCATAATGAATGTTCTGGGCAAGACAGTGTATGTAGACGATGTACCCGAGCCGGTAAATCTTCTGCATGCGGCGGTTTTTACTTCGCCTTCCGCGCATGGCCGTTATGCTTCGCTGGATGTGTCGGCCGCGCTGGCTTGCGATACCAGCGTGCGGGTGTTTACTGCAGTCGACATTCCCGGCGAGAACGAACTGGGAACGGCCGTAAAGGACGAGCCGCTGTTGGCAGAAGGCGCATGGCACTACCGTGGCCAGGTACTGGCGCTGGTGCTGGCACGCAGCCGTTCGCTGGCCAGGAGAGCGGCCGCACGGATACGCATCGAGGGGCAGGAAGATCTGCCTGCTGTGGTCGATCCGCGCGAGGCCTTTGCGCTTGGTAATATTATATTGTCGCCACGCACGCAGCGCAGCGGTGATACCGAAGCTGCTTTTGCTGCTGCCGACGTGGTGATTGCGGGCCGGGCCGATTCCGCCGGGCAAGAACATGTGTATCTGGAAACCCAGGGCGCGATTGCGCTGCCCGATGACTCAGGCGGTGTGCGGGTCTTGTCCGGTACCCAGGGGCCTTCCGGTGTGCAGAACATTGTTGCGCGTATCCTTGGCCTGCCCATGAACCTGGTGGAAATCGAGACCAGGCGCATGGGTGGAGCTTTCGGCGGCAAGGAAGATCAGGCCTCAGGCTGGGCGGCACTGGCCTCGCTGGGCGCTTGGCTGACCCAGCAGCCGGTTAAGCTGTATCTGTCGCGGCGTGAAGACATGACGGTTACTGGCAAGCGGCACCCCTATTCTTCGGATTTCCGTATCGGTCTTAAGTGGGACGGCAGCATAGTGGCTTTCGAGGCTGATTATTACCAGAACTCCGGAGCGGCTACCGATTTGTCGCCGGCCATCATTCCGCGTACGCTTTTCCATGCGGCCGGGGCTTACCATATTCCTAATATCCGGGTTACAGGCTACATGTGCCGCACCAATCTGGTGCCCTTTACCGCTTTCCGCGGTTTTGGCGGACCGCAGGGCTTTTTTGTTATCGAAGCGGCGCTGGACAAGGCAGCATTGGCACTGGGTATGGATCCGGTAGAGCTGCGTTACAAGAACCTGTTACAGGAAGGTAAGGTGTTCCATTACGGCATGCCGGTGGAGCGCTGTCTGGCCCGTGAAACATTCGACCGCTGCGTACAGAAGGCCGATCTGCCGGCCCGCCGCAAGGCTATTGCCGACTACAATGCCGCCCATCGCGACAGTAAACGCGGCCTGGCGGTGATGCCGGTCTGTTTCGGCATCAGTTTTACCAAGATGATGATGAATCAGGGTGGGGCCTTGGTGCATGTGTACAATGACGGCTCTGTGGGCGTTAGTACCGGCGCTACCGAGATGGGTCAGGGTGTTGCACGCAAGATTGGCCTGATTGTGGCCGCGACTTTAGGCGTGCCGGCTGCGCTGGTGCGTACCGAGAGTACCAGAACCACTACGGTGGCCAATACTATGCCTACCGCCGCCAGTACCGGTACCGATATAAATGGTATGGCCGCCCAGGCTGCGGCTTTGGAAATCCGCCAGCGGTTGCTGGATGTTGCCGCCAGCAAGTACGGCCAGGCGGCAGCTGCCTTGGAAATAGTTGACGGACAGCTGTGTACAAGTGCCGGCGGCAAGCCGCTGTGCGGTTTTGCCGAACTGGTGGCTTGCGCCCACTCCGAACGGGTCGATCTTTCCGCCCATGGCTTTTATGCGACACCCGGTCTGCATTACGACATGGCGCGTGAATATGGCAGCCCTTTTGCCTATCATGTGTATGGTTGTATTTTGATAACGGCGACTGTCGATGT
>JAHIWF010000067.1 GCA_018815555.1 Spirochaetota bacterium | reverse complement strand
TGATGGCCGGGCTTTGGCCTTGGCTGATGTGCTGCTGCCGCTGCCGGAGGGCGGTTGGAAACTGGTTGAAGTAAAATCTTCCGGCAGCGTAAAAGCCTACCAGCAGGACGATCTGGCCATTCAGGCGCACATCGCCTGGTCCGCCGGACTGGAGCTGCGCCAGGCGGTGCTGGCCTGCATCGATACAAGCTGGGAGTACCAGGGCGACGGCAACTATCGCGGTCTGTTTGCAGAATACGACCAGACCGCATTGTGCCGCAAAAGGATTCCAGAGACTGCAGCGCTGATTGATGCCGCTTTGGCGCTAGCGGAGGACCGCAGCAGCGAGCCGCAGATTGAACCAGGCGCGCAGTGCTACAGCCCGCACGAGTGCCCGTTTACCCTCTGGTGCCATCGTTCCCTGCCGCGCGAAGCGCATCCGTTGGACTGGCTGCCAAACCGCAACGGTCGGCTGAATGCGTATATCGAAGAACACGGCATCAGAAACCTGGACGAATTGCCGGATGAGCCCTTAAGCCCGCTGCAGCAGCGGGTACGGCACTGCTCGGTACAGGATACTGTCTATTTCGACCAAGCCGGTGCGCATGCCGCCCTGTCCGCTGCTGTCTTCCCCTTGTATTTTCTGGATTTTGAAAGCATCCAGTTTGCCGTGCCGCGCTGGGCCGGAACACGGCCCTACCAGCAGCTGGTGTTTCAGTACAGCCTGCACCGCCAGGAAAGTAACGGTCGGCTACAGCACTGTGAATTTCTGGATCTGTCGGGCGAAAATCCTCTGCGCGCTTTTGCTGAAAGGCTGCTGCGCGACTGCGGCGAGTGCGGCACCATCTACGTCTACAATATAACTTTTGAGCGCAGCCGGGTAAACGAGCTGGCCGTACAGTTCTCCGATTTGGCCGCAGCCCTGCGCGCGCTTGCCGGCCGCATGGTTGACCTGCTGCCGATTGTTAAGGAATATTATTATCATCCAGGCCAGCAGGGCAGCTGGAGCCTGAAACGGGTGCTGCCGGCACTGGCCCCGGATTTGTCGTATGCCGATCTGGAAGGGGTGCGCGACGGCACCGCCGCCATGGATGCCTACCGCGAAGCCATTGAGCCTGCTACCGCAGACCAGCGAAGGGAAGTATTAGGTACCCAGCTGCTGGAATACTGCAAACTGGACACCTGGTCGCTGGTGCGCATCTGGCAGGCACTGGACAACTGAGCGTTGCCACTGGAAGGAACAGGTAGCCGCGAATGCTGGCTGGCCGGCAACTGGTCACCCGACAAAGTGAGCGAACACTCGCTCAGCCATGAATGCTGGCTAGCCGACAACTGGTCACCTGACAAAGTGAGCGAACACTCGCTCAGCCGTGAATGCTGGCTGGCCGGCAACTGGTCACCCTGGTCACCCTGGTCACCCTGGTCACCCTGGTCAACCGGTCAACCGGTCAACCTGGTCAACCTGGTATAGCATTGGCTAGAAAATAGCGGCATTTTTCGGCATATTTATCTTGATTTTCCTCCGATCAGTGCTAAAATACTCCATATGGATGGTATATGGATGTTATTATTAAAATTCTGAATGACCTGCCTGTGAACACCATCCAAATTTTAAGAGCTAGGAGTGTTGTATGGTCGAGACCGAAAAGGTGACAATCAACATGTCGGCGGTGGATCTGGGCAAGGTGGATCTGCTGGTGCAGGAAGCGCTGTATTCCAATCGTAGCGATTTTATACGCACGGCCATCCGCAACCTGTTGGACAAACATTATGTGGAGCTGCAGCAGGCCATCGTGCGCCAGGCTTTTGTGGTTGGTGTACAGGTGTATACCGCCAAGCAGCTGGAGCAGTGCAAGGCGCGCAAGGAGCGGCTGAACATTACGGTGGTGGGCTACCTGAGTTTTGCCCGCGATATTACGCCCGAACTGGCCGACGAGGTAATCGAATCGGTGAACATCAAGGGCATTCTGGATATTTCGCCAGCGGTGAAGGCGGTGCTTGGAGAACGGCTGTCCTGAGCGGACATCACGGCTCCCGGCAAAGGGCGGGCCGCCAGGATTTGGCTGCAGTCATAAGGCATAGGTCCATACCTGCCGACCTGCTTCCTCCCACTGAGGGGAGCACGTCGGCTGTATTTTTGCACAGCTTAGGGCTTGCGCACTACCCGGAAGCCTTGGAACTCGCTCTGGTAATAAGCCGGATTGAAGTTCCGGAAGGAAGGCTGCAGTTCGCTGGTGCTCGCGGCATTGTAAGCCCCACCGTGGTTGATGCGGTCGGCTGCCGAAATGGTGTACAAATAATCTGTGGTGTTCGCGACCGGCAGTGTGCCGTTGTTGTCCCAGCACCATTCCAGTACCGAGCCGCTAAGGTCGTGGATTCCCAGCTCGTTTGGCAGCTTTAGTCCTACCGGGTGCAGCCGGTATTCGCTATTCATGCCATACCAGGCAAAGTCGTCAATTAAGTTGCCTCCGTCGCTGCCGGCGAAAGCCTTGTTGGCTCCTTCCAGGAAAACGTAGGGATCGCTATAGCCGCTGCCGGCGGTGGCACCCATGGCCGCCCACATCCATTCCATCTCGGAGGGCAGCCGGTAGCCGGTAGCTCCAAAGTCGGCTGTTACTGTATTCCAGCCGGTATTGTCGACGTTGGGAACCGCGCCCCAGCCGGCCGGATCGCTGCCGCCCAGAGATGAAATAGAGTATACCGGCATAAGACCTTCCTGCAGACTGAGGGTATTGCAGAAGGCGATGGCGTGGTACCAACTGGCCTTGCTCGCCGGTGCAAGCGGACCGAGCGCGTTGGGGCTTACCGGCAGCGGATAGCCCATCACTTTCGAGAACAGATCGCTGGTAACCTCGAATTTGCCCATAAGGAAGCTGTTTGTTACCTGGTTTACATATGATGGATCAAACTGGAAATTACCCGCCGGCACCGGCACCAGCAGCCCTGCCTTGTTGGCCAGGATCTCTCCCGGAGCGCCGCGGTAGACGCGTACCCGGTACTGGCGGCTGCCGGTACGCATACCCTGGACGGTAATGGTTATTTCATTGGGGCCGACACTCAGTGGTGCCGGATTGCCGGGCATGAAACTGACAGTAGCGCCATCGTCGGCGGCAAAGGCGGTGGCGCTGAAGTTGATGGAGCTGAACGAGTTGTCCAGCTGTATCATGTATTCCGGGTTTTCCGGCTTAAAGCTCGGCTCAAGTTCTCCGGCTCCGGGGATAAGGTTTTGCAGGTAATTGTTCAAGTCCGGCGGTACCCTGGCCACCCGGAAGCCCATGCTGCCGTATTTCTGTTCGGCCGCGGCGCTGATATCGGAGTTTATGATGGCCAGATTGGTGTCCGGAGTTGCCCAGGAGCCGCCGCGTCTGATCTTGTTAGGTGCTGCTGGCATGCCGCGGTAATCAAAGATCGGACCCAGCGGGGGTGTGCCGAAGCCGTCCCAGCACCATTCGTTTACATTTCCGCTTAGGTCGTAAATAGTCAGTTCGTTTGGGCGGAACGAGCCGACCGGCCGGGTCTTAGCCTCGGTGGCATTGCCGCTTGCGCCGTAGCCGTACCAGGCATAGTCGCCGATCAGGTCGGTTAGCGTGCTCAGGTCGTCGCCGGCAAACTTTTTCTGCCAACCGGTGGTATCGACAGTGTAGCCGGCGGTACTTTCCGAAATAGCCCGGCCGCCGATCGATGCCCAGATGAATTCCATGTCGGTGGGCAGGCGATAGCCGTCCGCCATCCAGTCGGCCTGCATGTTGTTCCATGCGCTGTCAGTAGCTGCCGGAATCGGACCCCAGACTGCCGGGTTGCGGCTGCCGCCGTAGGTAAGGCTGTATACCGGAGTCAACCCTTCCAGCAGGCTGAGTTTGTTACAGAATACCAGCGCCTCGTACCAGCTTACATTCTGCACTGGATCATCGGTACCGCTGCTGTTGGCCGTCAGGCTCGGATCGGTTCCCATAACAGCCTGGTACTGGGCACGGGTAATTTCATACTGGCTGAGCAGGAAGGTCGATACCTGGGTGATGTTGTCTACCGAGCCGTCGCGCTGAAAGCTGCCGTCGGGTACATAACGCATATTGCCGATGGTCGGCGAAATGGTATCGTTGAAATTGAAATCCAGCAGGGCCAGTTCGGCGGTGCCGCTGTTGTGGCAGATCAGGTAATAGATGCCGGCCGCCGGCAGTACCCAGTGTACGCCCACCCGCGGTGTATAGCTGAAGCCGCTGCCGGCCGATCCGTCCTGGTTGCGCATGGCCAGTTGCAGCTTGGAAGCATCGCCGCCAATTTTAAAACCGGTTCCCACCATACGGCCGACCAGGTCGGCCGGGGCGTCAAACTGCAATATGCGGCTCTGCCCGGCGGGGATAACGATGTCCGGAAGGTTGGAGTCGTCGAGCACTACCAGCGCCGGATGGCTGGTAGTGGGCAGCAGGAACAGGCTGATGTCCACATCGGCGCCGGCTGCAAGTGTGGTTTCGTGGCTGGCGGCAGCAATGACACTGCCGTCGGTACCGGTTATCGACGCACCGAATTTAAGTGGAACAGCCGTCGGCAGGGCCAGGGTTTCGGTACTGCCGGAAAGCAGCAGATGGCCTGCGGCGTCGGTGGTCTGTGTTATGGTTACGGTCGGGGAGGCTACGGTACTGTTGTCGATGGTATTGGTAATGACCAGGTTGATCACGCGGGTTTCCGGCAACAGAAAGCGTGTTTCGGCAGGATTTTCAGTGGTGGCCGCAGCTGCTTCGGCCTCCAGAAAGGCTGCCGCGATGCTCAGCCGTACGGAGAGCTCGACGGGAGTGCTGTTCCGGCCGGACAGCAGCGGGGCGCAGCCGGCCAGTAGCGTACCTGCAGCCAGCAGCAGGCTCAGCCTGGTCAATATGTAAAAAAACCGGATATTGTTCGACTGCTTCATGTACGCCTCCCGGAGCCGGTGCGCGGATTTTGCGCAAAAGCCGGCTACTATACAGTATATACTTTCATGCATC
>JAHIWF010000066.1 GCA_018815555.1 Spirochaetota bacterium | reverse complement strand
TTTCCAGGATGCCCAGGGTTTTATGTATTTTGGTGCCAGCAATGCCCTGTATAAACTGGATCCGCGGCAGGACGCGCGCGGCAAAACTCCGGATACACTGCGTTTTACCGGGATGAGCTATCATCCGAGTGCGGAGGTCGAGGCTGTGGCTCCCTGGTTCCAGACCGAGCTTGCTTTGCCCTGGGACCAGAATCATGTATCCTTTAATTTTGCCATTCTGGACTATCGAGAACCGGGCGGCAACCAGTATGCCTATATGCTGAGCGGGTTTGACGCGGAATGGATTTATTCTGGCAGCCGGGCTTATGCAAGCTATACCAATCTGCCTGGCGGCAGCTATACCTTCCGGGTGCGCGCCGCCAATAATGACGGAATGTGGACCCAGGAGGATTTGACCCTTACGCTTAAAGTACAGTCGCCGCCCTGGCTGCGCTGGTGGGCTTTTATACTGTATGCCCTGGGTTTCCTGATGCTCCTGCTTGCACTGGTAAGTATACGCGGCCGTACCCTGCTTAAATCGCGGGTAGATGAACTGTCCCGTCTAAAGGAAAATCTGGAGCATGCAAACGCCCGCTTATTGGATATCAGTTCTCATGATGATCTTACCGCTTTGTGGAATCGGCGTTACTTCGACAGTCAAACCGCGCTGGTTGTTGAAACAGCGGTTAATGATCGGACTCCGCTCTCCTTGTTGATGGTGGATATTGACCTTTTCCGGGATTACAATGAACGCTACGGTTATACCGAAGGCGATGTCTGTCTGCGCAGGGTGGCGGAAGCCATCAGCTCGGTATGTAATCAGGATTTTGCACTCGCGGCCAGATATGCCTCAGAGGAGATTGTCGTGTTGCTGCGCGGTGTCAGTGGCTCCGAAGCCAGGAAACTGGCGGATTCGGTCCGTCTTGCCGTGTATAATCTGCAGATTGACCATGAAGAGTCTGCCGAAAAGCGTATTACCGTCAGTGTGGGGGTCTGCTCGCTGTTGCCGCAGCAAAACCGCGACATGCACCGCCTGGTGGACGGTGCCGAGTCTGCCCTGTACCGGGCCAAACAGGCCGGCCGGAACTGTGTAGAGCTTAAACTGAGTTAGCTTGCCAGCAGCCGGGATCTACATATTGTACTCTTTCTGCTTGCAGCCAGCCGGGTACTGCCATAGCTAGGCCCGGTTTTACTTTTCATGGGACGGATTTTTGTGATACACTCTGGCCATGGCAGCAAAAACTGTAAAATACGATGAATCGAATATAAAAACGCTCTCGTCACTGGAGCATATACGTCTGCGTACCGGCATGTATATCGGGCGCCTGGGCAGTGGTCATAATCCGGATGACGGCATTTATATCCTGCTTAAGGAAGTTGTCGACAATTCGGTAGACGAGTTTATTATGGGCAACGGCAAGCGCATTTCCATTCGCATAGACAACGGCAAGGTTGCCGTGCGCGACTATGGACGCGGTATCCCTTTGGGCAAGGTTATTGATTGCGTTTCGATAATCAATACCGGCGGCAAATTCAATGATGATGTCTTTCAATTCTCGGTCGGCCTGAATGGGGTAGGTACCAAGGCGGTTAATGCCCTGTCTTCGCAGTTCAGGGTGGTATCCTACCGCGAGAAAAAATACTTCGAGGCCATTTTCGAAAAAGGCCAGCTTAAGCATAAATCCGAAGGAGAAGCCCGCCGGGAGCCCGATGGCACTCTGGTGGAATTTATCCCCGACCAGAGCGTCTTTGGCGAGTATTCATATAACATGGAGTTCGTCGAAAAGCGCATGCGCCATTATGCCTACCTGAACTCCGGGCTGATCCTGGAACTTAACGGGCAGGAATTCTCCAGCGAAAGCGGTTTGCTGGACCTGCTGAAAGATGAAACCGGCAGCGACGTTTTATATGAAGTCGGATACTGGCGCGGCGAGCAGATTGAATTTTCCTTTACCCATACCAACAATTATGGCGAAGAATATTTTTCGTTTGTTAATGGGCAGTATACCTCCGACGGCGGCACCCATCTTTCGGCTTTCCGTGAAGGTTTTCTGAAAGCCATCAATGAGTTTTTTCAGGGGTCCTTCAAGGGTGAAGATATCCGCGAGGGTATAGCGGCCGCGGTGGCTATTAAACTTAAAAATCCGATGTTCGAGAGCCAGACCAAAAACAAGCTCGGCAATAATGATATCAAACCCTGGATAATGCAGGAAGTAAAACGCGGCGTGGACAATTACCTGCGCCGCAACCCGGTGGCTGCCCGCCTGCTGCAGGACAAGATTATCCAGAACGAAAAACTGCGTACCGAGCTCAATGTTGTAAAGAAAGAAGCCCGCGAAGCAGCCAAGAAAATCGAACGCAAGATACCAAAACTCAAGGACTGCAAACGCCATCTGGGAGACGGCCCCGAAGGCGAGAATACCATGATTTTCCTCACCGAAGGGCAATCGGCGGCCGGCTCTATGGTAAGCGCCAGGGATGTGTACACCCAGGCCATTTTCAGCCTACGCGGCAAGCCGGAAAATATGCATGCCATGCGGCGCACCGCCATCTATAAAAACGAGGAAATGTATAATATGATGATGGCGCTTGGTATCGAGAACGATATTGAGGGCCTGCGTTACGACAAGATCGTAATTGCCACCGATGCCGACTATGACGGTTTTCATATCCGTATTCTACTTTTAACTTTTTTCCTCACCTTTTTTGAGGAGCTTGTAACCAAAAAGCATGTTTTTATACTAGAGACGCCGCTGTTCCGCGTGCGCAATAAAAAAGAAACACGCTACTGTTACACTCCCAAAGAGCGGGACGAGGCGCAGGCGGCGTTGGGCAGCTCGGCCGAGGTAACCCGATTTAAGGGCCTCGGTGAGATCAGCCCCAATGAATTCGGCCAGTTTATCGGTGAGAATATCCGGCTGGTATCGGTCGATGTGCAGACGCTTAAGGGTGTTCCGGAGATTTTAAATTTTTACATGGGCGCCAATACGCCTACCCGGCGGGAGTTCATCATGGACAACCTGATTAATGATTTGTAAGGGTGAGAAACAATGGCGTATATAAAGAATATTTTTAAAGATAACTTCCTGCATTTTGCCAGCTATGTAATCAAAGACCGGGCTATTCCCGATGTGGAAGACGGCCTTAAGCCGGTGCAGAGACGCATCCTGCATACGCTTTTCGAGGTGGACGACGGGAAATTCCACAAGGTTGCCAATATAGTCGGCCATTGCATGAAGTATCACCCCCATGGCGACCAGTCAATCTATTCGGCTCTGGTAGTGCTGGCGAACAAAGAACTGTTCATTGAAAAGCAGGGAAATTTCGGCAATATTTTTACCGGCGACGAGGCTTCCGCCGCGCGCTATATCGAATGCCGCATCACACCCTTTGCCAAAGAAATTTTGTATAACCCCAAGATTACCGAGTATGCCGAAAGTTATGACGGGCGCAATAAAGAGCCGGTAATCTTCCCGGCCAAACTGCCGCTGGTGCTTATACCGGGGGTGGAAGGTATCGCTGTCGGCATGAGTACTAAAATACTGCCGCATAACCCGGTCGAAATTATCGAAGCCGAGATTGCCTGCCTGCAGGATAAGGATTTTGTACTGTATCCTGACTTTATTACCGGCGGCATAGCTGATGTTAGTGACTACCAGGATGGTCAGGGCAAAGTTCGTACCCGTGCTGCGCTTGATACTTCCGATCCGAAACGTATTGTGATACGTGAACTGCCGTATGGCGTAACAACTGAAAGTCTGATTGAGAGCATCGAAAAAGCCGCCAAGTCCGGTCGCCTTAAAATTGCATCCATCACTGACTATACAACCGAACATGTCGAAATCGAGATAAAGCTTGCCCGTGGTGAGTATTCGGCGGACACTATCGACGCACTCTATGCCTTTACCAAATGTGAGCAATCCATATCCTGCAATCTGCTGGTAATCAAGGACGGTGTGCCAACGCTGATGACGGTACGCGATATTATCCGTCTGCACGCCAAACAGCTGCTGAAAGTGCTTAAAGCCGAGCTGGATATTCATGTGCGCGAGCTGCTGGACGAGCTGCATGCCAGAACCCTGGAGCGCATCTTTATCGAAGAACGGGTATATAAACAAATCGAAAACAAGAAGACCCAGGAATCTGTCCGGAAGGCAGTTATCGACGGCTTGCTGCCTTTTGCTGCCGAAATCAAACGAGAAGTTACACTGGATGATGTCGAACGGCTGCTTAAGATACCGATCCGCCGCATTTCACTGTATGATATCGAAAAAGCCCGGTCCGAGATGGCGCTGATCAAGCAAAAACTTAAAGATGCGCGTTATCATCTGGCCCATCTGACTGAATATGGCATTTCGTTTTTATCCCGTGTTGCTGAAGGTTTACGACCATTATGGAAGCGTAAGGCGACCATTACCTCATTTGACAAGGTCGATGCCAAAGAAGCTGCCCGTCGCGATATTGCCCTGCGTTACGATCGCCAGAGTGGTTATCTTGGTACCGCAGTATCCGGCGGCGAGTATCTGTTCCCGGTTTCGCCTTTCGATAAGCTGCTGGTAATAAGAAGTAATGGACTATATGCCGTGAGTCCGGTTCCAGAGAAACTCTTCGTCGACAAAGACATGCCCTATTGTACGATCGCGGATAAAGATGCTCTTGCCTCGGTTATTTTCAGCGCCGT
>JAHIWF010000065.1 GCA_018815555.1 Spirochaetota bacterium | reverse complement strand
TCCACTACTTTGTCCAACAGCGGCTCAGGACTGTTGCGGTGCAGGCGCAGGTTGGGCTTTGGTTCCAGGATAGGCGACATCTCGTCGACCACTTCCAGCAGCATCCAGGTCATTTCATTGGTCATATCCTGTCCGTCCGGCCCCAGGCCGCCAAAGTTGAACAGCTGGCCGAAACCGGCGGTTATACCCTGATTACCTACCCGGATCATAGAATCGTAGGCGGTGTTGGCATGGATCCAGAAGCACTTAAGTATTTCTTTGGCAAACTCGCGGTCCATGCCCTCGGCTTTCGATTGCTCCCAGTACGGCTGCAGAATCTGATCCAGCCGCCCGAAGGACACACCTGGCCCCGGGTAGTTCTCGTCGCTCATTACCAGCATATGTGTAAGCCAGAGTGACTGCAGGGCTTCCCAGAGATTGCGGGCTGCTTCGGCCGGAGCGCGCTCAAGATTTTGCGCCATGCTGTCGAGTTCCAACCTACGCACCGGGTCGGCTTCTGTCGCGCACAGACGCTTAAGTTCTGCCCTGTAGGCGGCGGCCAGCTCCACCGGCATGGCACAGGCCAGCAGCATGGCACGCAGCTGGTCGCCTTGCGGCCCGGCTTCTTCGTCCGTCGGCAAAGCATCCAGATAGCCGCGGATTTCGGCTGCAACGCCATTAAAGCCGGTTTTCAGGATGCGTTCATAATCCGGGATTAAATGTCCCGCCGTAGGACCGGCATTGCCGAAACCGTGATTATGAAAAGCTATAGCGGCCTTGCGCAGGCCATTTTTGCCATGTAATTCGGCCGCTCGGCGCTTGGTTTCCTGCCCGGTAAGGCACAGCGAGCTGTGGATATTGAAACGGCCGCCGGCTATCAGGTCGCCAGGCAGTACTTCCTGCGGCAGGTAGCGGGTTACCACTTCTTTATTGAACCAGGCACGCCGTTCCGGAAGGCTCAGATTCCAGAAGCCGTCGCACAAATCCACCCTGGTGGCAATCTGCCGGTAGGAACTGGTAAAAGTTTGCAGGAAGGCATAGGTTTCCGGCACTATATGATAATTACATTCATTATATTGCACATCCCAGGGAGTACCGGTGCTAAAGCTGATTTGCTGGTTGTTCCAGCTGCGCTTGATGCCGCTGAAATAATAGTCGCGCAGGAATTGCACGCGCGCCGAAAGATTGCGGGTCTGCTTGATTTCGGTCATGATTCTTTCCTTTCCAAAGCTTCGATATCGATATCCAGCGCGGCATACACTTCGTCGCGTCCATAGTTCAAGGCGGTCTGCAGGGCCTTTTCAGCTTTTTCCGGATTCCTGGCAGCAATTTGTGTTATGAAAAGCTCCAGCTGCCGGAAAGTGTGTTCCCGATGCTCGGGGATACGGTAGAAAGCCTCGACGTAAAAAAGGTACACCTGCCGGCAGGCGTTAAAGAGCAGCCGAAGCGCCAGGTTTCCACTCATGTCGACAAAGCAGGCATGGAAGGCAAAATCGCGCTCGGCCAGAATTGCCGGATTATCGGCTTCTTTCTTCATGTCCGCCAAGGCCACGGACAGTTTTGCCGCCGCGGCCTGGCCGCCGCGTTGGGCGGCTCTACGCGCGCAGGCTGTTTCCAGTATTTCACGGAACTCGTTGACTGCCATGAAAATCTCCGGATCACGGGTTTCGTTATTGTCTAGCAGGTATATCAAAAACTCAAGCGATGCCTCCTGCCGGTAGTCCGTTACGTAGGTACCGCTTTGCGGCGCGGTACGCAGCAACCCGAGTCCAGCCAGGTGCTTGATGCTTTCGCGCAGGATACTGCGGCTTACCTCGTAACGCTCCGCCAGCTCGCGCTCCGGTGGAAGACGGTCGCCGGGCAGCCATACCCCCGAGAGTATTTCGCGTTCCAGTTTCTTGGAAATCTCGTCAGTTTTTTTGTGCATTAATTGGTCCTACCAATTATTCTCATACCATTCGAACAGTCAGTCAAGCAAAAACTTGGCACTTGTATTTATTTTCATGCAGGAAAAAAATGTACTTGCTTAATTGCCAATCTCTGTTATGGTTTTAAGTACCTAAAAATTGTCAGGCAAGGGCAGGAGACGAACATGAGCAAACTAAAACTTTCGACTAAATTGGGCTATGGTTGTGGAGACATATTCGCCGGCGGGGCATTTCTGTTGGTAGCCCTGCTCTTTCTTTACTTTTTAGTCAATATAGCCGGATTGGACGCCAGACTGGCCGGTATCGTCATGTTAATCGGCCGGTTTTGGGACGCTGTTACCGATCCGTTCATGGGCTACCTTTCAGACCGTACCAGAAGCCGCTTCGGCCGGCGCCGCCTGTATTTTCTGATTGGCATCGTACCGGTCTGGATCAGTTTTGCTCTATTGTGGCTGCCGCTTTCCACCAATAGCCAGCTGCTGTTGTTTATCTATTATACCTTCGCTTATCTGCTATTCAGTACCGTCTTTACTCTGGTGCAGGTACCCTACACCGCCCTGCTGCCCGAGCTGACTGCGGACTATAAAGAAAGGGCCAGCGTTTCCGGCATCCGCCTCAGCTTCTCGGCCATTTCGGCCATTATTGCCGGGACAGTACCTACGCTTATAATCAGCCGCTTTACCGATGAGGGCAACGGCCACTTTGCCATGGGTTTGATTTTCGGCCTACTGTATGCCCTGCCCTGGCTTTTCGTGTTTCTGTTTACCAAAGAGAATCCCTCGCAGGCCATCCAGAGCGGCAATATCCACTTTTTCCGCGATCTATTGTCCACGCTGCGTAATAAAAGTTTCCGTCAGCATGCCGGGCTGTTCATCGGCAGCCAGACTGCGGTGGATTTTCTGACCGCCCTTGCCAAATTTTATGTAATTTATGTATTACTGCGCGAAAAGGAATTTGTTCTGATTATGGCGGCCCTGCTGCTAGTGCCGGTACTAATGATGCCAGTATGGATACAGGTGGCCAAAAAATTCGAAAAAACCACACCTATGCATGTCGGACTGCTGGTCTGGGCCCTGGCCTTGCTGGCCTCGCTGTTTATCGAACCAGGGTCAGCGGGACCGGCCATCTTTGTCGTTGCCGCGCTGTCCGGTATCGGCACCTCGGCCAGTGTCTTTGTGCCCTGGTCGATCCTGCCCGAAGTAACTGATGTAGACGAAGCCATGTGCGGTTTCCGCCGCGAAGGTGTATACGGCGGGCTGGCCACCTTCCTGCGCAAACTGGCCGGCGGCCTGGCTCTGATGCTGGTCGGCTTTTTGCTTAAAGCGGTCGGTTTTGCCGAACAGGCGGCGGTACAGCCGGAGAGCGCTATTAGCGGCATCAGGCTGATGTTCGCGCTGGTTCCTACAGCGGCAATCCTGATTGCCCTGATTTTCAGTTTCCGTTACAAGGTTAACGAAAAAAACCATGCGTTGCTGCAGCAAGCCGTACAAAGCCGGCGGGCGGGCCGGCCGGTAAGCGAGCCGGAACAGATACAGGCCTGCGAGCTGTTGAGCGGCCAACGCTTCGACACCTTGTGGGTTGGCGCTAAGGTTAACCAGTCTGCTGCTGAATAAGCCACGCCAGCCGGAACTTTCTGGTATAAAAATACGGACGCCAGGCTGCAAAAGCCGGCGTCCGTCTGTAGATCGAAATTCAGGGCAGTTATTATACGGCGGCAGCCGGAACGACTACACCCTTAGGCGGAGTCTTAACGGGTTTAAGGATGAGCCCCAAGATGATGGCTACTGCCAGCAACGCGGCGGAAATCATAAAGGCCAGTGAATAATTCTGGGTCAGATCGACGGCTCGGCCGGCAATAAGCGGTCCCAGAACGCCGCTGACGCCCCAGGCGGTATACAGCACGCCATAGTTGGCTCCGTAGCTCTTCATACCCCAGTTGTCGGAGGTAATGGAAGGGAACGTGGACATGAGCGAGCCGTACGAGAAGCCGGCGACAATGGTGCCGAATATGATCAGCGGCACATTGGTATACAGGCTAAAGGCCAGCATATTCAGCAGCTGGGTAGTAAACACCAGCATCATGGTGTTGCGCCGTCCGATTTTGTCGGAAAGCATACCGCCGCCGATACGGCCGGATGCGTTGCTGATTGCCAAAAGTGAAACAATTATAGCTGAATTGGTAATGCCGGCCTGCTGGGTGGCAATGGAAGCCAGATGGCCTATCATCATAACACCGGCGGAAGACGATAACACAAACATAATCCACAGGATGTAGAATGACGGGGTTTTAACCATTTGCCGCCAGGTGTAGTCGAAACTGGCAAGCTTGGCGCGCACTTTTTTATGCGCCGGGACCAATGGGGTTGCCGGAGAGAATCCGGCAGGCGGGTTGTTGACGATAAAAGACAGCGGCAGACCAATGGCCAGGATGCCGATGCCCAGAATCAGGAACGAACGCGATATGCCGAAATTGGCGATCAGTGTGCTGGATAAGGGAGCGAAGTACACCGCGGCAATACCGAAGCCTCCGACGGTTATGCCGCTGACTAGCCCTTTTTTGGACGGATGAAACCATTTCATGGCCATGGGAGTGATGCAGCCGTAGGTAAAGCCGATGCCGGTGGCAATCAGAATGCCGACGGTAAAAATCATGGCGGCCGGACTGCTGACGAAACTGCTGGCAATCAAACCTGTGCCGACCAAAAACACACCAAGCTGAATGACCCTTTTCGGGCCGATCTTGTCCTGCACCACGCCGGCTATCAGCAGGGCGACGGCCCACCATACAATAGCCACGGTATACGCGGCATTGGCTTCGGTGTGGCTCCAGCCCCAGCTGGCCACAATGGCCTTTTTGAATACACTCCAGGCATACAGAAAGCCGATGCACAGGTTGATACCGGTGCCGGCCATCAGAATGCCCACTGCCTTACCAGGCTTGCTCATAGAAACTCCCTTTTTTCCCGGACCATGGCGACACCTGTCTCCCGGTTACCTGTGAAACGTTGATCACTGTTGTGGATGATTTTGGGTCTGACAACGATCCGGATTGCGGCTTTTTAGCCGTATAAACATACCCTTCCTGGTTAAAAAACCGGGAAGCGCAGATCGGCATATTCATACAAAAATACGGGTATTGTCAAGTACCACCCCTGTTCAGCCTTGTTGAATCAGCAGCTTCTTAGCGCTGTTAAAAAGCATCCCCAACAGCAGGGCGATTCCCAGAAAAACCGCTGACAATAGAAAAGCCGGCGTATAATTATTAGCGAGATCCACAGTATATCCGGCAATGAACGGTCCCAGAACACCACTCAAACCCCACGCGGTAAACATTAGTCCGTAATTGATGCCATAACTTTTCATGCCCCAGGTATCGGCAGTTATTGCCGGAAAGGCGGACATAAGCGCACCATAAGAAAAGCCGGCAACCAGGGTTCCGAACACAATTAAAATAAAGCTGCTATAGAAACTGAAAGCCAGCATGTTTAGTAGCTGGGTAGTAAAAACCAGCAGTAGAAGCCTGAGTCTGCCGATTTTATCGGAAAACAGACCGCCCAGTATCCGGCCAGCGGCATTGCTGACAGCCAGAAGTGATACAATAATAGCAGAATTGGTAATTCCGGCCTGTCGCGTTGCTATGGCCGCCAGATGACCGATCAGCATTACTCCGGCAGAGGCAGAAAGCAGGAACATAAGCCACAACTGATAGAATTGGGTAGTTTTAATCATTTGCCGCCAGCTGAATTCTGGACCGCACGGCAGGGGGGCGTGCTTTCCGCGGGCGGAAACCGGAGGAGCGGGCGGGAAATGCCCTGACGGTGGAATAGCGAGCAGTGTGGACAGTGGCAGGCCAATGAGCAGAACGCCAGCACCAAGAATGACAAAACTGCGTGAAATGCCCAGGCCGGAAATAAGCGCACTTGCAAGCGGCGCATAGATGACGGCGGCAAGGCCAAAACCACCGACGGTAAGGCCGCTTACAAAACCCTTTTTAGAAGAATGAAACCACTGCATTGCCAGTGGGGTGATGCAACCGTAGCTGAAGCCGATACCGGTGGCACTCAGAATGCCAACACAGAATATCATTGCCGCCGGACTGGCTACAAAACCAGCAGCCATTAGGCCGATGCCGACCAGAGCAATACCAGCCTGAATCAGCTTTTTTGGTCCCAGTTTATGCTGCAGCAGGCCGGCCATAAGCAAGGATACGGCCCACCATATTATGGCCACGGTATAGGGAGCATTGGCGGCAGTGTAGGACCACCCCCAGCCTGCGACCAGTTCTAGTTTAAATACACTCCAGGCAAACAGAAACCCGACACATACATTTATGGCTGTGCCGGCCAATAAAACCCGCACGGATTTGACTGACTCAAACACCGCTACTCCTCTTTACCATTATTTTTTGCACGGCTCGGCATTATGGGGAATATCATGACAGGCAGAATTATACATTAATGACAATTATGTCAAGTTACTTAGTCCGTTAGCCAGGCCGATTTAACTTGGAATCCCTGGTCTTTCTATAGCTAATCCCCTAAACAGAGAATTGCGGCTTGAAAGGCCAGTTGAATCTGCAGTGGACACGGCGGGCCAGCGACAATAGTGAAAAGCCCGGAGCCTGCGCCAGACTTGTTTGGCGCAGGCGAGGACTTGCAGCGGATGGCGCGTTTGGCGGCTTGCCGGGCAAGCTGCCAAGGCCCCCTTAGGCTGCTTTTCTAGTATCTGCCATGCAAAACTGGATTATAGTCGGCATTTGCACTACCATTGATCTTATGACATTGTCTTAATTTTGCTTGGTAGTAGTGGAACGGTTCGCATTCGACTTTGTTTCCGCTGCATGTGCGCTTTTATATCAGAACGTTGGACAGCCGGCTTTATGGGGAGTTGAATCGTAATGGAAGTATGGGAAAGAGAGATTATTAAGGCCAGCCGTATTCTTATTGTGGATGACAATCCGGACAATCTGGATATTCTGTTTAATTTTCTTAACAATGCCGGTTATTGCGTACTGGCAGCGCGCGACGGCGAGCAGGCTTTGCGCAGCATTCAGCTTGAGCAGCCGGCCTTGGCACTGCTGGATATTCACATGCCGGGGATGGACGGATATGAATTGGCCAGGCGTATCAAGTCACTGCCCGGTGCGGCTAAACTGCCGCTTATCTTCATTTCGGCACTGCATGATTCGTATAACAAGAAACAGGCTTTGGAATTAGGCGCAGCTGATTATTTGGATAAGCCTGTGCAAAACGACGATTTGCAGTTTCGGGTGGCTAATGTGCTGCTGCTGGACTGGTACCGCCGGCAATATCAAAACAATAAGACTGCTGTTGACGCAGCAGCAAAGGACCTCAGGCTATGAAACAGCAGCAGCGTTTCTGGCTGTCCGCTTTGCTGCTATTTATGGCAGGGGCGGCTGTACTTTGGGGGCAGGCCAGAACGGTACGCATCGGCTATTATGACAACGCGCCTAAGATCTACCGGGCGGCTGATGGTAAGCCAGCCGGGTTTCATGCCGATATTACCGAGGCCATTCTGGAGCGTCTGGATCTAAGTGCCGAGTATATTTTCGGCAGCTGGCAGCAAGGGCTGGACCGGCTGACTGAAGGCCAAATCGACATCATGCTGGATGTAGCCTGGTCGAAGGAGCGGGCAGAATTGTATCGCTTCGGCGAGGAAACAATTTTTATTAACTGGGGCGTGGTGTATGTGCGTCCAGGCTTGCGCCTGGAGGCTTTTCCGGAGCTTGACGGACTGAGAATCGCCGGAATGGATGGCGGCATTCATTCTGAATCGCCAGGCGGGCTGTTTGGTCTGGCTGAGCAATTCGGCATCCAGTTTGAGTACCTGCCGCAGCCGGATTACCTTTCGTGCTTTCTGGCAGTGGTGGAAGGCCGGGCTGATGCAGCAGTGGTAAACCGCCTGTTCGGTCTGGAATATGAGCAGCAATACAGAATTGAACGTAGCAACGTAGTTTTTAATCCGATCGCGCTGAAGTACGCTTTTGGCAATGATCCGGCCGTGGCTGAGCTGGCCGGACTATTTGACCGTGAGCTGCGGGCACTGAAAGCGGACACACGCAGTATATACTATCTTTCGATGGCGACTCATCTGCCGGGTTTTTCCAGCCGGCGGGTTGAACTGCCGGAGTGGGTATATCCGGTACTTTTCGGCATTGCCCTGGTTTTATTGGCTTCATTAACTTTTATTTATTTTCTTCGCCGGGAAATTCGACGCCGCGCGGTATTGGAAGCGGAGCTGGCGCTGGCACGTGATGATGCAATGAGTGCAAACCGGGCAAAAACTGCGTTTTTGGCCAATATGTCACACGAAATCCGCACTCCAATGAATGCCATTCTGGGTTACACGCAGATTTTGCAGGCAGACCGGGGGCTGGATGCCCGCCAGACGGATTTTCTGGCGAGGATCGCTTCGGCAGGCGAACATCTGCTTGATCTGATAAACGAAATTCTGGATATTTCCAAAATAGAAGCCGGTCGCACCAAGATTAACCGGCAGGTTTTTGACCTGCGGACTATGCTACAGACAGTGGAATCAATGATCCGGCCACATGTTGAGTCCAAAGGGCTGCAGTTTATGGTACATATTTCTGAACAAGTGCCTGTCTGGCTGGTGGGAGATGAAGCTAAAATCCGCCAGATACTGATAAACCTGCTGGCCAATGCGGCCAAATTTACACCACAGGGTTCGATAGAACTGCTAATGGAAGCAGCCGACAGCCAGGCGCAAAAAACGCTGCCG
The DNA here is from genome assembly GCA_018815555.1 of Spirochaetota bacterium. GTDB lineage: Bacteria > Spirochaetota > Spirochaetia > Treponematales > UBA12059 > UBA12059. The sequence continues at coordinate 3,619 of JAHIWF010000065.1, read as the reverse complement.
CAAGCAGCTGAGGGGCTGTTTGTGGCTTTCCGTGTGCGTGACAGCGGCCCGGGAATGGAAGAAGCTGAGCTAAAACGCTTGTTTCGTCCGTTCGAGCAGACCCGAGCCGGACTGGCCAGCAGGCAGGGAAGCGGGCTCGGCCTGGCGCTTTCGCGACGGCTGGCAAAGCTAATGGGTGGTGACATCCTGGTAGACAGCAGCCCTGAAAAAGGCAGTCTGTTTTCCTTAGTATTACCCCTGTCGGTTAGTGAGCATTTTGTTTCTTTGGCCGGCCAGGAACAGGATTGCGGTGACAAGGCTGTATTCCGGCCACTTCGCCTTAAAACCCCGGCCAAGGTATTAATTGTTGACGACCAGGCGACCAACCGGGATATTCTGGCTAACATGCTGCAGCCGCTGGGTTTCCTGCTGATGGAAGCATCGGATGGGCAGGAAGCCTGTCAGCTTCTGGAAACCCAGACGTTTGACCTTATGATACTCGATCTGGTAATGCCGGTAATGAACGGCGGCCAGGTACTACGCTGGCAGCGCGAACGTGAAAGCGAACGGAAGCTTGCCAAATTGCCGGTGATGGTGCTTACCGCCAGCTCACTGGAAGATGACCGCCAGTCTATTCTGGCCGCCGGTGCCGATGCCTATATCCGCAAGCCATTCAAGCTACCCGAGCTGCTGACTGCCTGCAGCGGCTTTTTGCAATTTGAGGAGGCCTGTATGGATGAGGATTCCAGCAGGGCTGCCTCCGGGATTGCCGGAGCGAAGCCCGGAGGCAGCAGCGTCAGTGGTGCACCGGACGAACGGACAAACAAACAGGAAAAGGCAGCTCAACTGAGCTCGCTTGACCCTGTGCTGCTGGCCAGACTGCGACATGCGGCCCTGACAGGGGATGTACAGGAATTGCGGGCACTTGAAGCGTTGATAGCTACTACTGCACCTTTAGTGGCCACAAAAATACACAGTTGTGTGGCAAAATTTGATTTTTCGGCATTGATACAGGAATTGGAGGATATGTAGAAATGACAGATGACAAATATTCTACCGATGGCCGCGAGCCAGCCCTGATCCTGGCGGCTGATGATAATGCGGATAATCTGGCCTTGTTGCTGGAATTACTGGAACCGGAGGGTTATCGGGTACTGGTAGCCAGGGATGGCAAGGCGGCCCTGCAAACCTTGGCATTGCAGCCGGTTGACCTGGTTTTAATGGATGTACACATGCCGGTAATGGAAGGGTATGAGGCTTGCCGATGTATTAAACAGCAAGAGCGGCTAGCTGATATTCCGGTTATTTTTCTGAGCGGCATCACGGAGTCATTTAATAAAATTCAGGCTTTTGCATCCGGCGGCGCGGATTATATCACCAAACCGTTCAATACCAGTGAACTGCTGGCCAGAGTATCTACCCACCTGAATCTATACCGATCCCGCCGCGAATTGCAGGCAAAAAATCAGGAGCTGCAGGAGTTGATTAAAAAATTATCGGAAACCGGCGAAGCACTGGCAGCGGCCAGAGAAAAAGCGGCAGTGGCGGAGTTGCAGGCGGAGCTGGCGAATGAACTGAACAATCCACTTAATTACCTGAGCGTCGGTCTTGAAGCCATACGGGCAGATATCCATGAGGCTGCCGGCTTGCTGGCACAACCATTAGGCCTGCTGGATTCAAATGAAAAGGAAGTCTCCGGGAATGCCGGAACGCGCTCCGCGTACAGCCTGTCCGCGATCGCCTTTAGGGAGAGGAAGATTCTGGCCGGCGAACTGCCGGATTTGCTTGACGGCATGGAACAGGGACTGGATAAAGCCCGCGCAATTGTACGGCGGATGCTTTCAGCGGACAATTCTGCCGACTAGGACCTGTCTTGATCAAGCAGCGCTTTCAGCTTGGTAATGCGCAAGGGTTTGCTGAGCACAGCATGAATCAGTCCAGCCCGAAGCGCTTGTTGAATTGTCGCATCGTCATCATAACCGCTGACAATAATTCGTAATCCTGGAAATTTTTTTTCCCGACAGAGTGCAAACAGCTCGGTGCCGCGCATACCCGGCATTTTCTGGTCGGAGACGATGGCAAACATAGTTGTTGTCTGCAGGATAGCCAGGGCCTCCTGGGCATTCATGGCAGTATACACCTCATAATCCCTGCGCAGCGTCGACTTAAGGGCCATGAGGTTGATAGCTTCATCATCTATCAGCAATATATTTTTTGGCAATAAACACTCCAGGCTGGCATACCACTACAGCTATTTTAGTGGCGCGCATGAGCGACTGTCAAGTTTGTTTTGACTGTTGCTCATAACACAGGTATATTTACTGGTATCATGATCATGCTAAAAGCAGGAGGCGGCAATGGCCGGATTGAAGACCACACAGACTGCTGCTAATGTTAGTGATTTTATAAACAGGGTTACCGATGAGGGTCAGAAACGCAAGGATAGTTTTGAACTGCTGCGTCTGATGCAGGCCTGTAGCGGCCACGAAGCCAAAATGTGGGGCGAGTCGATTATCGGGTTTGGAAGCTACCATTACAAATCACAGCGCAGCAGACAGGAAGGCGACTGGCCGCTTATAGGGTTTTCGCCACGCAAAGCGGCAATTTCTTTATATGTGTTTACCGGAGCACCGGAACATGAAAAGCTGCTCGAAGGCTTGGGGCAGTACAAGCGCGGTGCTGCCTGTATTTATATAAAGAAACTTGCCGATATAAACCTGGAGGTACTGAATACATTAATGAAGACAACAATTGATTATTTGCGCTCAGGCTGATTTGCTATTAGCCTACCCTTTTTGGCGTATTTTTAGCATATTACTATTATGAGGATAGCTGATGAAAAGTAAAACTTCCGTGCTGGTGGTAATGGCTGCTGCCATTACTTTTTTGTTAAGCAGCTGTGCCGAGGCCTTGGATTGGCCCGAAGCGCCTTTTTATACCTTTGCCGAAGGCGATACGACGACGGATTACCCTATCGACCGGCAGGCGGCAATGGAAGCCATAGCCGGCCACTACGCCCATTACGACATCGTTTCTTACGAAGACAGCAGTACCAAAACGCCGATGCGCACACTGGTTATCTCGTATGGTTTTACCGACTTTTACATACAAGACGGCAAACTGTACCTGCGCGACCGTTTCTGCAGCGCCGTACAGAAAATAAACCAGAATAATGTTTTCCCGACTTTCGGTGACGCTGCGGTACAGGCGATCATACCCGAGGATACTGAGGTGGAACTGTATTTTGAGAATGGCCGCTGGCATGTGTACCGTCCGGAAACCCGCACCCTGCTGGGCATACGCGGCAACCCGGACCTGCCCCTCTCGCAGGATTCGCAGGATCCGGCCATTATCGACGCGGATGGCGACGGCAAACCGGGAGTGACGGTAGAACTGAATATCGGCAATGTCATAAAAGGTGAAATTTATATTATGCGTCGTGAAATCTCGTCGGTACGGATGGTACTTAACCCGGACGGCAGCCTGACCGGTGAGGTCATCGATACGTCCGAACAGTTTGTTATCGACGCTTCGCTGGCCATACTGCGGCAGCCATCCAATGCGGTGCAATTTGGCGGGGCCGGCATGAATCCGATAATACTTATACCGATCGACGAATCGATTGACACTTGCGACGAGC
>JAHIWF010000064.1 GCA_018815555.1 Spirochaetota bacterium | reverse complement strand
ACTGTACGATACCCTTACCGGTATCCAGTACGGCGACATCGAGGGGCCGGAAGATTGGATGGTCGAAGTCTAAACCCGACAAAGGCTGCCACAGCGGCTGTAATGCTAAGCCTAAAAACAGTCCGGCTCGCGCCGGGCTGTATTTTAAGTCCTTGTTGGTGCCACAAAAGGCTGCTACCGGGGAAATCAGCGGGTCAGGCGCAAATACAGCCTGGCCAGGCGCTGGGGCAGCAGGCTGAGGTCGCTGAGCACCGAGTAGCTGTAGTCACCATATAAATGGCCGATGTAGTCTTTTGCCTCTTTGTCGATGGTCAGGCAGAAGGGAACGATGCCGGAGCGGCGGGCTTCCAGAATGGCCCGGCGGGTGTCTTCCAGGGCATAGGGCACCAAAGCCGAGCCGTCCGACTTGCCGTAATCCTTGTCGGCCGGAATGCCGTCGCTGAGTATCAGCAGAATTTTGGTTTTGCAGTCCAACTGGCGCAGGCGCATGGCGGCGTGGCGTATGGCGCAGCCGTCGCGGTTAGCCGACCAGGGGCCGATGCGGCTCAGGCGACCGCGCACCCGGGCGGTCCAGCGCTCGTCAAAATCCTTTACCAGAAAGAACGATACCGCAGTAGGTCCGTTGGAATTGTAGGCGGCGATCGAGAAACTGTCGCCAATACGATCAAGGGCCGCACCCAGCAGGGCCAGAGCGCTTTTTTCGATGTCGATGATGCGACGGCCGTTTACTTCCTCACGGGTAGACGAACTGGCATCGATCAGCACCTGCATGCCCACACTACGCGTGTTTACGGTTTTGCGCTGGTAGATACGGTCGTCGCCGGTAGCTCCGCGCAGCAAATCGACTGCATAATCCACTGCGTCGCCCAGATGCACCTCGTCGCCGTCATACCAGCGCCGGGTTAGTTCAACTTCCTCCGGCTGTATCGACAGGAATTTCTTGACCATACGCGCCAGCAGCTGCTGGTGTTCGGCCAGCTGGGCCTGGTACCAGTCCTCGTCGCCGTCCAGCACCCGGCGCTCGCGCAGTACGCAATGGCGGGGCCGGTACTGCTGGCAGTCGCAGTCGAACTCCGGATAGGCATACAGCTTCAGTTCCTGACTGTCGATGTCGCGGCGCTGCTCCTCGCCGTTTTTGTCCACCTCGTTCATGCGGGTAAGGTCGACAAAATTGTTTTCATCCTCATCTTCGGACGACTTCAGGCTGCGCGCCGGATGCGACGGAAACAGATCCGGGCTGTGGGCGGCCACGATAGCCGGCTCCAGTTCCGGGTCCAGTGGATTATGCCAGCGCTGAACGCTGTCGCTCCTGGACAGACAGGCAGCCAACGAAACGTTATCATAAAAAATATTATATAACTCGAAGGCGGAGGCGGCTGTTTGGTCCACGGTGGCTGCCGGTGTACGCAAAGCTTCAAACAGGGGACGCATGCGGGCGATCAGCTGGCGGGTCCGGTCGTCGGCCACACCGGCAGTCGTGATGGCTGCCGGCGCGTTCAGCCGCAACAGCTGGGACGCCCGCAGCAGCAGCTGAAACAAGTGGTTTTGACTATCACCGCCGGCTTGCTGTGCCCGCACCGGCACCAACGGAACCTGCGACAGCAAGGCGGCATCCATGCGCTCGAAATCCTGCTTCAGGCCGGCATAGCGCAGCGACAGCTGGAATTGCACCCGGGTGAGTTCCAGCAGGGTAAACAGCTGCCGCATAAATACCGGGCTGGGGAAGGAATAACAAAATTTCTCGATGTCGGTTTCCAGCACCACCAGCGAGCGGCCGTTACGGAATACCGCTTCCAGTATGTTGCCGCGGCGTTCACGTATGGTTTTAAGGCGGGAGCCGTACTCGCGCACCAGATTGGTTTTCAGGGACGGCAACATGCCGCCGTAGCGCTGACTGATACTGAAGCGCAACTCGCTCCGGGTCAGGTCGAAGCCGTAGGTACCGGATTGCACCAAGCCGGCGAGTAGCGCGGCCATTGCCGGATAAGCCTGGCGGTTCAGCTCGTTGTCGGCAAAGCAGCTGATCTCAGCCGGCAGGAACAGGCTCTGGCCGTCGGTATAGGAACAGGAAGCCTGGTAGGCTGATATTTCCAGCGAAACAATATTCAGTTCACGGCCGGCCCGGCTGGTACTGTAAATACGCAGTACCTCGCGCTCCTCGCGCAGCAAGGATCCGTGCAAGCCCAAAAAAGCCCGGCTATCCCGGGTGCGCAGCGACAAAAAGGCGCTGGCATCCTCGCTGCGTCCGGATTTTACCAGTGCAAAGCCCCGCCAGAGCCAGGTCTTCAGCTCAGCCAGACTGCGTCGGGCAAAGTGTTGCTCCAAGCTATGTGCCAGTTCATCAATTTGACCCGGGCTCTGCTCGCCAAACAGGCGGAACCCTTCCAGCATGGCTAAACCATCAGCCATTTCAAGTCCGCAGAAACACCAGCCGAAAAGCCGTGCCTTGGCATCACGCCGGGCTGCTGCACTGCCTGCATAAGCAAGGAACGACGGCTCAAGTGGGGTCAGACCCCCGGCAAAAACAGAGCCAGCCAGCGGTGGGGTCAGACCCCCGCCTGAAATCGGCCTCGCCAGCTGTGGGGTCTGACCCCCACCGGAAACTGCTACAACCGCCGCTGGGGTCTGACCCCCGGTTTGGCGGTACCAGGCCAGGAAGCGCGAGGCGTGGGCCGGTGAGGCGGCATGGAGAGCACAGAGTATGCGGGTAAAACTGGCCAGTTCGCCATGTTGCAGGGCCTGGAAGATGGCGCTGCTATCCGGCAGCAGACTGCGCGTACCGACAACCAGAGCGCCAAGCTGGTCAACAGAGGCGGCATCAAGACTGACAGGACCACCCAGGTCGCGTACCAGATTTTGGAAAGTACTTAGCAGATTTGGATAAAAAGAGGAAAAATTGCGTTCCAGGGCGGCGTAGCGCTCAAAAGCGCCAGGGACAATCCCCGTGTTTACCGCATTCATAATTAAGCCGTAAAGATGTTGTTGATGATCACTTCGACCGCCGCAATCTCCTCGGATTCGTCAGAAACCGCCTGGGCGATAGCCAGCGAAGCCGCCCGCCGGGGAGCCATACCGCGCTTTATCAAGCGCGCCGCATGGATAAGAGCCCGGGTACTGACACCTTCCTCCAGATCGATGGTAACGATATTGCGCACATCGTTGGCCAGCAGCACCAGCTGGCCGGCAATCTGCTCGTCTACCCCACCTTCGGCAGCCACAATAGCCCGCTCCTTGTCGGCCGGCGGATAGTCAAAATCCAGCGCAATAAAACGCTGCTTGGTAGACGGCTTCATGTTCTTGCGCACACTCTGGTAGCCCGGATTGTAAGATGCCACCACCATGAACGATTCCGGTGCCTCCACCAGCTCATTCAGCGTATCGATGGGCAGCACCCGACGGTGGTCGGTAAGCGGATGGATGACCACGGCAACATCCTTGCGCGCTTCCACCACTTCGTCCAGATACAGGATTCCACCGCTGCGTACCGCCGTAGTAGCCGGCCCGTCCACCCAGACAGCCTCGCCGCCCTTCATGATATAGCGGCCGATCAGGTCGCGAGCAGTAAGGTCTTCGTGGCAGGATACCGTGTGCAGAGCGCCGATGCCGTTGGGCTGCGGCCGCTTGCTGCCGACTTTCTCGGACAAAAACCAGGACATGTATTCCACAAAGCGGGTCTTGCCGCAGCCGGTCGGGCCTTTCAGCAAAACCGGAACCTTTTCCACCCAGGCTTTCTGAAAAACTTCCACCTCGTCGCGGATGGGCAGATAATATGGTTTGGTTTTAATCTTGTAGGCGTCGGACATGCGCTGCTCCCGATTATGGTTTATTCTATAGAAAGTAAAACTGAACTGAAATCTTTAAATAAAGCTTGACCCGCTGCCATCAGTCCCATGGTACGCAGCTCCGGCTGGCCGCCATCCATGGCTCGCACGACTGCTCCTGCCTCGCAGGCTATCAGCCAGCCGGCGGCAAAGTCCCAGGCGTTCAGGGTAAGCTCCCAGTAGGCGTCAAAACGGCCGCAGGCCACAAAACACAAATCCAGGGCGGCTGAACCATAGCGCCGGATTCCCATAATGTCGATATCAAAAAAACGCTGCAGCTGGCGCAGGGTGCGCTTTACTTTTTCGTCGCGATCATAATAAAAACCGGTAGCAAGCAGCGCTTTCTGCAGCCTGGTTTCGGATGAAGCCTGAATAGGTTGATTATTCAACTGAGCGCCCTTGCCTTCAATTGCATGAAACATTTCATTGCTAACCGGATTATACACCAGACCAAGTACTGGTTTTTCCTCATGGGCCAGGGCTATCGAAATGGCAAAATGGCCAAGCCCTTTGGAATAGTTGGTAGTACCGTCAATAGGATCGATTACCCAGCACCACTCGGATTCGGTCGCGTCATACGCATGCTCTTCGCCCATAAAATTGTGGTCGGAAAACAAAGCCCGCAAACGCTCCACCACCAGTTTTTCGACAGCCAGGTCAGCCTCGGTAACAATATTGCGCTCGGAACCTTTTTCGGTAAAGGTCGGATTATTGCGGAAATAGCGCAACTGCAGCTGACCGGCCTCGCGGGCCACGGACTGCACTATGGTCATGGTTTCGGACAGGTTCATTGATGCTCCTGGACGTAACTGTAGCACAATGACAAAAGGGATACAATCTATTGTACCGAAGCATGATTTTCGCAGCCCAGAAAAAACAATTATGTTACTTTTGTAATTATTCACACTTTTATCGGCAATGAATATGAAAAAACCAAAAAAGACGACATATACACATGCCGGCAGACTTGTGTTTATATACGTTTTTCTTTTTCTACTAACTGCCTGCAAATCCCGACCTACAATTATCATGCATCAGCAAACGGAGCCGATCCAACCAAACCTGCATTCCGCATCAATACAAAATTATCAGGATTCCGCTGACCTTAGCCAGGAAATCCCGGCGTTCAGCAAACTACATTCATATTGTGAGTGGATAACCGACGAGATGATACTGCCTCTGCAAACCAACTATGGATCAACGCCAACCATACAAGTAAAGATACATGACAAAACCTACCGTTTTTTGCTTGATACCGGAGCTGGTCTTAGCGTAATTTCATCCAGCCTCGCGGAGCAATTAGCAATTCACCCGATTGATTCAAACAGACTTTCCGCGTTTACTGCAACCGGCTCGGTGCAAACCAGCCCGGCCGTTATTCCCGAATTAAAGGCCGGACCGGTCATATTCTATAATCAGCCGGCACTTATTATTGACTCCGCACAGCTGGAATTCAGGCTTTTCGAGATTATTACACTTTATAAAATTGACGGCATACTCGGTTGCCGATTCTGGCCGGCATGGATATCGAAATTGACAAGAGAAACAAAAAATTAACAATCAGAAAGCCGACAGGCAGAACTGTATCCGAAAGCAATCTTTTTCAGATTAACGGCATCCCTACAGCCGTTTTTCACGATGCTACGGGTAACGAGCTGTTATTCAATTTAGATACCGGGGCAAATCATTCGCTGCTGCGGCCTGATTTTCTAAAAGTATATCCGGATATGAGCTTTACTAGTAATAAAAAGCACCTTTGGGGCGTAGGCGGCTACCAGGTTATGGAGACAAAGGAAATAAAATTATTAACTATCTACAGTTATGCAACCCATATCGAATTCAGAAATATACAGCTAGTCCCGGAGGCAGGCGGGTCCCGTAAAGATCAGATAAAGATTATCGGGACACTTGGCAGCAATATCCTGAAAACTGCGGTAGTACGAATAGACGGCTTTAACCGCCGGCTCGATTTTTTCCCATACTAAAAAGGCATCACGTAAGGGCACTTGAAATTGCCAACTGCGGACGT
>JAHIWF010000063.1 GCA_018815555.1 Spirochaetota bacterium | reverse complement strand
CAGCAGCTCGGACTGGCTGGCAATCTCGCGTACCCGCAGCTCGACCGCTTCCTGTTTGGTGCGGCCCTCTTCCGATGCGGCGATAAGCCCCTTAAAGCTGTCGGCCATTTTGTCAATAGAACCGGAAACCGCTTCGATATTACCCACCATCTGCTCGATGGAAGCCGAGGCTTCGGTAACACTGGCAGCCTGAGCGGATATTACGGTATCCAGCGATTCAATATTGCGAGCCACCTGGGCCACCGCGGAGGAAGCGTCGTCGACACTTTGGGTCTGTACTTCGGTCTGACGGCGCACACCCTGAATGTTCGCCATAATCTGCGAGGTGGAACTGGCAGTCTCGTGTGAACTGGCCGACAACTCCTCGCCGACCGAGGCCAGCAGATCCTGGGCATGTTTGAGCTGTGTCACTATATCGCGCAACTTATTCACGAAGCGGTTAAAATCCTGAACCAGATCACCGATTTCGTCACGCTGCTTAAGGCTTATGGTTTTAGTCAGGTCGGCCTCGCCCTCGGCGATATCGCGTATTGCGGCTGCAGCTTTACCCAGTGATTTGAGTGAAGCCCGCAACGAGAACCAGATTGCCGCGGCAATCGCGACCAGAGTGGCGGCGGCCAGAATTACCAACAAGGTAGTAAGCGCACGCACCGGAGCCAGTACCGTGTCCAGCGGGATTTCTATCACTAAACCCCAAAACTGACTCATGCTGCCCAGCCGCACCGGCTGCATGATAAGATAGGAAGGCCGGCCGGTAGTCTGACTTGTGCCCGGAGCTGCATACACCTTTCCGCTGCCCAGCGACTGCAAGGCGGCCGTAACGAAAGCCTCGTCATACAACTCTTTCAGGTTCTTGTCCTGTAACCCGGCCGTCTGGTGCGCCAACACCGCGCCATCACTCAGAACCAGCAGACTGGTACTGTTCTCGAAGGGCCGGATACTTTCTACCAGCCGGGAAATGGTAGCCAGCTCGATGTCCACCCCGGCCACACCCAGCCGGGTAAGCCCGCTGCTGACAGCGACCGAGATGCTGACCAGCTGGCGTACACCCATCTGGCCGTCCAGATCCAGACCGAAATAGGGGCGCCCGGTTTGCATCGGCAGACGGAAGGCCGCCTTGCTCTCACCATCGACGAAATCCTGTAAGGTCAGACCGTCGAGGCTGCGGCTCCAATGTGGGCGGAAGATTCCCTGGGAACCATGCCAGGTTTCATTTGCGTAGTCCGTGTCGCGGCGGTCGTAAGCGTTCGGCTCAAAAAGTACCCAGGCCGAATACACGCCGGGGTTGGCATCCAAAAAGATACCCGGCAGATTGGCCGCACTGTTCCGGTCCAAGCCGGCATCGCGGAGCGCCACCATGGAACGGCCAAGATAGGTTACAAAATCAGCCGCCGCGCCAAAACGCTGCTCCAGATCGGCCGAGAAACTCTTGGTCAGGTATTGCGAAGAAACATAGGCCATGGAGGAAAGAGTCTCACGGGCATTGCTGGAAACTATCAGCATCAGGGTACCAAGACCGGTAATTTGCACCAACAAAAGGATGCCAAGAATTTTCCCGCGCAAACCGACACGTTTCATACTACCTCCATGCAAGATCGACAGGTAAAAAGCGCCACTTGCATGAGATAGTATAGAAGAAATGAGTAAAAATTACAAATTCGGAGGCGCCAAAAGGCCGGTCAGCGCCGGTTCAGGCACGCTCAGGCCAAAAGGCCGCTAAGCCACTGCTGGGCCCTTTCAATCTCTCCCGCCGTTAGGGGTCCTTCGGAATCGTCAACATAAAAACCGGCAGGCTGAGCAGCTATCAATGCACCTTTTTTAGCCAGCATGCGTGAAAGCGGTTCGGCAGCATACCCGAACAGTTTTACCATTACCAACAGAAAACGCGAGTTTATTTTGGCTGTATCTACCCTGGTATCAAAAGCCGCCGCCTTTTTACCGTTCAGGGCACCGGAGCGCAGACCCTTAAGCCAGTTCTTGATGGCCGGCGTGGCCGAAAAAGCCCGGGTAGGCGAAGCCACCACGAGCACCGTAGCGGCGGTGAGCAATTTCTCGTCAACTTCGCCTACCCTAACAGCTTTTGCTTCCGAACCTGCCGAGGCAGCCATGGCCTGTGCCAGTTTTTCGGTATTGCCGAAAACCGAATCATATACGATCAGGATGCTCATACTTGCCAACCTCCACCGGAAAAGTCTGAAACGCGATATGATTAGAGCACAGTTTGGCTTTCTTTTTCAACTCGGCAAGTTTAATACTGATCAGATCGGGGTTTCGGTCTTTCCAGTCATGGCGAATGCCGACCACTCCGGCACTTACAGTAAGAAGACTGAATTTCTTCATGCGGCCGTTGCGGTCCTTTGCCATGACATACCCATCGGCGCGGGTCTGCACGGGATAAAACGCTTGGACATCGCCGGCGAATTCCCGCATGCTGCCTTCCAGTTTCGCTAACAGCACTGGCCAGTCTCCGACTTCCTTGCGAATGCCCACCACGAAATCGTCGCCGCCGATATGCCCGATAAAAGCATTGGACAAGCGCCAAGATTTCTGCAGCAGCTCGGCAAAGAGTTTTATAACCCGGTCACCCTGCCTAAATCCGTACAAGTCATTGAATGGCTTAAAATTGTCAAAGTCAAAATAAACCAGCAGGTAATCCTCTGTATCATCCTGCACACATTCAGATAAATATTCCTGGATTAACACATTTCCCGGCAGCTTGGTCAGCGGGTTCTGGTCGCGGGCTTCCTCGAGTTTGGTTTCGTGCAGGATGCGGATGAGCGAGCGTGAATGCAGGACGCCGGCATAGCAGCCGTTTTCGGTCACCACCAGCACTTCTGAATCCGGCGCGGCCGCGAACACGTCCAGCACTTTGTTCATCCTGCTGTTAATGTCCACCAAAGCGGTCTTGCGCACCAGATCGGTCAGAAACAGGCTGCATGACTTGTTCTGCAACAGCGAAAGCCCGAACGGCGAATATACATAATTCTTTACATCCTGCTCATGCAATATTCCCATAACCTCATTGAGCCTGTTGACCACTGGAGCGAAGCGGTATCCGGGGAAATCACGAAATATGGCAAGGGCCTGATGTACCGGAGTATCCACCGGAATGGTGCGCATGATATCCAGCTCGCGGGCAAGCAGCATACGGGTGCGGCTGGAAGCCTGCCGCAATTCGGAACCGGCCTCCAGCAAGCGCTCGCGGTATTCGGAGCACAACAACGCTGGATCGGCTTGCGGCCGCTGGATAAAAAAACCCTGAACGAAATCGCAGCCGATCTCCCGGCATACCGAAAATTCCCTTGCCGTCTCCACTCCTTCGGCGATAACACTAACACCCATAATATGCGCGGTTTCCACCAGTTTTTCAACAAACAGCTTCTTGCGGGCATCGGTCTGGATATCGGTAATAAAAAACCGGTCTATCTTAATGATGGAAGGAGCGGCCTGATACAGTAATTGCAAGCCGGCATAGCCGCTGCCATAATCATCCAGGGCGATATTGAAATGCTGTTCACGGTAGGAGTTAAGCACCGGTATCCCGCTCTGGCCGGGAGTAATAGCCACCGGGAAGCGTTCGGACACCTCAAAGCACATGCGCTCGGTAGGGAAACCATATCGTCCCAGCAGCTCCACCGTATTACCTGGCGAGTAATCAGGCATTTCCAACAGGCGGTTATCCAGGTTATAAAACAAATGTACAGTCTCCGGTGCGCCAATCTTCAAAAATGCCTGCAAGGCCTTTTCGCGCAGGCTCATATCCAGACTGTACAACACACCTTCGCTCGCTGCCGCGTCAAAAAAAGCCTGAATCGTTGTAAATCCTGCCGCTTCATGGCCACGCAACAGCGCTTCAAAGCCATAGGTTTGACCGGTAAAAGAGTTTACCACCGGCTGAAAGGCAAAATACACCTGAGAAAGCCGTTGCAGCCACAGAAAAGATAACTTGTGCATGCCATCACCTGTCGAACCCAGATTTTCCATGGTGAATAGAATGCCGGAGCAGTGTTATTTTCAGATTAAAAATAACCGAAAATATGGTTAAATAACCATGGCTTGACGACGGAGCCGGACGCCCATATGCTTTAGCCCATACAGCGGTAACTGAATCCGCCCGCGTTGCCAGCGAAAGGATAACATAATGCAAACCATAACCGAAATGACGACCTGGATTCCGGCGATAGACAAACAGAACCTTTTCAAATACCTGGAGCCTGCGGATCGGGCAGATCTGCGCGATATGGGAGCAATACTCTCCTTCAAAGCCGATGAACTGATTGTGGCCGAGGGTGATCTCAGCCCTTCTTTTTTTATGGTGTTGAGCGGCACAGTAAAGGTGCATGTGCAGCAGGGCGAGAATGACGTGTATATCTGCTCGTTGGGCGAAAACAGCAGCTTCGGCGAGGCCAGCCTGTTCAGCCGTATGCTGCGCACCGCTTCGGTGTCGGCGCTTGATGACGCGGTTCTGTTTAAATTGACCCGCTACGACGTTATGAGTTATCTGCGCAGCCACCCGGCCGCCGGCAACAAGGTTCTGCTGGTTTTCATCAACGGCTTGATGAAAAAACTGCGCGAAGTAAACCGCGAGCTGGCCTACGAACGGCGGTCTGATGGCAGCCAGATGGATGTAGATGCGCTGATAGCCGAACTGACCGAACAGAACTAAACCACTAGAACTTTTCAGCGGCAGCCCAGCGGGCAGGAAACCAAAACCTGAATCGGAAAAATCAAAGCCGGGACAGCGGTGTAAAACTGAAGCTTTCGACCACCAGGCGGGCACTGCGTGCCGGAGCAGCACCGCGGAACAGCCACAAGTTTATACCGACCCGTTCACGCCCTTTGGGCGGCACCGCAAAAGCCGGCAAATCGGAGCCGGCAGCGGCCAGCGGCCGGTAACCGGGTTCAGGAAACACCCATTCCACCCGGCCAGAACCATCAAGTTGTTCGGCCGCAAAACGCACACTGTCTGGGCGCCATTCAAAACTCAGCCGCACTGCCTGGCTGAAATCAAAATCCAGTAATATGACCCGCCGGCTATCAGCCGCCGTCGGCTGCACCGCAAAATTCAGCAACGGTGAAGCCGGCTGTGCCCAGCGGGCCAGCTCGATATCGATCTCGCGGTTGGCAAAGTCGGGATTGTCATCCCAGGTAAAAAAACCGAAGACAGTTCCGTCATCCAGCGGCAGCGGCTGACCGGCCAGCACCAGCTCGTAGCGGCCGTAACCCAGGCTGCGGGTCAGAAACACATGGGCGCTGGTCCAGCGCTTGCCGCGCCAGGCTGTCTGCAGCACCAAGCGCCCGGCAGAGTCCAGATCTACATTGCGGCCATCGAATATATTCGGCCCCGGACCGCGCAGTTCCGGCGAACTTACTGTAACCCAGTCATAGCCGGAAAAGGCAAAGTGCCGGACTTCAGGCGGTGCGGCTTGGCTGAGCGGAGTGGCCCCGGAATCAGCATCGGCCTCAGCTCCGGTACGGGCAGCCTGGCTTTCCTCCACCGACTCGGCATGTAGCGACGCGCATGCCGACAGCGACAGCAATAACAGCAAAACCAGCAGTGTTACCGTCCTCTCAACCGACCGGCAGCGCGGCCGTCCGGTCGACGATGCGAATTGCCACCATGCGGTCGCCGGCCGCCCGGCCACCTGAAATCTCGACATCACCCCAGATCCACCCAGTAGCGCTGAGTTATATTTCCTTCATCAGGTATTTCGTTCTCCAGAACACCGCCAAAAGCCAGTATCGTGCGTGCCGAGGCCGGATTGTCCTTGTCGCAGCTTATCAGCACCCGCGACAGGCCCAGGCCGCCTTCAGCCACCGGACGGCGGCAGAAATCCAGTGCCAGCGCCAGCATGGCTTTGGCGTAACCCTGTCGCCGCTGGCTGCGCCGCACACTGTAGCCGATATGACCGCCATGCTTTAAGAGATACTCGTTCAGGCGATGGCGGATGTCTATCATCCCCACCAGCGCGCCGTCCGCTTGCCGCAGGCCCAGGAAGGTAGTCGCCGGCACCTTGCCTTCGCCCACCGTGGCCTCGCTGGAATTGGCCGCCAGCCGCTCCAGCCACTCGGCATACGAGCTGGCCCCACGCAGATTGGCCGTGCCGTCCATGCTCTCGCCGTGCTCTAGAAATTCCGAGCGGTAAGCCAGAACCGCCGACTCGTGCTCCGCGGCCGGTCGCACCAGCAGCAGGCCGCCACTGATGCTGCCTTCCCGGCCGGGGGCACCGGCCAACCCGGCCCCGCCCCCCGCAGCTGACATCACCGTATATCCTTTACGATATCGCCGATCTTCTGCATCAGTTCCGGCGTCAGCTTTGGCACCACATCCATGGCCTTCATGTTTTCGCGCACCTGCTCAGGGCGGCTGGCTCCGGTAATAACCGTGCTCACCCGCGGATTGGCTGCGCACCAGGCTATGGCCAGCTGGGCCTGGGTTACCCCCAGATCGCCGGCTATCGGTGCCAGTGCACGCACCGCTGTCAGCTTGGCATCGGACAGATTATCCTTCAGCCAGCCGTAGCCAGGCAGAGCCATGCGCGAATCAGCAGGAATACCGTCGTT
>JAHIWF010000001.1 GCA_018815555.1 Spirochaetota bacterium | reverse complement strand
TCGCGGCGACCTTGATGTTAATGAAATAAAACTTGCCGCCGTACTGAAAGCCAGCGAAGTGGAACTGGCTTCCGATGCCGACGTAGTTAGGCTCAGCGGCGCTCCGGTGGGTTTTGCCGGGCCGGTTGGCCTGGCATCCCTTCCAGTGCTGACTGATATGTCGGTCATGCAACAACATGATGCCGTTACCGGCGCGCTGAAAGCCGATCTGCATTACCAGCATGTTGAGCCGGGTCGCGACTTTTGCCCCTGGCTGCAGGCCGATCTGCGCACAGTAAAGGCAGGCGACCACTGTGCCAGCTGCGGTGCAGAATACTACAGCAAAAAAGGTAACGAGCTGGGGCATATTTTTAAGCTTGGCGATAAATACACCCGCAGCATGCAGATGAACTATCTGGACGAAAACGGCAAACAGCAGATTCCGCTGATGGGCTGCTATGGCATTGGTGTGGATCGTACTATGGCTTCGATTATCGAAGAACACCACGATGATAACGGTATTATGTGGCCGATGGGTGTCGCACCTTTTCATGTGGTAATTGTGCCGATAAAGTATGAAGCGGCCATGCGTGAGGCGGCTGACCGTCTGTATACTGAACTGTCGGCGATGGGAATCGAGGTGCTGCTGGATGACCGCAGTGAACGTACCGGTGTCAAGTTCAAGGACATGGATCTGATCGGCATTCCGTTGCGGCTTGTGGTGGGTGACAAAAATCTGCCGAATGTGGAGCTGAAAGCCCGCACTGGCGGCGATACCAGACTGGTACCGCTGGCGGAAGCAGCGGCCGAGGTGCAGCGGCTGGTAATAGACGCCCTGGCTGGTGGAGAGTGAATTTGCCCTGCCTATTGCAAAATGCCGATATAAGGAGTCCGCAGTGCGCAAGCTTGTGATTTTCTTATTTCTGATGCAGGCACTGCTTGGCTCGTGCAGTCGGCTTGACAGCCTGATCTGGGAGATGGATTCCGAAACCTGGCTGGCGCAGCATCCCCATGTACTGCTAGGTTCTGGTAATGCCCAGTTTGTCCTGGCTGAACCAAGTTCTACTGTGATTGTAGCTTCGCTGGGCGTTATTTTACTGCTTGCCGGGATCCTTTTTTTGCGGGACAGAGCCAAGTCGCGCGCTGCATTATACTGGGGGCTTGCTTTATTGCTTTGGGGGCTGGCTACATTTTTGGCCGGGGTCAGTTATCAGGCCTTCAGCTATGAACTGAAGGTGGCCGGCAGGGTTACGGCGTTGTGGACTAGCTGGTGGGAAATCTGGTATCTGTTGCTGTTCACTTTGAGCATAAACCTGATAGTGGTTGCAGTAGCACAATCAAGCGCCGATGTTGCGAACCGAAAAAAGCTGACACTCTATGCATTCGGGAACTCACTGGTTTACGTTACCTTGTTGCTGACAGGCGCTCTGCTGCCGCAGCGTTTTCTGGTTTCTTTCGAATTCATGCTTGTTTTTACCGGATTTTCATTTTTGCTATTGTTTATCCTGAACATCAGGGAATGGCGGCGTAACCATACCCGTCTGGATGTACGTCTGATGCTGGCCTGGGTGTTTCTGCTCTTGATCGTGGTGCTGTATTTTTCTTATTACCTGTCCGGTATAGCCGGATTGTTGTGGCAGAAAGGCTTCTGGTTTAACGCTAATGATGTCCTGCATTTGGGCTTAATCACTTGGATATTGTTCTTGCTGGTTGCGATCAGGCCGCTGATAACTGACCGGGCTTGAATTCTGTTGCACATTAATTGGACTTCGTTGTGCCTTCACAGTATTTTTATTGTGGGGGTGCGGAATGGAGCATCAATACAGAAACAGGTTCATGAAGAGGGTTGAACCGCTAGTTCTGGCAGCTGTTTTTTGTGCAGCTTTGCTGTTGGGCTCGTGTGCCTCGGAAAAATCTGCCCAGACTGGTTTCTCCGACTCTTCCGGCTCTGTCTCAGCCGGAGGAGTGCTGCCTGGATCTCCCGTGGTTCCCATCCTGCCCCTCGACCCGGTACAGGCACTGCAGACCAGCCCGGCTCGCAACGCTGCCTTTTCGGCAGTTCTCGAGCGCTATCTACAGCGTACCAACTACAGTGGTTCGGTTCTTGTAGCCATCGGTGATGAAATCATCCACAGTGGCGGGTATGGCGTTTCTGCCTACCGCAGTACCGAGCTTAACCGCCCCGACAGTATCTATTTGACAGCATCCATTACCAAGATTTTTACCGCAGTGGCTATCATGCAACTGCGCGAGCGGGGTTTGTTGTTGCTTAACGATAGTATCGCGAAGCATCTAGGTTCCGCCTATAGTAACTATTCCATTACTTTGCAGCAATTGCTCAGTCATACGTCCGGTTTGTTGCCGATTGAGGAAACGCCGGTAATCTGGATGGCCTATGCCCTAGATCACCGCCATCTGGAAGCCGTACACAGTCTACTAGAATCCGGCACCAATCTGATGCTGCGCGGCAGTCCCGGTGAACGTTTCGAATACAATAACCTGAATTATCTGATTCTGGGTGCAGTAATCGAAACAGTCAGCGGGCTGAGCTACGAAGAGTATCTGAATACACATATTTTCGACCCGGCCGGTTTAAAAGACAGCGGTTATATTGTAAATCACGCCGTTCTGGAAAATTTCTCCTGGCCGGCCGGTTCCGCGGTGGACGACAACTGGTATCATGTGTACCAGGCCGCAGCCGGTGTGCATTCTACTGTTTTTGACCTTTTCCGCTTTAGTCGGGCCTTTCAGAGTGATATTTTGATCAGCCGGGAGTCAAGGGCAGAAATGCTGACTGCCTGGACAGAAGCTTACGGGCTTGGCCTGGTTTTAGAGGAGAGGGCGTACGGTCACGACGGCAAGCTGCCGGGCGGTTATGCCACGCTTTGGTATGTGGATCCCTACCACGATATAACGATAATTCTGCTGGGAAATTCCCTGCGCACCAACCCACGGGTTGTTCTGGAAGTTGTTCTGTCGGAGCTGGATCGCTATTGATGGCTTGCCTGCGGGCTTTTACATGAAGAGTTGTTGCGCTCCTAAAGCGCTTAGCGCCAGTATGATCCAGCAGCCGAGTCCCAGCAGTATCGGGCGCCAGCCATTGCGCAGCAGTTTTCCCAGATGCGTGTTCAGGCCGATGGCTGCCATAGCCATCACAATGGCAAATTTACCACACTGACTGAGCAACTTGGTCAATTCGGTCGGCAGAGCCCAAAAGCTGTTAGCTGCTGCTGCCGCCAGAAAGCCCAGAACAAACCAGGGGAAGATACTGACCAGGCTGAAACGCCGGACGCTTGAGTCTGCCGGCGCTGTCAAATCGTTGAGTTGGGCAGAGGGTCTCGCTTCGGCAGGTCCAACAGTGCTTGTGCTTGCAAGCTCCCTTCTGGTCTCCAGAAACGCCAAAGTGAGTGTAAGCGGTATGATTACCAAGGTGCGCGCCAGCTTTACTATCACCGCCAGGGAGCCGGCCTGGTCACTATAGGCATAAGCTGCCGCTACAACCGATGAAGTGTCGTTGATGGCCGTACCGGCCCAGATGCCGAAAGCATGGTCACTCATCAGCATAAGATGACCCAGCGCCGGAAACAGGAAAGCCGCGATCACATTAAACAGGAAGATGGTGGAAATCGAAGCGGCGATCTCTTCGTCATTGGCCTTGATTATCGGAGCGCAGGCTGCGATGGCCGAGCCACCGCAGATGCAGGTACCCACCGAAACCAGAATGCGCGGTTTGCGGCCAACCTTAAGCAAGCTGCCCAGTAGAGCGCCGGTAAGCAGGGTTATCGTTATGGTTGTGGCCATTAGCAGAATGGTATCCCTGCCGGTTTGCAGCACCAGCCCAAGGTTCATGCCGAAGCCCAGCAGAATGATTGCGGCTTTTAGCAAAGTCTTGCTGCTGAACTGGATTCCCGGCCGGAAGAACGCCGGCCGCGGCCAGAGGGCGGCTAGCATGCCCAGAAACAGCCCGAACACCGGACTGCCGATTACCGGCAGCAGCTTCCCCAGAAACCAGGCTGCCCCTGCCAGGCCAAAGGTAAGTAAAAGTCCGGGAGCAAGACCCACCGGACCGTTTTTGCTAATAGTCATGCAGAAATCTACAACGGCCTGTCCAGATAGTGCAATCGGGGGTCAGACCCCCGATTGCGGTCAGCGTGGGGTCAGACCCCGCAGCTTGCACCGTCGGGGTCTGACCCCAGCTGCGGCCACCGTGGGGGTCAGACCCCCGCAATCCCTCCGACAGGGTCTGACCCTAGATTTATTTGACATCCTAACGTTTTTCGTCTGATTGACAGCAGCGGGCGGTCATGCTACTCTTGGCTGCAACTTTTCCGGCCTTTCGGGGTCTGTTTTTCGGCAGGAGGATTTTTTATGAAAACATGTATACTGTTTCCCGGCCAGGGTGCGCAGAGTATCGGCATGGGCAAGGATTTTTACGACGAAAGCAAGAAGGTGCGCGAGCTGTTCGAGCTGGCCTCCGATGTTACCAAAATAGATCTTAAGGCATTGATTTTCGAAGGCAGCGAGGAAGACCTCAAGCAGACCCGCAATACCCAAGTATCGCTGGCGCTGGTGGAGTGGGCGGCTTCGGTCTGCCTGCATGACCGCGGCATAGTGCCGGTAGGCGCTGCCGGCTTCAGTCTTGGCGAGTGGCCGGCCCTGGTGCAGGCCGGAATCGTGTCCTTCGAGCAGATGATAGCTTTGGTTGGCGAGCGCGGCCGTCTGATGGACGAAGCCGGCAAACGCTCCGGCGGTTCCACCATGGCCGCCGTCATGAACCTTGAGCCGGCCGCCATCGAAAAAGCTATCAAAGACGCCGGTATCGACGACGTGTGGGTGGCAAACTACAACAGCCCGGTTCAGTCAGTAATTTCCGGCACCGAGAGCGGCATGGACAAGGCCGAGCCGGCCATCAAGGCGGCTGGTGCCAAGCGGGTCATCCGGCTAAAGGTGTCCGGGGCCTTCCATTCACCTATCATGAAGTACGCCTATGACGGTTTCCGCGAACTGCTGACCGACGTGTC
>JAHIWF010000062.1 GCA_018815555.1 Spirochaetota bacterium | reverse complement strand
GTCATGGCCATCAGATTGCTGGAGCAGGGGTGGGACAGTACAGGTTTTAACTGGCCGCGACTGCGCGCCGAGCTGGCCGCACGGCTGCCTGATCCCTGGCTGCTTGACCCAGCGCTAATCCGCCCATTGCTGGCTGAAGGCCGGTTCAGGGCGGATTATCTGAAAACCAGCACCCTGCATTATTCCGTCAGCTGGATGAGAGCCGGCCGCGGCCGATTGTGTGAATCCGCTGTTGGGAATCCTGTGGCTGTTGACGAAAGTGCCGACCGGCCGGCCGGACTGGATGCGCTGGCCGGAGCTGAGCTGCGACCGCTGCCGGCATCGGTTTTTGGACCGGCACCGGATGCGGCCGGGCGGCAGGATGGATTTTGCCTGATACCGGGTAATTACCGCTGGCTTTGGCAGGGGCAGGAGGTTCGAGTGCAGCTGCAGGCCGACGGTGAATGTTACTGGACCAGTGGACCGCCGCTTAGCTTTGTAGCAGGCCAGGCAGATCGCTGATCTTGGCTATGGCGTTGTCGGCCATAAAGGCGCGCAGTCCGGTAAGTATTTCCAGCGGGGTTTCCGGGCGGGTAAACAGGGCGGTGCCCACCTGTATGGCGGCTGCTCCGGCCAGAAAATACTGCAGCGCGTCGTCGGTGTTGGTTATGCCGCCCAGACCGATTACCGGAATGCTTACTGCCCGGCTTACTTTGTAGACACAGGCGACTCCAACCGGCCGGATGGCTGGGCCGGAAAGCCCGCCTGAACCCATAGCCAGCACCGGCCGGCGCTGTTTTACGTCAATTACCATTCCTACCAGGGTGTTTATACAGGAAAGGGCAGCTGCGCCGCCGGCCTC
This sequence comes from Spirochaetota bacterium, assembly GCA_018815555.1. Classification (GTDB taxonomy): domain Bacteria; phylum Spirochaetota; class Spirochaetia; order Treponematales; family UBA12059; genus UBA12059. Next base: position 4,265 of record JAHIWF010000062.1, on the reverse strand, counting down.
GGCTGCCCGGGCTATTGCGCAGATATCGGTAACGTTAGGTGATAATTTAACAACAAGAGGACGTCCGCCGGCAGTGGTGCGGTCGGACAGCTGGCGGGTAAGGCGTTCTACCACTGCCGGGTCGGTGCCCAGGGCCATGCCGCCGGCCTTTACGTTCGGGCAGCTGATGTTGATCTCGTACCCGGCTATGCCGGCTTCCTGTTCCAGCCGTTCAATTACCGCAATATAATCTTCGGGGCAGCAGCCGGCGACATTTACCATAACCGCGCACTTGCGTTGGCGCAGCAGCGGTAGCTTGTGCTGAATGAAGCTGTCCAGACCGGGATTGGCCAGGCCGATGCTGTTGAGCATGCCGGCCGGGGTGTCGGCCAGGCGCGGGCTCTGGTTGCCCGCCCGTACTTCCGGGGTAACAGCCTTGGTATACAGCGCTCCCAGGGCGTCCACATCGAGCAGCGCTGAATATTCTTCGCCGTAGCCGAAAGTGCCGCTGGCAACACCTACCGGATTTTTCAAGGTCAGCCGGCCCAGCTGTACTGTCATGTCGATGTTTTCGTTCATATCAGATCCTGTCCCAATCCAGCAATTGGCCGGCGAATACCGGTCCGTCGGCGCAGCAGCGCTTGCTGCTGCCATCACGGAAAGGCAGAACACAGCCCATGCAGGCGCCGACTCCGCAGGCCATCCACTGCTCGGTGGCGGCCTCCCAGCTCGGTGAGTGCAGGGCGGCCAATTTGTCGATTGCGCGCATCATGGGCGCCGGTCCGCAGGCGTAGTATTTTAGCGGCAGCGGATCATGCAGCTGCTGCAGGTAGGCGCTGACTGTACCCTGAAACCCCTGCGAGCCGTCGTCGGTACAGATCACCGTTGCCTCGGGCAGGCTGCAGTGCGGCACAAAAGCGGCGGTGCGGTAGCCAAGTACCAGCAGCGGGGCTTCGCCTCGGCCGGCGGCGGCGGCCGCATACAGGGTTTCCGCTAGATATTTCATGGGACCCAGGCCGATGCCGCCGGCGATGAGCACCGGGCGCACACCGGCCGGGGGCAGGGTAAAACCGCTGCCGAGCGGTCCCAGCACATCCAGCGGATCGCCAATGCGGCGTTCGGCCAGCCAGGCGGTGCCGCGCCCGCGTTTCTGAAAAATGATGCTGGCTATTGCTGTTGCTGGATCATACGCGGAGAAGGCGAAGGGGCGGCGCAGAGCCGGATCATAGCCGCTGCCGGCAAGGAGGGTGAGGAAGGCTCCTGGAGCCGGCTGGCCAGCCGCTGCATCCCAGTGGAAACTGAGCTGGTAATAGTCGGCGGCGACTGTTTCTATGGAAACTATGGTGCTGTCAAATCGCTTCATGGCAGCTGCAGACTACCTTTGTTTTTGCCTGCTGGTCAAGCTTGCTCCCAGCCTTTTCCTGGGCTATAATGAGTCCTTGAACGCAAGGAGTTTTCATGAAACTGCGACTTTCCGTCCTTGTAATGCTCGGCTTTTCAGCCACGCTGCTTTGGTCCCAGGCAACGGACCCCAGCAAGGCCCTGAGTCAATATATAAAGACCGCTTATTCCGCTGAGGATGGCGTCAAGGAAGCTTTGGATATCGTGCAGGACCGCAACGGCTATATCTGGATAGCCACCTATGACGGCCCCATACGCTTCGACGGCGTCAGTTTTACCATCCCCGGTGACATTCGTGGCACCACGGTACCCGGATCGGCCAGGGTGTTCTGTATGGATGCCGAAGGTGCCTTGTGGATAGGTTCAAACAACCAGGGCCTGGTGCGCTATCGCAACCAACGATACGATTTTTTTGATATGGATATGGGCTTGCCCAATAATTCGGTACGGCAGCTGCTGTACGATTCGCATGGCCGCATCTGGATCGGTACCGTGGCCGGTCTGGCGGTATTGGAGGGCGATACTGTCCGCAGTTTCTCGGATTATCCGGAGCTACACGGCGCACAGATCATGTTTCTGCGCGAAGATAACCATGGAACGGTCTGGATAGGCACCAATGGGGTACATCCCCTGTACGCACATGATTCGGCCGGATTACGGGTTGTCTCCGATCCTTTGCTGTTGACCCCGGGCGGCCGGCCGCTGGTAAATATGCTGCCTGAAGGCAATTCCATGTGGCTGGTCAGCGACCGCTATCTGCAGGAAATACAGGCCGGCAGTATTGTTGCCTCCTGGGAACTGGCTGCCAGCCTGCCGGAAAACACCCGGTTCTCGCCGTCCCTGCTGTATCAGGATTCGGCCGGGGTGCTCTGGCTGGGCGGTGATGGCGGTCTGCTTCGTTTACATGAGCAGAAACTCAGCTTTTTTTCGAACCGTGACGGTTTGAGTGATACACAGGTTTCCACCATCTTCAACGATCTGGAAGGAAACCTCTGGATTGGAACCGGCCGCGGGCTGGATAAATTTTCCGGCTCCAAATTTATAGTGTACGGGCCGCCAGAAGGCTTGGTCGATCCCAGTGTAAATGCCGTGCTGACGGCTGCCGACGGCACCATGTGGCTGGGTACTAATAACGGCATTGGCTTTATAAGTCCCGGTTCCAGTCGCGTGGGCATGCTTAGCGGCATCCCCGAACTGGTCGGCCGTATTCGCCATATGATAGAAGACTCCAGCGGCGTATTGTGGGCCAGTGTGTACGGCTCCGGCCTGTATGGCTGGAAGGACGGCCAGCTTGTATACAGCTTCAGTACAGCGCAGGGGTTGGCTGGTAACCGGGTGCGCACAATCATGGAAGCGAGTGACGGCAGCCTGTATGTCGGTACTACCACTGGTCTGTCGATAGTCAGTGCGGACCGCAAGACTGTCCGCAGCCTGGGGGCGGCTGACGGAATGGCCTTTCAGTATGTGATGTGCCTGCACCAGGACAGATCCGGGCGCATCTGGATAGGCTCCGACGGCTCCGGCGTGCAGGTTCTGGAAAACGGCAGCCTGGGCGAAGTGCTGAACCAGCAGAGCGGCCTGGCCGGTGATGTGGTTTTCCGGTTTCTAGAGCATGAGGGTGACATTTTTATAACAACAGCCGGCGGAATTACCCGGGTAAGCGGAAGCGGCCTGTTTAACTATACCAGTGCCAATGGCCTGCCGGTAGACGCCATCTTCGAAATCGTGCCGGACCGGCAGGGCCGTTTCTGGCTGACCAGCAGCAGCGGCATTGCCCGGATAGACAGTTTTGATTTTAACGCGGTGCGTAACGGCAGTTTGGCCAGCCTTTCGCATGTATTTTTCGATACCGGCAGCGGTCTGCGCGACCTGCCCATGTCTACGGCCTGGTCGGCGATAGACCGGGACGGCACCATCTGGTTCCCTACCCAGAGCGGGGCCGCCCGTATCGATCCGCTGCACATCCCCAGCAATGAGGTACCACCGCCGGTAGTAATCATAGACAGTGTTTTTATTGACGGTGTCGAATATGAGCGGAGTGACAAAAGTCGGATGCAGCCCGCTGAACGCAAGATAGATTTGGCTTTTACCGCTCTCAGTTTTGTAGCGCCCGAGAAGGTACTGCTGCAGTACAAGCTGGAAGGGTTCGACGAAGACTGGTCGCCCTTGGGCCGAAAAAGAGAGGCTACCTATACCAATCTGGCTCCGGGTAACTATCGTTTTATGGTACGGGCGGTGAACAACGACGGTGTGTATTCGACCCAGGCAGTAAGTTTCCAGTTCCGCAAGTTGCCCTGGCTGTATCAGATGCTTTGGATCCAAGTGCTTATAGCCATACTCGTGCTTGGCGTATTTGTCGGTCTGGCCATTGTGCTGCACCGCATAAAAACCCGGATGATCCGCCAGAAATTGGCCAGACAGGAAAAGGAACTGCAGCTGGAGCGCAAGGCCCTGGAGTTTGAGCGCAAAGCCAAACAGATAGAAATAGACCTGAAAAACTCCTATAGCCGTTTTGTTCCACCTGAATTTATTTCCATTCTGGAGCGTTCCAGTATCCTTGACGTGCAGTTGGGTGATCAGGTACAGAAGCAGATGACCATTCTCTTTGCCGACATCCGTTCGTTTGCCACCATGGCCGAGAAGATGAGTCCCTCCGAGAATTTCAATTTTCTGAATCTGTACCTGCAGACCATCGAGCCGGTGTTGAAGCGCAATAACGGATTTATAGACAAATATGTAGGCGATGCCATTATGGCGCTTTTCCCCGGTTCGCCCAGGGATGCGGTGCAGGCCGGCGTGGAACTGCAGCAGTCCGTGTATGACTTTAACCTTTCCATCAAGCCGGCGCGCTGGCCGGAGGTGCGCATCGGTATCGGTGTGCATTG
>JAHIWF010000061.1 GCA_018815555.1 Spirochaetota bacterium | reverse complement strand
GGAATATTCATCCGTACCTGGCCGGACACTCCCGGTTTGCAGAATGCCTTGCGCATCAGCGTGCCGGCCTCCGAGCCCGATTTTGAACGACTTCTTGAGGTTCTGAAAAATATGGAGGCTGTGAATGATAAATAATAAAGTTGGCGGTGACAATTGGTCCGCTGCAGGCAGCATGCCGCAGTTCGGGTTATCAGTTAGGTGCGGCCAGGATGCTGTTGTGCAGGTAAGCCGGCGAACACGGGAGACTGCTATACAGGCCACTTTCTCGCTCGCCCCCGGTGAATGCAGCTGCCGGAGCGGTATCGGCTTTCTGGATCACATGATCCAGCAGCTGGTGTTTCATGCCCGCTGGAGTCTGCAGCTGGAGTGTTCCGGTGACTTGCAGGTTGATGATCATCACAGTGTAGAAGATACGGCTCTGGTGCTCGGCATGGCCATACATGAAGCGGTTAAACAGCTAAGCTCCAGCAGCCGTATTGAAAGATTCGGTTTGGCCATGGCGCCGATGGATGATGCCCTGACCCGGGCAGTTGTTGATTTTTCCGGCCGCCCCTGGGCCTGCGTAGCTTTAGGTACACGGCGCGAAATGCTGGGTGAGCTGTCTTGTGAAAATATAACGCATTTTTTCAACTCTCTTGCCCTTGCGATGAAGATAAATTTACACATAGATGTTTTGCGTGGAGAAAATGACCACCACCGGGTGGAGTCTGCCTTTAAAGCCTGTGCCCTTGCTATACGTCAGGCTCTGATGGTCAATGAAACCGATCAGCCGGCAAACTGCGGCAGTACCAAGGGGGTGTTATGAAAACTGTGGTAATCGCTGCTACCGGCAGGGCAAACACGGCCAGTATGATGGCGGCGCTGCAGCGGCTTGGGGTGCATCCGGAACTGAGTGATGACCCTGAGCGGCTGCGGCAGGCCGAAATGGCAGTGCTGCCGGGTGTCGGTTCATTCGGGCCGGTAGCCGATCGTCTGCGCGCCTGCGGAATTCTGCAAGCCTTCAGCGACCGGGTGCAGGCCGGATTGGGAACCCTTGCAGTATGTCTGGGAATGCAGCTCTTTTGTGAATCCAGCGAAGAGGCACCGGGAGTGGCCGGCATGGGTGTTGTGCCCGGAGTTATAAAATCATTCGGAAAGGAGCTGCCTTTACCGCAATTCGGCTGGAATCGTTTATCGGGTGCCAGCGCTTTTTCGCCAAGCGGTGGCTGGGCCTATTTTGCCAATTCTTATTGTCTGGATGAGGTGCCCGAAGGCTGGCAGGCTGTCTGGTCGGAATATGGCCGTAATTTTGTGGCTAGCCTGGAGCGTGGCCGACTGCTTTTGTGCCAGTATCACCCGGAATTGTCCGGAGAATTCGGCAGGGCTGTTTTGCAGCGCTGGCTGGCGGCCGGGAGGCTGGTATGACTGCTGTACGCATTATTGCCTGTCTGGACGTACATGCCGGCCGGGTAGTAAAGGGAGTGCGCTTTTCCGACCTGGTGGATTCCGGTGATCCTGCCGAGTTGGGCTTGCGCTATGAACGTGCCGGGGCGGACGAACTAGTTATGCTGGATATCAGTGCCGGTCCGGAAGGCAGGGCAACGGCCTTACAGACAGTACGGCGGGTACGCGCCCAGCTGGGTATTCCACTCTGCGTCGGCGGCGGCATCCGCGATGTGCGCGATGTGGAGAATCTGCTGGCGGCCGGCGCGGACAAGGTGTCGGTAAATTCCGCTGCCTGGCGGCGTCCTGCTCTGATACAGGAAATCGCCCGGGAATTCGGAAGGCAATGCTGTGTGGTGGCGGTAGACGCCATTGCCGCCGTCGACAACAGTTACCGGGTGGTGATAGATTCGGGCAAAACAGTATGCGACCAGACGGTGCCAGAGTGGCTGTGTCGGGCGGCTGAACTTGGGGCGGGTGAATTTTTGATTACTAGTCGCGACCGTGACGGTACCGGACAGGGTTACGACCTGGGTTTGCTGCGTTCGGCGGTGCCGGCGGCCGGTTCTGTCCCGATAATCGCCTCTGGTGGGGTTGCGGTACTACGCCATATAGCCGAGGCTGTAGCGGTCGGCGCCAGAGCCGCTTTGCTGGCCGGGGCCTTGCACCGCGGCGAATTGTCGATACAGGAAATAAAAGAATATCTGCGTAAGCAGGGAGAGGTGGTACGGGTATGATGATAGCATCGATAGATATACAGAACGGGCGGGCCGTTCAGCTGGTAAACGGAAAAACCTTTGCGCTGGATGGCGGTGATCCGCTGGCCCTGGCCGAACGCTTTTCGCTTTTTGGTGAAATTGCGGTAGTGGATCTGGATGCTGCTCTGGGCACAGGCAGTAACGAAGACTTGGTGCTGCAGTTGGTAAGCCGGTACGACTGCCGGGTTGGCGGCGGCATCCGCGACATCGAAAAAGCCCGCCGCCTGCTGGATGCCGGTGCAACCCGGATCATGATAGGCAGCCGGGCCGAACCAGACTTTTTGTCGCAGCTGCCGCGCGATCGATTGATTGCTTCGCTGGATGCGTTTAACGGCAGCGTGATGACCGAAGGCTGGACCAAGACTGCGGCCGCAAGCCTGGAGGATAAAATTGGTCAGTTGGCACCGCTGGTTTCCGGCTTTCTCTGTACCCAGATAGAGCGGGAAGGCACCATGAGCGGGGTAGACCTCGGCTACGTAAATACCATTAAAACCATGCTTGCACAAGCTGTTTTTGATGGTGATTTTATCTTTGCCGGAGGGGTAAGCCGAGCCGAGGAAGTAGCCGCACTGGACGCACTTGGTGTTGATGCCCAGGTTGGCATGGCCTTGTATACCGGTGCTTTCAGCCAGGCTGATGCCTTGATTGCCTGCCTTAAGACCGACAGGCCGGATGGCCTGTATCCGACTGTAGTGGCCGACGAATACGGCCGTTCGCTGGGCTTGGTGTATTCAAGTGCCGACAGTCTGCGTGCCGCCTGCGGGCAGCGTAAAGGTATATATTTTTCACGTACCCGAGGTATGTGGGAGAAAGGCCTTTCTTCCGGTGCGGGCCAGGAACTGTTGAGCGTGTATGCTGATTGCGACCGGGACGCCCTGCAGTTTACCGTAAAGCAGCACGGAGCCGGCTTCTGTCACCGCCGCAGTTTTTCCTGCTTCGGCGAAGGTCGGGCTGCCGCACTTGGCGGTTTGCCGGCTCTGGAGCGGGTGGTGCAACAGCGCCAGGCGGAGTTATTGGCTGAGGATGGCGACAGACAATCATATACCCGGCGCTTATTTCTGGAACCCGGTTTGCTGAATGCCAAGCTGATAGAAGAAGCTGCCGAGCTTGCCGAGGCGGAAACTGCAGAGCGGACAGCCGAAGAAGCTGCCGATCTTTTGTACTTTATGTTTGTGAAACTGGCCAAAGCCGGTGCTACTTTGAATGAGGTGCAGCAAATCTTGGAACGGCGATCACGTAAACTGAGCCGGCGGCCGGGCAATGCCAAGCGGCCGTATGAGGGGAAAGGAAACCAGCAATGGCAGAACGGCTTGCACTGAGAAGGGTGGCGGCGGCGGAATTATTAGGTGCTACGGCCACAGACCGCAGGCGCGGCATGGCGACGATTGCAGGCACAACGCAGTCGAAGGATTCTGATAGTCGGCAAGAACAGGCTGCTCAGGAACAGGCCGCTTTTTCGGCACAGGTCGCCGATATCTGCAAGGCCGTGGCTGCTGGCGGCGATACCGTTTTGCGCGACTTTATCAAACGCTTTGATATTCAGGCCGGTGAGAAGCTTTGGTATGGCCCGGAGGACTTCGTGCAGGCACTGGTCGAGCTGGGTCCTGCTGAACGGGCGGTGTTGGAGCGCAGTGCTGCCCGTATCCGGGCCTTTGCCGCAATGCAGCTGACCTCGCTGCAAGCCGGCTCCTGTCCGGTGCCGGGTGGCCAGGCCGGCCAGGAAATCCTGCCGCTGGAAAGCGCCGGCTGTTATGTTCCCGGCGGCCGCTATCCGCTGGTAAGCAGCGCGTTGATGACTATCATTCCGGCGCGGGTGTCCGGGGTCGGACAGGTGACGGTAGCCTGCCCGCAACCCGGCCGCCTGATCCTGGCCGCCTGTGCCCTGGCCGGAGCCGACCGCCTGCTGGCTGCCGGAGGCGCGCATGCCATTGCCGCCCTGGCCTATGGCACAGAAACAGTCCCCGCCTGCGACATCGTCGTAGGGCCGGGAAACCGCTGGGTGGCCGCCGCCAAACAGCTGGTATCTTCTTTTGTGCGTATTGATGCCCTGGCCGGTCCCAGTGAGCTGCTGGTGCTGGCCGATGACCAGGCCGATGCCCGTCTGGTTGCGGCCGATCTCCTGGCTCAGGCCGAGCATGACCCCGATGCCCGGGTGATGCTGGCAGCCTGTTCGGAAAACTTTGTGCTGGCGGTGGAGTCCGAACTGAACCGGTTGGCTGGCGGGCTTGCCAGCCTGCTAGTTATAGAAAAATCACTACAGTCCGGCCTGGCCTGTGTGCTGCCCGCTGGTTTGGAATTGCCGGCGGGCGGGCTGTGCGCAACAGCGGCTGCGTACGCATCAGAGCCTGCGCCGGCTACAGCCGGAACGGATCAGGCTGCCGGCAGCACGATACCGCCGGAATATTATGCACTGGCTGCCATAGCCAACCGCATGGCTCCGGAGCACCTTTCGCTGGCGGTCAGCCGGCCGGAGCTGCTGCAGCCTTTGTGCCGCCACGCCGGCGCGGTATTTTCCGGTGGCCAGTCGGCCGAAGTGTTTGGCGATTATGCCGCCGGTCCGAACCATACCCTGCCTACTGGCGGGCAGGCCCGGCTGGGCGGCGGGCTGTCGGTTTTTGATTTTCTGCGTATTCGTACCTGGCTCCGTCTGGACGAAAACGCCGACGGTCGGGAACTGGTCACTAGGAGTGATACATTTTTATCATTAATTGATGATGCGCTTGCGCTGGCGCGGATGGAAGGTTTGCCGGCGCACGGTTTGTCGGCCGATTTGCGCGGCGGCAGGCAGCATGCTCAGAGCTGAGATGACTGGGCGTCGAGGGTTTCCAGAAAGGGCAGGAGATCGCTGTAAATTACCGGTTTTACCAGAAAACCCAGGGGGTCTACATCGGCGGCGCGCCGACGGGTTTCGGCATCGTCAAAGGCTGTGGTAAAAATAACTGGCAGCTGGTATTTCTCGCGGAGAATGCCGGCTGCTTCTATGCCGTCCATTTCGCCTTCCATGCGGATGTCCATCAGCACAATATCCGGCCGACTATTGGCTACAGTTTCCAGACAGCGTTCAGCCGACGGACAAAGATCTAAAACCGTATGACCCATGCGCCTGAGCATCATGGAAGTACTGAGAGCTATTATTCGTTCATCTTCGGCAATTATGATATTCAAAGCAATTTGTTTCCTTCACTACTACTATACTGATTTGTTTGTTTTTTCACCAGATCATTTTTGTAATTTTTTTATGTTCGACCAATGTTTCTATTGACAGAATCATTTTGCTCTGATATTGTATCTACAAGTAGAAACGTTAGTCGTGGCTACAATCAATTAGCGGAGGCGATTCATGAAGGATCCGGCAGTTTCTGTTCATTTAAATAGCGAGAAAACTTTACATAATGGCTATTTCGGAGAATATGGCGGAGCTTTTGTGCCAGAGGTGCTGGCCGGCAAACTGGCTGCACTGGCTGAAAATTTTCATGCTGCAATGAAGGATCAGGATTTCCTGAGCGAGCTGCAGTATTATTTGCGCGATTTTGTAGGGCGTCCCAGCCCTCTATTTCTGGCTGAGCGTTTCTCGGCTGAAGTCGGCGCGCGTATTTACCTGAAACGTGAGGACCTGAACCATACCGGCGCTCATAAAATTAACAATACCGTAGGCCAGGCATTGCTAGCCAGGCGGCTGGGAGCTAAAACCTTGATCGCCGAGACGGGAGCTGGTCAACATGGGGTTGCAACTGCTACTGTGGCCGCACTGTTCGGCCTGGAGTGTATTGTGTTCATGGGCAGCGAGGATGCCCGGCGACAGGCCCCGAATGTGGAGCGCATGAAACTGCTAGGCGCGGAAGTTGTTACCACCGATGCCGGTACTGCTACGCTTAAAGATGCGGTGGACGCCGCGCTGGGCTATTACATTCAGCATCCGGATGTGTTTTACTGTCTTGGATCGGCAGTCGGTCCGCATCCCTATCCATCCATCGTGCGCGAGTTCCAGTCGGTAATCGGCCGGGAGGCACGCGAGCAGATTCTGCGGGCGGAGGGTTGTCTGCCGGATACGCTCATTGCCTGTGCCGGTGGCGGGTCCAATGCTATCGGCCTGTTCTCCGGTTTTTTGCAGGACGCCACGGTGACCATGTATGGTGCCGAGGGTGGCGGAACCGATGTCGCCGGTCTGCGCACGGCAGCTACCCTGACCCGTGGCCGCCCGACAGTGTTCCAAGGTACCTATTCGTACTGTCTGGTTGATGACGCTGGACAAGCGGTGGACGCTTATTCGGTTTCGGCCGGCCTGGACTATCCGGGTATCGGTCCGGAGCACGCCTACCTGAAAGATACCGGCCGGGTGCAGTACTTTCCGGTAATGGATGACGAGGCCATCGCAGCCTTCGGTCAGCTCAGCCGTCTGGAAGGTATTATTCCGGCCATCGAGAGCGCCCATGCGATAGCCCTGGCCGGTAAAGTGCTAAAAAATACCGGTAAGCTGGCCATCATCAATCTGTCCGGTCGCGGTGACAAGGACATGGGCCGATTCTAAATCTGCTGCTAGGAGGGTGGCCGGTAGATTTGCCGGCTGCCCTGTTCGTTACCTGGTGGCTTTCCGATATCGGTGGATTCTTCCCCGGGATATTTAACCTTCGGTAATCAGCCCAGAATTTCTCAGATCTTCACGAGTCAGCTTGGTCAATTGTAATACTTGTGTGATGTTCAGTCCTTCATCCAACATAGCCTTGGCGACTTCCAGTTTACCTTCCAGTTTACCTTCAAGTTTACCTTCAAGTTTACCCTTTTTTCGGCCCTTTTGCTCACCTTTGATTTCACCTGCTTCCAGGCCTTTCTCCATGCCTTCCTCGTACCCGGTGTGAATATAAGCTTTTACAATGCGCTCATAATTCTCACGCATGTCGTAGGCATGCCGGCGCTTCTCTTCTTTGGTAAATCCGCTCATCAGCTCCACCGCCTCTGCAAACTCCGGCTCGGCCAAGGTTCCAAGTAGCCGCTCTGCCTCAGATCCCTTGGCCCTTGTTAAAAAGTACAACCATTTGCCAAGTAAATCAAGGTGACCAAGCTGGCTATCGACTTGCTGTTTTTGCCAGACTGGCAGCTCGATGGTAACAATGCATAGGTCTTCATGCAGCACCTGAGTGCTTTCACGGTCGCCACAGCGGAACACATGCAGCCAGCGCTGGTCGTGAAACAGATGGTCGTCGAGTATCCAGAACGAGATAACCGGTATGTGTTCGTTGTACTCCTGCCCCTTGGTCAACTGGCGCTGGTAGATTTGCGTCCAGTTGTGCAGCATGCGCTGGGCCAGACCGGAGTGCCCGGCAATCTGCATTTCCAGCTGGATCTGGCGCTGGCTGGCATCGCGGTAGAGAATATCGAGCTCGCTCTCTTTCTGCCTGATAAAACGGGACAGCTGAAAGGGGTTGGACAGCTCCAGTTCGACAGCTTTGGGCAGGCCGATATGTTCCAGCAGCGCGTTTACAAAACTCATGGTAAGGCCCGGGTGGTCGGAACTGCCAAACAGGTTATGAAAAACCACATCAACACGGGGATCGATTTCGATGATCATCAAGGCCTCCTAAGCATTACTACGCACGGGAGGGGAGAATGGTCGACGAATTACTCGAGGGTAAAAGAAGTAGGCCGGAAAGCTCGATTATCTCCAGGGCGGGGGTCAGACCCCAAAAACCTGGTACTTGCCCCCTGGTGGCTGAATCCCGTAATCAGAAAGCTCGAATAACTCCACGACCGGGGACTGTCCCCCTCTGCCTCCCCGGCCAGCTGGTACCCGTTTCCGCTGGCTGAAACCCGTGTTACTGCTATCTGAACTCCGGCCCCCCTGCCCACTTTCATATTGCTTTCAGCGCGCATCCCTTGTACACTTTTGGCAGCATTTTAGGTACAGGGAGGTTCTCATGACCCGCATACGATTTTCGCTTACCCCATCCATACTGTTTCTGGCCGGCATTTTCTGCACGGCGGTTATTTTAGCCGGCTGTGCCGGTTCTCCGGCGCAGGGTGGCGGCACAAGGGCGGCCGGTGCCCGCTGGTCAACAGTCGAGCCGGGCACCCTGGAAAACAAGGGACACGAACTGATGCAGAAGGTGGACGCTGCCTATGCCGCGATCCAGCCGGCTGACGATGAAATAGTCATTTTTTATCTGCGCGAAGACGCCGATTACGAGCCCTGGGGCTTCTGGCTCTGGGCCCAGCCCGGCGGCGACGGCGCTAAAGTCTGGGAGCAGACCAAAAAACTGGGAGTCGCCGAGGGTGTCGGCTATCTGCGCTTTAAGCGCGACGGCTCCACACTGGGCCAGGTAACCGTGGGCAGCGACGGCCTGTTCGGCCTGATTGCGCGCAAGGATTCAGGCTGGGACAAGGACGGTGCCAACGACCGCATCATCGACTCCAAAGCTTCTTCGCTATGGGTAGTGTTCGAGGGTGACCAGAAGACCTACCCTTACGGCCCCTATGTTCCCACAATCGAGCGGGTGCGCATGGACGCGCCGAAGGAACTGCTGCTGGACCTGTCCGGCCACTACGGTCTGGCGCTCGAGGCCGGCGACAGCGGCTTTTATGTGGAGACAGCCGACGGCCGCCGCCGCTTTACCATTCTGGACAGCCGTAACCAGGCCGATCTGGCCACCCGCGAGAACAATTTTGCCCGCTGGGTGCGCCTGTATCTGGCCGAAGAACTGCCTTTGAACCAGTCGCTGCGCGTCGGCCACCCGGCTTTTCTGGCGCCGGTGCCGGTGGAGGTAAGCGCCTATGCCGCCAAACTGGCCGACACCTTGGTGCCTCCAGCTGACTTCCGCCTTGGTGCGCTTTACGATGCCGCCGCCAAGGCGGTGGATTTCCGCCTGTGGACACCTTTTGCCAGCCGGGTGGAAGTCCGACTGTACAAGACCAGTCTGGCTGCTCAGGCGGACTACCGGCTGGAGCTGATCCAGGACGCCGCCAGTGCTGTCTGGCAGGCCCGGTTTGACCAGGTAAACGCCGACGGCTGGTTCTACGAATACTCGGTGTGGTTCGGCAGCCAGGAGCGCATTGTACTGGACCCCTATGCCTTCAGTATGGATGCCTTTACCGGCAGCGGCCCGGGCCGTGGCGCCATCGTCAACCTGTCGCAAACCTTGCCGCCGAACGGCTGGGAAGGTCTGGAAGACGTGCATCTGGCCCAGCGCGAAGACGCCATCATCTACGAGATCTCGGTGCGCGATTTTACCATCGACCCTTCGGCCGCCACCAAGGCCCGGCCGGGTTCCTATCTGGCGTTCATCGAAAAGCTGCCCTATCTGAAGGACCTGGGTGTAACCCACGTACAGCTGATGCCGGTGCTTAACTTCTATTATACCAATGAACTGGAAAGCGCCTTCGAGGCCAACCGGCGGGCCAGCGACAACAATTACAATTGGGGCTACGACCCGCATAGCTATTTTACACCGGAAGGCTGGTTTGCCAGCGATGCCCGGAATCCCTACGCCCGCATGGTCGAGCTGAAAACCCTCATTAAAGAGATTCACCGCGCCGGCATGGGCGTGCTGCTGGATGTGGTGTACAACCATAGCGCCAACACTTCGATTCTGGACGATATCGTGCCCGGTTATTTTTACCGCCGCAATGCTTCTGGCAGTTTGACCAACAACTCTGGTGTGGGCAACGACCTGGCCAGCGAACGGGTCATGGCCAGCCGCCTGATCCGCGACTCGCTGTACTATTGGGTAAACGAGTACAAGGTAGACGGTTTCCGTTTTGACCTGCTGGGCCTGATCGACGCGGCCACCATCCTGGAGGCGCGCGATGCCATCGTCAAGCTGCCGGGCAAGGCCGATATCCTGTTCCAGGGCGAAGGCTGGAAAATGTATAACGGCCCGCGCCTGGAAGTGCTGGACCAGAATTACATGACCCAGACCAACGAGGTGTCGGTATTCAATGACGAGATCCGCGACCTGCTTAAGGCTGGCGGCCTTAACGATCGCGCCAAGGGTTTTGTTACCGGCAAGGCCGGCAGCCTGAATGCCATTTTCGAGAATCTGGCCGGCCGGCCTACCATGAATTATATGGCGGACGATCCGGGTGACTCGATGAACTACGTTTCGGCCCACGACAATCTTACTCTGGCCGACAATATTGCCTTCAATACCGGTCTGTCCGCGGCCATTCCGGCCGAGCGTGAGGAAATCGCCGCCCGGGCTATGCTGGCCAATTTTATGGTGCTTAGCGGGCAGCCGATAGCCTTCCTGCACGGCGGTGGCGAGCGCGGCCGCAGCAAGCCCCGGCTGGACGCCACCACCGAGTACACCGGCGACTATATCCACAATAGCTACGATGCCTCGGACGACATCAACCGCTTTGTCTGGAATGTAGCGCCGGAATATCAGGTGCTCAACGACTGGGTGCGCGGCCTGATTGCCATACGCAAGGCCGAGCCGGCTCTGCGCCTGGGTGATGCCACGCTGGTGGCCAGGGCCATGACCCGGCTGTTGCCGGAAGAGGCGGAAAACCTGCAGGCCCTGGGTTGGGAAATCCGGCATGGCGGTACCCGACTGGTGATGCTGGTAAACACCGGCAAGGAGCAGCCGATAAACTTTGCGCTCGGCGCTTCGTTTGCCGATGCCTTGGTGCTGGCCGACGGCCGCCGGGCCGATCCGGCCGGGTTGACGGCTCTGCCTGGCCAGACTCCGCCGCAGGGTTTCAGCTTCGAGGGCGAATTGCTTACAGTCGCTCCTTTGTCGGCCGTAATGCTGAAATTCCGCGATAATTGAACCGCATCCGCATCGCTATGCGGGATTATAAGCAGGGAGGGCACTACGCTTTCCCTGCTTTTTTTGTCGACTATTCTCTATCGGCCGGCGTTAGCAGTTTGAGCGGTTTTGGACAGCAATGTTGCGTCCGGTAGTGGCCGCTTCGGAAAGGACTTGCTGATGCCTAGCTGCCGACCTTTGCTTTATGCGCGCCGCCTCCCGGCCTGTGCCGCGCTGCTTGTCTCCTGCTGTCTGTTGCTGGCCTGCTCCAGCTGCCTCAATCCGGCCGCTGCCGCCGGTAAATCGCCGCGTAAATTTTCTCTGATGTCGTATAACGTACAGACCCTGTTTGACCCACTGGACAACGGTAATGAGTATTCGGACTTTTTGTTGTCGGCCGGCAGTTGGAGCGAGGCCGTATACCGGCAGCGCCTGCGCGCTCTGGCTGTATTAGTCGAAGCGGCGGTAAAGGATGGACCGGATATTCTGGTGCTGGTAGAAATAGAAAACGAGACAGTACTGGCCGATTTTGCCGCACAATTGGGCGGCTATCCCTACCTGGTCTGTGCACCGGACAGTGCTTCCGCCCTGCGTTGCGGCCTGCTTTCGCGTTTTCCGGTACGTGCCGCCCGGGCACACCTGGCCGAAGTTCCGTCAGCTGTTTCCGCGCCGCGCTATATGCTGGAAGTGGAATTGGATGTCTACGGCCTGCCGCTGCTGGTTCTGGCGGCTCACTGGAAAAGCAAGCTGGGCGGGGCAGCCGAAACTGAACTGCAGCGGCAGGAGGCCGCTTTGCTGGCCGCCGCTGTGCTGCGGCAACGGCTGGCCGAGCGTCCTGGCCTGGCTTATGTGCTGGCTGGCGACCTGAATGAAAATCCCGACGAGTATAGCCGGGCCGGCAAAAGCTATACCACTGCGCTGATGCCCTGCGCGGCCGGCAACGGCCCCTGGCTGCGGCTGTGTTCGGACAGCACTCTGGTCGCCAACACCACGGCTGCCGAATCCAATGTGTCCACTACGATCACCGCGCCTTCCGAGCCCGCCGGGTATTCCGGCAACAGTCCCGAGCCGGTCAGTCTGCTGCTGTACAGCCCCTGGGATGAGGCCGGCGGCTACAGCTACCGTTATGGAGGCCTGGATGAGCGCATCGACCACCTGCTATTTGCCCCTTCCATGCTTAGCAGCCATCCCGCCGCTGAACCGGCTCTGCTCTTTCAATCGTTCAGTGCACAGCCGCCAAGCTTCGCGGTATCCGAATCCGGCACTCCGCTGGCCTGGCGCAGCGGCCAGAGCGGCGGCTATTCCGACCATCTGCCGGTGTACGCCATGCTGGAATGGTGGCCCGGCCGCTGAAATAAGAAAAAGCTGTACCGCTGGTGCATCCCGTGCTAGAATATCACTGATATTTCAACTGAGGAGTGTATATGGTCAACATGGAATGGCTTGAGAAATATGCCGAATTGCTGGTGCGTATCGGTATAAATGTGCAGAAGGGGCAGACTATTGTGCTGGCGGTGCCGGTAGAATCAGCCGACTTTGCCCATCTTTTGCAGAAGCGGGCCTATGCCGCCGGCGCGCGCGAAGTTGTGTTGCGTTGGATAGACGAAGTGGCCGCGCGCATCACCTACGATCTGGCCGATGACGCAATTTTTGACGAATTCCCGGAGTGGAGCAAGCAGTTCTTTAACGGCTATGCCGATAAGGGTGCTGGATTCTTGTCCATCGTAGCCTCTGATCCGGAAATCATGAAGGGTATAGACCCCAAAAAGATCAGCCGCAGCATGAAGGTGCGCAGCAAGGCTCTGGAATATTTCCGCATGCGTCAGATGAGCAACAAGAACACCTGGTGCGTGGCCTCCATACCCTCTGCCGCCTGGGCGCGCAAGGTTTTCCCCGGCTTAAGTGACGAAAAGGCCATCGAAAAGCTGTGGGAGGCTATCTTTAAATCGGTACGTATCGACCAGGCCGACCCGGTACAGGCCTGGCGCGACCATCAACGGGCACTTACCCAGCGGATGGACTTTCTGCATGCCAGCGCTTTTACCGCGCTGCGCTACCGCAGCGGCCTTGGTACCGATCTGACCATCAGGCTGCCGGAAAACTACATCTGGGCTGGCGGCGGCGAAACCTGTCCGGAAGGTTATGTTTTTATCGCTAACATGCCCACTGAAGAAGTTTTTACCCTGCCGCATCGCGAAGGCGCCAACGGCAAGATTGTCAGCTCCCTGCCGCTTAACCACAACGGCAGCTTAATCGAGGATTTCTGGTTTAGCTTTAAAGATGGCCTAGTGGTGGATTACGGTGCCGCCAGAGGGCTGGATACCCTGAAAGAAATGCTTGAGACTGATGAAGGCTCCAGGCGTCTGGGCGAAGTGGCTCTGGTTCCCTACGATTCGCCGATTTCCAACCAGCGCATCCTGTTCTACAACACCCTGTTTGACGAAAACGCCTCCTGCCACTTTGCCCTGGGCAAGGCCTATCCCAGCTGTGTGAAGGGCGGCGACGAGATGAGCCCCGAACAGCTGCTGGCTGCCGGTGTCAACGATTCGCTGATCCATGTCGACTTCATGATCGGCACGGCCGATTTGTCGATTACCGGCATCAAGGCCGACGGCAGCGAGGTACCGGTATTTATTAAAGGCAATTTTGCACCGGGCATCGACGGCTGAAAGGGGCTGGCGCCGGACTAAACCGCCCCCAGCAGCAGGCTGGAGTTGTGGCCGCCGAAACCGAAGGAATTTGAGAGTACCAGCTGTATGGGTTTTTCGATCGGCTCGCTAGGCAATAAAACCGGCGGCAGGGCGGGGTCGCGCTGGAACAGATTGCGGTTCGGCGGTACCACGCCGTGCTGCATGGCCTGAATGCACAAAATGGCCTCCAGCCCGGCCGTCGCCCCCAGGAGGTGACCGTGGCTGGATTTGGTTGACCCTACCGGCACCGAAGCTGCGGCGCTACCCAGCAGGCGGTACAGGCCGCGCAGTTCGGCCAGATCGCCGGCCGGCGTAGAGGTGCCGTGGGCGTTCACGTAATCCAGCTGGTCGGCGTTCCTGCCGGCCAGCTCCAGTGCCATCTGCATCGAATACAGGGCGCCGGAGCCTTCCGGTTCCGGCATCACGAAATCGTAGGCATCGCCGGACATGCCGCAGGATAATACTTCGCACAGGATATCAGCGCCGCGCCGGCGGGCGTGTTCATATTCCTCCAGCACCAGGATGGCCGCACCTTCGCTCATCACGAAGCCGTCGCGGTCGGCGTCCCAGGGGCGCGAGGCGGACTCGGGATGGTCGTTGCGGGTGGACAAGGCGCGCATGTTGCTGAACCCGGCTACTACTAGTTCGCTGATGGTGCTTTCCGCTCCGCCGGCCACCATCAGGTCGGCCATACCGTTGGCAATCAATAGCTGGGCCATGCCGATGGAGTGGTTGGCGGTGGCGCAGGCGGTCTGCGGGCTCAGGTTGGGGCCGGCCAGGCCGTACATCATTGAAAGAATGCCTGAAGCCATGTTGCCGATAGACATGGGAATGTAAAAGGGGCTAACCCGGCGGGCACCACTGGTCACCAGGGCTGCCGAATTTTCATGCTGTACGTTCAGACCGCCCAGGCCGCTGCCCACGCTGATGCCGATGCGCCGGCGGTCGGCAATATCCTGCAGTCCGGCTTGGGCCGCCGCCTCGGCCATGGCGGCTGCGGCCAGATGGCAGAAACGATCCATGCGGCGGGCTTTTTTAAGTAGCTCGCCGTTGAAATATCGGCTGTAGTCTAGTCCGCGTACCTCGCCGGCGATACGCACCGGCAATGCGGAGGCGTCAAACTGGCTGATTGGACCGATGCCGCTCGTACCGGCCATTAGTGCCTGCCAGCTTTCGCCTGCCGACCTTCCCAGCGGATTTACGGTGCCCATTCCGGTAATCACAACTCGTCTGACTGCCATGCCCTGCTCCTTGTGCTTGTCTCAATACGCACAAAATAGCATAAAGTGTCATGCTGTGGGAAGCTTGGGGCTTATCGGCATCGTCTCGGGTAATCTCAAAAAAAATATCGATACAGCTTGACAGCTGCTGCTGCGATATCAATACTTTTTGGTGGAATGAAGTAAGCATAGGTTTATATAGAAGAAAACAGCCGACCAGTAGTCGGGAAGGAACAGGCTTATGAGTAAAATAGCCGGGCAGGAGAGCGTTTTTCAGGCTTATCTGACCCTTGTTTCCCGGGATTATGTGTATACAACCGTTAGCGAGCAATATTGCCAGGTTATGTGTGCCGGTCGGGACAGCCTGTCAGGGCAGAGTCTGCGTGAGGTCTGGGGTGCGGAACACTTCGACAATGAGCTGCGGCCGCTGCTGGACACTTGTTTTGAAGGCCAGGATCAGCATTGTATCGACAGGGTACCGGGGTCTTCCGGCAGCCGCCATGTGCAGACCTCGCTGTACCCGTACCGGGTGGGTGGAGCTGTGGAGTATGTAATGGTGTTTGCCCACGATGTAAGCATCGTGAAGCACCTGGAATCCCGTCTGATGGATTATGAATACAAGGATCCGGTTACCGGTTTGCTCAACCGTAAATCCTTTGATGTAGTACTGGAAAAAGAGCTGGACCGGGCTCGGCGGACGCCGGAGTATGTGTTCCGGGCGGTGCTCATGATCAACCTGGCCAACTTCAGCCAGATTAACGCCCGTTATGGCTACGAAATCGGCGACCTGTTGTTCGAGTCCACCGCCCTGCGGGTGCGCGATGCCATCCGCTCAACCGATTATGTGTTCCGTTACGAAGGTAAGGATCTGGCAGTTATATTAACTACACTCAAGCAGCCGGTAGACGCAGCTGTGGTTGCCGAGACTATCAGCGACCGGGTTACTTTTCCGTATGACCATCATGGTTCCACCATAAATATCGGCTGCAATATCGGTGTATCCACCTTCCCCGACGACTCCACCGACCGCGACGATTTGGTGCGCTTTGCCGCTTCGGCAATGGAAGAGGCCCGCAAGCAGAATCTGCCGTATATTGTTTTTAACCATCAGCTGCACCTGTCCGCCCTGCGCAAGACCAAGCTGCGCTCGGAAATGCGCAAGGCCCTGGTGGACAAGCATTTCGAAACCCATTACCAGCCGATTGTCGACCTGGACGGACATATTGTCGGTGCCGAGGCCCTGGTGCGCTGGAAGCATCCCTCGTTGGGCTATGTATCTCCGGCCGAGTTCATTCCGATAGCCGAGGACGCAGGTTATACAATTGTAATCGGCCGCTGGATGCTGTACCGGGTCTGCCACTTTCTGCACGACCATGCCGCCCTGCTTGACGGCCGTTATGTTTCGGTAAACCTGTCGGCCAAGGAATTCGGCGGCAAGGGCCTGGTAGAGTTCATACACACTGTGCTGGGAAACGAAGGGGTGCAGCCATCGGCCCTGAAGCTGGAGATAACCGAGACCGAGAGCCTGGTCGATATCGAAGACGCCATCAGCAAGATAGCCCGTCTTAAAAAAATCGGCATCGAAGTATACGTTGACGATTTCGGAGCCGGCTATTCTTCGCTGGCCTACCTGAAGCGACTGCCGGCGGCAGTGGTTAAGATCGACCGTCTGTTTGTGGAAACGCTTGGTGCCGACGTGGAAGACCGGGCCTTTGTGGACGGTATGATCAATATGATCAGCGGCAAGCGCATGCGCGTGCTTATGGAAGGGGTAAGTTCGGCCGAGCAGTACAGCATAATCCGCGGCATGAATGTGGACTACCTGCAGGGCTTTTATTTTAGCCGGCCGGTTCCGGAGACAAAATTCCTGGAACTGCTGGACCACGCAAGCTGCCTGCCGCTGGCCGGAACAGCCTGAGCCGGAAAAGTTTTCGAGTCCTGGCACTTTTGACAGTATGCCCCGCTTCATGGTACAACTGTCAGATGGTAAATTCGCGACCGTTGATAGCTCAAAGTGACCAGTCCCTGCTGCTTGATGCCCATGATCCCGGTTTCGAGGATGCGCGGGCTGCGCTCTCAGCTTTCGCTACCCTGGAAAAAAGTCCTGAACATTTTCATACCTACCGTCTGGACGCACTGTCTTTGTGGAATGCGGCCAGTGCCGGTCTTACACCGGATGCCGTGGTGGAAACGCTGCGCCGCTTTAGCCGCTACGAGCTGCCGGAGTCCATGAGCCAATCGGTGCGGGCGGTAATGAGCCGTTTCGGTCGGCTGACCATCCGCTGTGGCGAGAGCGACGACCAGCTTATCCTGGAATGCGCGGATCCGTACGTGCGTGCCGAATTGCGCGGCAACCGCAAGCTGGCGGCTCTGCTTACTCCCGAAGCCGAGACAACTTTCAGTCTGCAGTTAACTGAACGCGGCACGGTAAAGCGCGAGCTGATTAAAATCGGCTGGCCGGCTATGGACCTGGCCCCGCTGGTAGATGGCGACCCCTTTGCTTTTTCGCTGAAAAGCAGCTGCGGCAAAGGCCATGATTTTGCCCTGCGGCCCTATCAGCAGGATGCGCTGGCGGCGTTCATCGGCAAAAAACTGCCGGGAACCGGTTACGGTGTAGTGGTTATGCCCTGCGGCGCAGGCAAAACGGTGGTGGGCATGGCTGTTGCCCAGGCAATCGGTGCTAAGACGCTTATCATTACTACCAATGTGGCCGCCGTGCATCAATGGATGGACGAGCTGTTGGATAAAACCGATATTCAGAGCGAGGACATCGGCGAGTATACCGGTTCAGCCAAACAGATACGGCCGATTACCGTAGCCACCTATCAGGTGCTCACCTGGCGGCCGGACAAGAATGCCGAATTCCCGCACTTTAGCATCTTCCGGCAGGAGCGCTGGGGGCTGATTATTTATGACGAGGTGCATCTGCTGCCGGCCCCGGTGTTCCGGGTGGTGGCCGAGATTCAGGCTATCCGCCGCTTGGGCCTTACCGCCACGCTGGTGCGCGAGGACGGCCTGCAGGAAGATGTGTTCAGCCTTATCGGCCCCAAACGCTATGATGTTCCCTGGAAGGAACTGGAGGCCAAAGGTTTTATCGCCGAGGCTTTCTGCCGCGAGATCCGTGTTCCGGTTTCTGACCACGACCGCATGCGCTATGTTTCGGCCGGTCTGCGCGAACGGCATCGTATTGCTGCCGAAAATATTGTAAAAACCAGAGTGATACACGAACTGCTGGATAACCATCGCGAAGATCTGGTAATGATAATTGGTCAGTTCATCCAGCAGCTTACCCGGCTCTCGAAAGAACTGAACGCGCCGCTGATAACGGGGGCTACCCCCAATTCCGAGCGCGAAAGAATTTATGATGCTTTCCGTAAGGGTGAAGTAAAAGTAATTGTGGTATCCAAGGTGGCCAATTTTGCCATTGACCTGCCGGATGCCTCGGTTGCGATCCAGATATCTGGCACCTTTGGCTCCCGGCAGGAAGAAGCACAGCGGCTAGGCCGGGTTCTGCGTCCGAAAGAAAAGAACTCGTATTTCTACTCGCTAGTTTCGCGCTACACGGTGGAAGAAGAATATGCCGACAATCGCCGCCGCTTTCTTACCGAGCAGGGGTATCGCTATACCATTGAAGCATGGGAGACGGACGAATGGGCAATGCTGAATTGAAAACCTGGCGTGATTTCATGATCGGCGAAGCCGGCGACCTGCTGCTTGATGCGGCCCGCCGCTGCCTTGGCCCGGTTAAAACGCCCTTCAACAAACATCAGG
>JAHIWF010000060.1 GCA_018815555.1 Spirochaetota bacterium | reverse complement strand
TGCCGCAGCGACATAGATGGTTGGCGCGAAGAGAATCGGGAGCTTGGTGCTCGTATTGACGAGTACCGCAAAACCCTCGAGGAGCTGCGCGGCAACCGTATCCGTATGCAGACACAAGTGCAGGCAGCCGAGGAATCGCTTACCCTGATACGCCGCGAAATTGCCAGCCAGGAAGCCTATTACCGCGAACTGGACAACGAGATAAACATCGAACGCCGCCGACTGGAAGAAGCCGAGGAAGACCTGTCCTTTATCGACGAAGAAATTTTCGAGATCGAGAAAAAGGGCCGCGAGCTGACCGCCGAGCTGGAACGGCTGGAAAAAGATATTGCCATCAAGAACTCGGATGTGGGCAAGCGCCAGGAAGAATTGCGCAAAAAGATAGACCGGCTGGCTGTTCTGCAGAACGAGCTGGAGCGGCTGCACCTCGGGCTGGCCCAGACCGAAACCGAGATCCGCAATGTTAAGGACAACTTTAAAGAACAGTACGGCCGCGACCTTCTGGAATTCGAGGAGCGCATGTACGAGATCCGGGTGGCTGCTTCTGATTTGCGCGAAAAGCTAAGTGCGGCCAAGCAGAAGCTTAAAGATCTTGGTTCGGTGAACCTGATGGCCCCTGAGGAATTTACCGAGGTAAAGGAACGCTATGAATTCCTGGCCAGCCAGATGGAAGACTTGGTAAAAGCCCGCGACGACCTGAAACGCATAACCCAGGAGATCAGGGACGAAAGCGCCGAGATGTTCCTGAATACCTACAACCGGGTTAAAAAGAATTTTCATAATATGTTCAGGCGGCTGTTCGGCGGCGGACGCGGCGAACTGCGCCTCTCCGATCCTGATCATGTGCTGGAAAGTGGTATCGAAATTTTGGCCCAGCCACCGGGAAAGAAGTTGGAAACCATTGCACTCTTGTCCGGTGGCGAAAAGAGCCTTACGGCTATTGCGCTTCTGTTCGCAACCTACATGGTGCGACCCTCGCCGTTCTGTTTCCTGGACGAAATCGATGCGGCGCTGGACGAGCAGAATGTAATCCGCTTTGTAAACCTGCTGCGCGAGTTTGGCCGCAGCAGTCAGTTTATCGTAATCACCCACAACAAAAAGACGGTAACCGGCGCTGATGCCCTGCTGGGTGTTACCATGGAAGAGTCCGGTGTAACCAAGGTTATTGCCGTGCGTCTGGCCCGCTCTGACGGTGCCGAAATAAAGCTGCAGGAACCGCTGCCGTCCTTCGATGAAGAAGAAGTCGAGTATGAGACTGGTCGGGAGCTAGCTCCGGAACTGGAGCAGCCAAAAGTGCCGGAGGCCACAGCGATTGATCCGGACGCGGAAACAGCAGGAACAACGGAGTTAGCTGCAGCCGGGGTGGAAGAAACGGTCCCTGACGGGGACGCAGAAGCACCTTCCATGCCTGAGTCAATAGAAGATCCAGTGTTGGAGGCAGTCGATGCCAGTGACGGTTCCGAGGCAGATACTGGTCCGGAAACACTAGACTGAGCATGAAAATCCCGGGCTTATTGCTGCAGTTGAGTTTAATGAAAAAATTGCTGCTGGCTCTAGTTGCTTTGGTTCTTCTTGTGCTGTTTTTATTGCTGATATTAGTGCTGCGTACTGCCAGTGTGGCAAAAATAGAGGCTCCGCCGCCACGCCTGCCCATGGAGCAAAGCGGTGTAGTCATAGCGGAGGAAGGGCCGGCCTTGATGTACCTGCTAATAAAGCCGGATTTAAACTTCGGCGTCCCTGAATTTCCGCTTAAGCAGGAGCGCAAGACACAATATACCGAAGCTGAGGTTCTGCAATACATGCCGGACTTCCCGCAAGCTGCTCTGGAATTATTGCGCCGGCAACGGAAGGATAGACTGAATGAAATATTCGGCACTGTCGACTGAAGAAAAACAGCACTTTTTATTGTCCGGTCTGCTGTGCAGCCTGGCTGCGCTTGTGCTGGTATTTACAGTGTTGTCCTGCCGCAGCGGGCCAGTAGCGGCTGCCGATCCGGACAGCCTTTCTGACTCTGCCTATCAGGTCGATTTGTATAAGCGTCCGCCGCTGCCAGCTTCTAGTGCTGTCAGCGGGCTGAATCTACAGATAGACGCAGTCCACTTGCCTGAGCCTGATTTAACAGCCTTTCGTGTACATTCTGATGCCATGGAATCAAATCCTGATACTCCGGCTGAAGGCACGGAATTTTTACCGGATGTTACAGTATTATCAAGATTGCTTATCATCAGCCAGCTCGACTTGCCCGAACCGTTGCTGACGGAGCAGTTGCAGCCCCGGGACTCAGTTATGGGTGAGGTACGTGCAGCGGCAGAGTCTAAGCGCACTGAAACGGACAGGCCGGCCGCAGCGATGGTTGGTGCGGTAAAAGCTTTGCCAAACCCGACAGCTGCTGAAACAGCTCCAGCGGCGGAAGCACCAACAGCCGGAACACCATCATCGGCCGCAGCTGCCGCTAGTGCAGCAATTGCGGAGCCACCTAAACCGACACTTGTGCCTCTGGTGGTGCCGCCGGTTGTAGAAGCCGAGCCTTCCCTGTTAAATGTAAGTGCATACAGTAATCAGGCTTTTATTCTGCGCTTTAGTGGTGCCGGCTGGACGTTTGTGGGTGATCAGGACGGGCAGTCCGGCATCCAGTTCAGGACCCGGCAATTCGAGAACAATGAAGTGATTTTTTCTTTGGCCCCTTTACAGGCTGGAGAGTATCTGCTGCTGTTCAGGCGGCAGAATCCTCTAAATCAGCAGATGGAGTCCAGTCTGGTAGCGGTAACAGTCAGCGATCAAGCGCCGGTGGCGGACCCAGCGCCCGGC
>JAHIWF010000415.1 GCA_018815555.1 Spirochaetota bacterium | reverse complement strand
GTGTTAGCATACAGGGCGCCGGCGATGCCGCCGTAGGCGGCGCTCATCATGAATGCAGAAAGCTTGGCTTTTTTGGCATCCACGCCGAAACAGCGGGCGGCGGTCTCGCCATCGCGCACCATGCGCCAGCGCAGGCCGACGGGGCTTTCGTTAACTATTTTTGCAACAATAACCAAACCGATGTACCAGGCCAAGTTGAACAGGAAGGTAAGGAAGTCGCTGCGGAACAGTTTTGGTATGTTGCGGATGCCGTCATGCGCTCCCAGGGCTGGAATCACGTTTATCAGCTGTTCGATTACCACACCGAAGGCCATGGTGGCCACCGCCAGGTAGAATCCCTTCATGCGCAGGGCCGGAAAACCGATCAGCAAGCCGAACAACGAAGCCAGTGCCGCACCGCCGAGCGCTGCCAGCGGCATGGGCACACCCAGCCGGGTAACCAGCATTACACTGGTGTATGCGCCTATCGACATAAAAGCGGCATTACCGATAGATACCTGACCGCCCATGCCGGTAAGGATGTTCAAACCCAGCGCGGCGATACTGAAAATAAGGACCTGCGATAAAATTAGTAATATAAAATTTTCACCGGATACCACCAGGCCGGCCAGGAGGCCGACAATGGCAATAATGCCGGCCAGTTGCAGATTTTTTCGCATGACCCTACACCTTTCCTTTAAATCGACTGGCAAACAAACCGGTGGGGCGTATCGTCAGGGTAACGATAATGATGACCAAAACCACCGATAACTGAAAGTCTACCGCGTTTACCGCATACACTCCCAGGACGCCGAACAGCAGATTCAGGCCCAGCACCACCAGTTTTTCGATAACACCAAGCAAAAGTCCGCCGATAACCGCTCCCAGCGGGCTGGCAAAGCCACCGAATACCGCGGCTGTAAATCCGTATAATTGCAGATTGACCAGCATGCTGGGCATAACCGTAGACTTTGGCGCAATCAGGAAGCCAGCAACTACCGCGGCAGCCACGCCGACGCCCCAGGCCAGGGTGTCGGCCGCGGCCACATTGATGCCGACAGCACGGGCCCCGGCAGCGTCCTGCGATTTTGCCCGTGCGGCCAGCCCGGGTTTTGACCAGCGGAAAAAAGCTACCGCAGACAGGCTTATAACGATAGCAGCAACGGCTGTGCGCAAATCACTGCCCGAAATTATCAGCGGGATTTCTTCCGGATTTACTGCCAGCGGCAAGGTAATGATAATCGGCGGAGCCTTGAACAGCTGCGGAAACAGCAAGGGTTCGGTTCCCCAGATAATCAGCGCCATACCGTCGAAAATCATCAGCAAACCCAGGGTTATGATAAGCATGCCGCCATGTGACAGGGTTTTAACCTGTTTCATCAACACACGATCTATGCCCACACCGAGCAGGGCACCGGCGGCTACGCCGCTAACCAGTGCCAGCGGCAGGTTTTTAGTAAGCGCCAGTACGCTCCAGCCGCAAAACACGCCAACCATACCGGAGTTTCCCTGAGCGAAGTTGGTTACTCCCGAGGTACCGAATATAAGAGAAATGCCGAAGCCCATCAGGCCGTACAAAGCGCCTTGAGGCAGGCCAAAAGCAATGGACTGTAAAATAGATACCAGCATGGCTGCCTCCTAAATGCCCAGATAGGCGGATTTGACCCGTTCATCGGACAAAAGCTCGCTGCCTTTGCCTTCCATGATTACCCGGCCGTTTTCCAGAATATATGCACGATCGGCAAAAGACAAAGCCTTTACCGCATTTTGTTCCACCAGTAAAATAGGAATGCCGGCAGCTCGCAGCTGCTGCAGGGTTTCAAACACCTGGTCTACCAGCACCGGAGCCAGCCCCAATGACGGTTCGTCCAGCATCAGCAGTTCCGGTTCCGCCATAAGAGCGCGACCGATTGCCAGCATCTGCTGTTCGCCACCGGACAGATAGCCGGCAGCCTGTCGCTTGCGCTCGGCCAGTCGCGGGAACAAGGTAAAAGCCTTTTCCAGGCCGCTTTTAACCGAGCCACGCCGGTATGCGCCTAGTTTCAGGTTTTCTTCCACATTCAGTTCTGGGAAAATGCGCCGGCCTTCGGGACAGAGCACCAGGCCCTGTGCCACCCGGCGGTGCGACTGCAGACGGTTTATCTCGTTGCCTTTATATATAACCGAGCCGCCGCTTTCCACAATACCAGCCAGACCGTTCATCAGCGAACTTTTGCCTGCTCCGTTTGCACCGATCACAGTAACCGCCTCGTTTTCATCTACACGTATGTTTACGCCCTTTAGGGCCAGTATTTTTCCATAGTGAACGGTAAAATCAACAGCTTCAAGCACCATAGTCGCCTCCCAGATACACCCGGATTACATCCGGATTCTTTGCGACCTCCGCAGGGCGCCCGTCAGCAATCAACTGACCGAAATTCATAACCGTAACGGCGTCGGATATGCGCATAACCAGACTCATATCGTGTTCAACCAGCACGATGGTCTGCCCGCGCGACTTTAACAATGTTAATATTTCATCCAGCTCCGCCGTCTCGTCATTATTCAGGCCGGCCGCCGGCTCATCAAGCAGTATGATAGAAGGATTCCCGGCCAGGGCCCGGGCCAGTTCCACTTTTTTCAGTAAACCGTAGGGCAAGCCGGCTACCAGAGAACCCAGCCGGTTCTGGATGCCGAACAACTCGGCGGCCGCACGGACCTTGTCGGCAGCCTCATCCATAAAACGGCTGTGTTTTGCCAGCAAGGCCGACCAGGCACCGCCCTGCCAGGTGTGCACAAGACCCGCCATAATATTATCGCGCACGGTCTGAAATGGTGACAACTGTAAATTTTGGAACGTACGCACCATACCGTGTCGGATAATGTCTTCGGTGCGCTCTCCGATAATGGAGCGGCCTTCCAGCAGGATGTCACCTTCCTGAGCCTGCACCAGTCTGGTTATTGCATTGAACAAGGTGGTCTTGCCGGCCCCGTTTGGTCCGATCAGGGAGTGAATAGTGCCCTGCTGCACCTGTAAATTCATGTTTTTTACGGCAGTAAGACCGCCGAAGCGTACCGTAACATTCCGGCATTCAAGCATTGTGCTTCTCCTGAAACAGGGAAGCCCGTTCCCGGGCTTCCCTTGTAAACGTAGGTATCCTGTTTACGGATCCTAAAATCAGAACCCGATCCAGCCGTTGGATTTTTCGAGTGTTCCTGCCGGAGTAAACTTCAGCACATACATCGACTGAACGCCGGCACGGGCGAACTCACCCTTGGTGGCAATAGGTCCATAGGTAACCGGCGGGCCGATTTTGCCCATCCAGCCATCCATGGTCTCGAGGGCTGTTACCAGTTTTTCACGGGTAAGATCCCGTCCGGCACGATTAAGCGCTTCAGTGAAAACTTCGGCGGCTATCATACCGGCCACAGCGTAGGCATTGGGAACTTCGCCGGGGAAGCTGGCCTGGTACACCTGCATAAAATGGGCGTTGGCATCGGTAAAGTCAACATCTACCCAGGCCAGAGCTTCCACACCAGCTGCAGCCGGTCCGGCTACAGCGGCGAAGGTCGGGTCGGCATTGGCATACGACATTACATAATGCGGAGAAGTAAGGCCGAGTTCTTTGGCCTGCTTAACAAAATTGCCGGACTGCGGGCCAAACAGCATAACGATTACCGCGTCAACTTTGGCTTGGGTAAACTGTACGATTTCGGCAGAGAAATCGGTAGCAGTGGCTTCTACTGGAACTTCGGCAGCCAGGCTCATACCTTTGGCGGCGAGAGAGCGTTTTACCGAAGCCAGTTCTTCCTTACCGTCGTCGAGGTTGCGGTAAATAATGCCGATGCGTTTGGCGTTCTTTACGCTGGTCAAATAACTTACTGCAATCGCACCTTCAGTAGTATAGTTTGGCTGTACACCGAAAATATAGCGTTTGGGTGGAATGGTCAATTTGCCTACACCGGCAGCCTGATAAACATACGGTACCCGCTGTTCTTCGATATAGTCCATGATGGCCAGATTGCCCGGAGCACCCAGGCCGGCAACCATGGCGAAAATGCGGTCTGATTCCACCAGGCGGCGCACTTCTACTGTGGTATTCGACGGATTAAAGCCGTCATCGGCTACTACCAGATTGATCTTGCGGCCATGCACACCGCCATTATTGTTTACCCAGTTAAAATAGGAATCCAGACCCTTCTTTACCGGTCCGCCGATAAAGGCAATAGCACCGGAAAGCGCCTGGAAAGAACCAATTTTTACTTCTGTGTCGCTTACGCCGTTGCGGTCGCCGGGACCGGGTTCCACTCCGACTGCTGCCGGCGCGACCGGGGCAGCTTCTTTTTCACCATTGGCGAATACTGTCATGGAAGCAGTGAGCAGTACCATGATCATGAGCAGTGAAATCTTCGACTTCATGATTTCCATCCTTCCTTATCGAGAAATTACGAAAGCCTCCAGGGCTTCGTTATTACTGCCGGTCTTAGAGCTCCGACAGCCTGACGATGCGGCCACTGTGTTGGCTGCATCAAAATCATGCAAAAATAACATCACCACTATGCTTGGTAATAAATCCAAGCAAAACTGAATTCAGTGCGTCCGGCCGCTCCAGTATAGTTACATGTCCGCAATCCGGTATCATCACAAATTCGGCACCG
>JAHIWF010000414.1 GCA_018815555.1 Spirochaetota bacterium | reverse complement strand
AGAGTCAGATGCAGCCAGCCGTCGGGCCGCAGGATGAACGAAAGATCGCGCACCCATTTGGCACCGGAGCCGAAACCCTGGGCCAGCTGCAGCGGGAAGGTAAGCAGCGAAGAAGCAAAGATAACCGGAATAACGCCGGACGGGTTAATCTTGAACGGAATGTAGGTGTTTTGACCACCGTACATACGTCGTCCGACCACCCGCTTGGCATACTGCACCGGAATCTTGCGCTGTCCCTGCTGCTCGATGACCACCAGGGCCACAACAGCCACGAACATGGCAATTACGATTACAGCAAATACCGGGTTTATTTCGCCGAGGCGGATCTGTACCCAGAGGCTATACAAGCCGTTGGGCAGACGGGCCACGATACCGGCGAAGATGATCATAGAGATACCGTTGCCGATACCGCGTTTGGTTATCTGCTCGCCAATCCAGACCAGGAACAGCGAACCGGTAGTAACTGTAAAGATTGCCAGTACGGTGTACAGGTTCTCGCCGATTACCAGTGAATCCGGAATACTGCGCACATAGCTGACACTGGCCAGTGACTGCACGATACACACCACAACGGTTCCGAGACGGGTGTACAGGGCAATCTTTTTGCGGCCGCCGTCATCTTCGGCAATCCGCTTCAGGCTCGGGAAAACTACCAGCAGCAGCTGCATGATAATCTGGGTGGAGATATAGGGCATGACGCTGAGCATGAAAAGCGAGAAGTTCTTAAACGCGCCGCCCGAAAAGAAGTCCAGATAATCGGTTATACCACCACCAGAGGTAGCGGATGCGAAATAAAGTTTCAGAGCACTGGCGTTGATACCCGGGATCGGGATATAGGTCCCGATCCGGAATACCACCAGCCAGCCGATCGTGTAGAGGATGCGCTGCCGCAACTCTTTAATGCGGAAGACATCTACCAACGGACTACCAGCCATACAAGCCTACCTTCCTTCCTGGATTTCCCTGAATCAGGGGGTCTCTACCTTGCCGCCGGCCTTTTCGATCTTGGCCTTGGCGGAGGCGGAAACTTTCTCCACGACGAAAGTGAGAGCTTTAGTCAGCTCGCCATCGCCGAGAACCTTAACCGGCAGATCCGGCTTGCGGGCAAGCCCTTTGATAACCAGGTTTTCCGCATTGACGGTCTCGCCGACCGCAAAGCGGACTTCGATTTCAGTGAGGTTAACGATCTGGTAATCGACCCGGAAATTCTTGTTGTTAAAACCACGGTGGGCGATACGGCGGTACAAAGGCATCTGACCGCCTTCGAAGCCGGCGTAGGGTGAACCACCACCGGAACGGGACTGCTGTCCCTTATGGCCTTTACCTGCGGAGTCTCCGGAACCGGAACCACGACCACGGCCGACGATGCGTTTACGCTTGGTCGCGCCAGCAGGCGGATGAAGTTCGAAATCTGACATTACTTCTTCTCCTTATCCTGGTAGGGGCGAACCTCGACCAGATGAGACACGGTGCGAACCATGCCCAGGATGGCGGGAGTGGCTTCCTGCACCGAAACCGAACTTACCTTGCGCAGGCCCAGACAGCGGACAGTTGCCCTCTGATTCGGCTTGCAGCCTATGGTGCTCTTTTTGAGCTGGATTACAATCTTGTCAGCCATGATCAACCCCACATATCCTTGAGCGCCTTGCCGCGATTATGCGCGACAACACGGGCATCGCCAATTTTCTGGATGCCTTCGAAGACCGCGCGGATAACGTTGATGGACGTGCGGCTGCCCAGACTCTTGGCCATGATGTCGGTGATACCACCGGCTTCCATGATAGCGCGAACCGGACCGCCGGCGATAATACCGGAACCCGGACAAGCCGGCATCATCAGCACCCTGGAGGCCTTGAAGGACCCTACAGTCTGGTGCGGAATGGTTCCGTTCTTGATCGGCAGTTTGACCATATTGCGCTTGGCCTTTTCGATACTCTTGCGAATTGCTTCAGTTACATCGTTAGCTTTGCCAAAACCGTAGCCTACATTGCCTGACCTGTCACCGACGACAGTCAGCGCAGAGAAGGAAAACCGGCGGCCACCCTTCACCACCTTGGCGGTGCGGTTCAGCTTGACGAGCTTCTCGATGTAGATATCACGGGACCTGTCGTCCCTATCTCTTCTCTCCACGAGTTCCCCCTAGAATTGGATCCCGGCTTTGCGGGCTCCATCGGCTATGGCTTTGATAACGCCATGATACTGGTAACCATTGCGATCGAACACAACACTGCCAATATTCTTTTCCTTGAGACGGGCTCCTACGAGCTCGCCCAACTTCATGCCGCCTTCTACTGTGGGCTTGGTACCCTTGAGGGCTTCCTCAAGAGTACTGCCGGACACCAAAGTATGTCCTGCGGCATCATCGACAATCTGCACATACAGATTGCGGTTGGACTTGAACACAGTCATGCGGGGACGACTGGCGTCACCTGCTATATACTTGCGCACGTGCACCTTACGGGCGGCACGCCTGCGGATTTTATCCGAAAGTTCTCTGTTGCTCATGCCTATATCCTTACTTTACGCCTGTCTTGCCGACCTTCTTGCGAATGGTCTCTGTTTCGTAGCGTATGCCCTTACCCTTGTAGGGTTCCGGCTTGCGCAAGCTGCGTATCTCGCTGGCAAAAAGGCCTACGAGTTGTTTGTCTATTCCAGACACGACCAATTTCTGACCGTTGGCTTCAACGGCTACGCTCAAACCATCGGGAATGCCGACAAAGAAGTCGGAAGAATACCCGAGATTCAGAACCAGCAATTTGCCCTGGACTTCTGCTTTGTAACCTACGCCGTTTATGATCAGGGCTTTGGAAAAGCCTGTCGAAACGCCGGTTACCATATTATTAATAAGATTCCTGTACAAACCATGGAAAGCTTTGGTCTGCTTCGCGTCGTTAGCGCGATCAACAGCAACCACATCGTCTTTTACTTCTACAGTAATGAAAGACGATACAAGCTCCTGTGAGAGCTTGCCCTTCGGGCCTTCCACGTTGACCAGATTTCCCTGCACGGCGACCTTGACGCCTTTCGGTACGGTGATGGGCATATAGCCTACTCGAGACATGGCGGTTCCCCTTCAATTACCAGATTGTGCAGATAAGCTCGCCGCCAACTTTACGTTCGGCAGCTTTACGACCAGTGGTAATACCATCAGAGGTGGAAACCACTACTGTTCCAAAACCGTTCTGTACACGCGGCAACGTTTTGTAACCGGTATATACGCGACGGCCAGGTTTGGAAACGCGTTCCAGACCATGGATAACAGGATCGTCTGCTTCATCATATTTGAGAAAGACCCGGATGAAGTTCTGTCCATCCTGAATGATCTTCTTGAAGTTCTTTATGTAGCCCTCGGTCTTCATGATCTTGACAATTTCAAGTTTCATGCGGGAAGTGGAGATATCCACTTTCTCGTGGCGGGCCATGCTCGCATTGCGGACCTTGGTCAACATGTCGGCAACGGGATCGGAAACACTCATTCCAGTCCTCCTACCAGCTAGATTTTGTTACGCCCGGCAACAGACCATTACTGGCCAATTTCCGGAAGCAAATACGACACATGTCGAACTTGCGTAAATATCCACGAGGTCGACCACAGATCTTGCAGCGATTCACGTGCCTTGTCATATACTTGGGCTTGGCAAGCGCCTTCAGTATCATTGCTTTTCTGGCCATTCCTGTCCTCTCCTACTTCCTGAACGGCATGCCCATTTTGGCAAGAAGGCTACGTGCTTCCTTGTCAGTACGGGCGGTTGTTACGATGGCCACATTCAGACCCATCACCTTTTCGATCTTGTCAAAGTCGATTTCAGGGAAAATGATCTGCTCGGTGATACCAAGCGAATAGTTGCCATGGCCGTCGAAGGCGTTGGGGTTGACACCGCGGAAGTCCTTAACGCGCGGCAGAGCCACGTTCATCAGACGATCGAGGAATTCCCACATCTGCGCACCACGAAGCGTTACGCGACAGCCGATTTCCTGGCCTTCACGAATCTTGAAGGTGGCAATCGACTTGCGGGCCTTGGTTTTTACAGCCTTCTGCCCGGTAATGATATTAACATCACCTACGGCAGCATCGAGGATCTTGCGGTTCTCTTTGGCTTCACCGACACCCATTGACACAATTACCTTGACGAAACGCGGCACTTCCATAACGGAACTGTAAGCGAACTCATTCTTGAGATCGGCTACAATCTTCTCGTTGAAGATTTTCTTCAGCCGCGGGACGTATGCATTCTGCTGCTTGGCCATCAGAGAGCCTCCCCGCATTTGCGGCACACGCGTTTTTTGTCGGTGCCGACGAACTTGTAACCAAGGCGAGTAGGACCACACTTCTTGCAGACGATCATCATGTTGCTGAGACGGATTGGTGCCTCAAGCTCTACGATGCCGCCGCGGTCGTTCTGGTTCTTCTTGCGCATGGCTTTCTTCATCATGTTCAGGCCCTGTACGATGGCCCGGCTTTTTTC
This sequence comes from Spirochaetota bacterium, assembly GCA_018815555.1. GTDB lineage: Bacteria > Spirochaetota > Spirochaetia > Treponematales > UBA12059 > UBA12059. Next base: position 18,123 of record JAHIWF010000414.1, on the reverse strand, counting down.
GAGGTCAATTTTCAGGATTTTACCCTGTTTGCCTCGTGATTTACCGGAAATCACCTGTACGAGGTCATCTTTTTTAAGCTTGGTGCTTGTCTTGTTTTCGGTCATTCACCGGCTCCTTAAAGAACCTCGGGGGCCAAAGACACTATCTTCATGTAGTCCTTCTCACGCAGTTCACGCGCGACCGGACCAAAGATACGCTTACCCTTGGGGTTTTTGTTTGCGTCAATAATAACGCAAGCATTGTCATCGAACCGGATATACGTGCCGTCAGGGCGGCGGTACTCTTTGTGTACACGCACGATAACGGCCTTTTCCACGGTTCCCTTCTTGATGGCGGAATTGGGTATGGTCTGCTTTACAGCGACAACAATAATGTCGCCGATGGAAGCATACCGCCGCTTTGATCCGCCAAGGACCTTGATGCACTGAACGATTTTGGCGCCAGAGTTGTCGGCCACGTTCAGTTTAGATTCTACCTGTATCATGTCGATTCTCTCCGTAGCCTAGCGGGCGCGTTCGACTATCTCGGCCAAGCGATAACGCTTGTCACGGGACAGGGGGCGGCACTCCACAACGCGGACGGTGTCGCCCACTTTGGCATCATTGGTCTCATCATGAGCCTTCACCTTCTTCGAGCGGGTGAGGTACTTTTTATACAGCGGGTGCAGCTTGCGCAGCATTACTTCAACGACAATGGTTTTAGCCATTTTGTCGCTGACAACAATACCCTGCAGCACCGGCTTGTCTTTTTTGGTCTTGGTTTCCATGAACCCTATCCTCCGTTAAGCCTTGGCCTGTCGTTCGCGCATGGTCACCAGACAATTCAGTCTGGCGATAGCGCGGCGCAGGGTCCGCTTCTCGAGAGGATTCTCGACATGGCCCATGACCATTTTAAAGCGGAGATCGAAATACTTCTTACGCAGCTCATCGCGCTTGGCAAGGAGCTCGTCGAGCTTCAGCTCTTTGAACGAATTCTTCATGCGATCACTCCATCTCCATGTCGGCGCGGGCCACAAACTTCGTCTTGATCGGCAGCTTGGAGCTAGCCAGCTTCATGGCATTACTTGCCAGTTCGCGGGAAACACCAGCCAGTTCGAAAATTATGGTACCCGGCTTAACAACAGCAACCCAGCGCTCCGGGCCGCCCTTACCTTTACCCATGCGTACTTCCAAAGGTTTTTTGGAATACGGCTTATCCGGGAAAATACGGATCCACAACTTACCACCGCGCTTAATGTGGCGATTGAGGGCCACACGGGCAGCTTCCAGCTGGCGGGCGGTAATCCAGAACGGCTCTTCGCACATAAGGGCGAATTCGCCGAACGCCGGAGCGTTGCCCGCCTGGGCCTCGCCTTTGGTCCGTCCACGCTGCACCTTGCGGTGCTTAACTCTTTTTGGTGACAGCATCTTTTAGCTCCTCGCCTCGCGCGGACCGCGAGTTCCCCGGTCGCCGCTGTTCTGACGCGGGCCACGTCCGGGAGTCCGGTCACTGCGCTCGCCATGATCACGGCGGGGACGACCGGGCATGAGTCCGGCGTCTTCTTTTTTGTCTCCGGCCAGAGCGTTGTCGCTCTTGCAGATCCATACCTTTACACCGATTTTGCCATAGGTAGTCTGGGCTTCCCAGAAACCGTAGTCAATATCGGCACGCAGGGTATGCAGAGGCACGCGGCCTTCTTTGTACTCTTCGGTGCGGCTCATGTCTGCGCCACCAAGGCGGCCGGACATACGAACCTTGCAACCCTGGGCTCCGCCCTTCATTGCAGCGCCGACAGCCATTTTCATGGTACGGCGGAATGAACCGCGGCCTTCCAGCTGGCGGCAAACATTCTGGGCAACAATAGTAGAGTTGGTTTCGACCTTCTTTACTTCCTTGATCTTGATGTTGATCTTCTTGGAAGCGAACTTTTGCAGTTCAAGACCGATACGCTCGATATTGGCACCCTTCTGGCCGATCAAAACACCGGGTTTGGCAGTGTGGATTACGATAGTAACCTTCTGCGGATGCCGGACAATTTCGATTTCGGAAATGTCAGCGCTCTTGGCTTCGGGGAGCTGATACATGCGGGCGCGGATCTTCAGATCCTCGTGCAGTGTCTTGGCATAGTCGCGGGGATCCACGAACCAGCGGGAGCTCCAGTCTTTGTTGATGCCGATGCGCAGACCGATTGGATTTACTTTTTGACCCACGTTATGCCTCCGCCTTTGCAATTTCGTCAACGACGACGCTTATATGACACATCTGTTTTACCAGCATGTCAGCCCGGCCGCGTGCCCGAAACCAGACACGACGCATGCGGGGACCATCATCGATCCTCAATTCTTTAACATACAGCATATCTTCAGCCAGCTTCCGATTCTGATCGAGAGCATTGGCAGCTGCCGACATGACAACCTTGCGAATCATCGCAGCGCCCTTCTGGGGCATGTTGTCAAGGATGGCCATCGCTTCCGGGTACGCCTTATGGCGGACTAAGTCTGCCACCGGGCGGATTTTGGAAGGAGAACCCATCAGATATTTGCCGTATGCAGGGTATCCTGTTACTTTAGCCATCTGTTACCTACCTCTTACCGGCTTTTTTGTCAGAGCCGGCATGCCCGCGGAAAATGCGGGTGGGGGCGAACTCGCCGAGCTTGTGCCCGACAAGATTCTCGGTTACATACACGGGAACCCAGCTCTTGCCGTTGTATACCGAAAGGGTAATTCCTACCATTTCGGGAATTATTGTTGAACAGCGGGAATACGTTTTGATCATTCGCTTCTCGCCTGCCTTGGACATCTCGACGACCTTCTTGTAGAGGCTCTTCTCGATGAACGGGCCTTTCTTGATTGACCTGGACACGGTTGGCTCCTATCTCTTATTTGCGTCGCTTGACGATGAAGCGGCTTGACGGCTTGTGCGGATCGCGCGTCTTGTAACCCTTACAGGGCTGGCCCCACGGAGTGACCGGCTGCCTGTAACCTTTACCACGGCCCTCACCACCACCATGCGGGTGATCGACAGGGTTCATGGCCACACCACGAACGCGGGGGCGTTTACCCAACCAGCGCACGCGACCGGCCTTGCCGTAGCGTTCATTCATATGCTCTTCATTACCGACGATACCGATAGTGGCCATGCACTTCTTGAACACCAGACGGAGTTCATTGGAAGGCAGCTTGAGGGTAACATAATCACCATCAACACCAACAATCAGTGCACCGGCACCGGCGGAACGGGCCATCTGAGCGCCTTTACCGAGGGTGAGCTCGACATTGTGCACAGTGAAACCTACGGGAATGTTCTCTAATGGAAGAGCATTGCCGATTTCCGGGGCGGCCTCGGCGCCGCTGACGATCTTTTGACCGACCTGCAGCCCCTTGGGAGCAATAATATAACGTTTCTCGCCATCTACATAATTGATCAGGGCAATATTGGCCGACCGGTTAGGATCGTATTCAATAGTTGCAACCTTGCCAGGAATACCCAGCTTGTCGCGGCGCCAGTCGATCAGGCGAATCTTGCGCTTGTGTCCACCACCCTTGCGGCGGGAGGAGATGCGACCATTACTGGCACGGCCAGCGGTCTGCTTCTTACCCTTGGTGAGCGCTTTACAAGGCTCGTTGCCGATAGTGAGCGCGTCGTTCACTACCTGCACCCGGTGCCTGAGTCCGGGGGTTATCGGCCGGAAAGTCTTAATAGCCATAGTAGTCCCCTATCCTTATGCGCCTTCGAAGACCTTGATGGTCTCGCCTTTGGCCAGGCGAACAATCGCCTTTTTCCAGTCCGAAGTATACCCGGCGCGATTGCGAAGCCGCTTCGGCTTCCCTTTGACATTTACGATTGAACACGAAACAGGGTGTACATCGAACAGACGGCGAACCGCCTCTTTTACCTGCGTCTTGTTGGCACGCGGATCGACACGGAAGACATACTGGCCCTGCTCGCGCATGGCATTGGTCTTCTCGCTCAGAACCGGCTCAATCAATATGCTTTCGTACTGCATTTACAAGCCTTCCTTATTCCGCGTAGAACTCATTGAGGCTGTTAACGGCGGATTCCATGACTAGCACGGTGCGTCCGTAGAACAGATCATGAGCGCGCAGGCGATTGTATGAAAGGAAGTGCAACCAGGGAATATTTTTCCCGGCGCGCTTAACCATAGAGTCATCGTCTTTAAGAACGATAACTGTTCGTTCAGCCTTGTCCTGCGGAAGCAGATTCTTGAGAACGGCGACCAGATCCTTGGTCTTTCCGCTATCAACCGAAAAATCTTCTACTACTTTAATAGTAGAATTCTGTGCCTTCATACTCAGGATGCTCTTCATAGCAAGGCGCTTGGCCTTCTTGGGCATCGAATACGAGTAATCACGCGGGTGCGGTCCGAATACGATACCGCCGCCTACGTACAGCGGGCTTTTTACGTCACCCTGACGGGCGCGACCGGTACCCTTCTGGGAATATGGGCGGCGATTGGAGCCGTGCACATCCTTGCGGGTCTTGGTATCGGCTGTGCCGACGCGTTTATTGGCAAGCTCATTGTTGATGGCGTACCAGATAACATCTTCGTTTACGGGAAGACCGAAAACAGCGTCGGAAAGCTCGATGGTCTTGATTTCCTTGCCCTGTACGGAAAAGACTTTGCTCTGCATATAGTCTATCCTCACTTAGCTTTCTTGACGGCCGAGCTTACGACGACCATACAATTGCGGGGGCCGGGAATAGCACCGCGCACCAGCATGTAGCCGTTCTCCACGTCGATCTTGATGACTTTAAGATTCTGAACGGTCACACGGGCGTTACCCATATGTCCCGGCAGCTTGCGGTTCTTGAAGGTACGGCCCGGGTAGGTACTGTTTCCGGTACCGCCTGGTTCACGATGGAACTTGGAGCCGTGGGTATTACGACCACCTCCGAAACCCCAGCGCTTAACAACACCCTGAAAACCACGACCCTTGCTGTTGGCCATAACGTCAACATAACGGGTTTTATCAAACAGGGCTACATCGAGATTCTGCCCGATTTCGACCTGTGCAGGGAAATCGCGCATCTCGCGCATGATTCGTTTGGGGGTGATGCCTTCGGGGAACTGACCCGCATAAGGCTTGCTGACATTTTTGGGCTTCATTTCCTTAACACCGAGAACAACAGCCTTGTAGCCGTCTTTTTCTTCGGTGCGCAGGCCAATGACCATATTCGGGGCAATGGCGATTACACTGACCGGGGTAAGCCGGCCGGTTTCGTCAAAGACCTGGGTCATGCCCATCTTCTTTCCGATAAGTCCTAACATGCTCTCTCCTGAAGCGTTGAACGATACGGTACGTAACCGTGCGTTTACTGCTTGATTTCGACATCTACACCGGCAGGAAGCTCAAGTTTCATAAGAGCGTCCATTACTTCCGATGTGGGGCTGATGATGTCGATCAGGCGTTTGTGGGTCCTCATCTCGAACTGCTCGCGCGCTTTCTTGTGCACGTGCGGTGAGCGAAGAACTGTGTACTTGTTGATTCGGGTGGGAAGGGGTATTGGCCCTGCCACCTTTGCTCCGGCTCGCTGAACGGTAGTTACAATTGACTTGGCACTGTCGTCAATGAGCCGAACGTCAAAACCCCTGAGTCTGACACGGATTCTGTCTTTCATGTGTCCTCCAAAGATCGCTTGCTGCGGCCTCCCCGAACCGTACCCTGGCGGGCGTGTTCGAAAATCCGTAGCCCGGGGTCGTGGAACCCCGCATCGCAAACCTGCGGAACCCGCTGTTTGCACTGACCACCTGTAACAGACGCCACGGCGCCCGGATGACCAGCTGGGGGATAATGCAATAAATGGGAATAAATGTCAAGAGCTTCAGGCCCCACTGTCGACTTCTGGCAAACTGCAACACAGGACAACGCAGAAAGTGGTGGCTACAAGCCTGCTTAAGGTGTAGAAATTGTGCAGGCCAACAGTTTTTGCAGTTTGCAAATGACGCAGCTGCCGGTATAATAAAGCTTGCGCCGCCTTGCGGACACTAATCCTGCCTGTTTCAAGGAAAAGCCGATGCTCGCATATGAAAAAAATGTATATCGCCTGCTGTTTATCTGCATTGGCGTGTTCCTGCTTTTCGCGCTGCTTGCAGACGGTATAGCCGGATCAGCCCACGGTTTTTTGACATTGCAGCTGCATGCGGCCAGGCTGATTAACGACTACACGGTAGTGGGCAGCAGCGGCGGAGCCCTGTTAAACGCAGCAGTAATGGGACTACTTAGCCTGGGCCTGATCAAGCTCAGCGGGGTGCGGCTATCCGGACCGACTGTTGCGGCCACCCTAACCATCATGGGCTTCAGTCTCTTCGGCAAAACTCCACTAAATGCGCTGCCTATCGTATTGGGAGTTTTTCTGGCCAGTCGACTGGCGCACAAGCCTTTCCGCAGCTACCTGCTTATGGCCCTTTTCGGCACAGCCCTGGGTCCGCTGGTAAGCTTTATAGCATTTGAGTCCGGTATTGGCGGCCTGGGCATGATTATACTCGGTATAGTCGCCGGAGCTATAGCCGGTTTTATTCTGCCGGCATTAGCTATGGCCATGCTGCGCATGCACGAAGGCTTTAACTTGTACAATATAGGCCTAACCTGCGGCTTTTTCGGTTTGTTTGCAGCGTCAGTACTGGAAGGTGCGCGGCGCGATGTATCTATTACAATAATTTGGAACTCGGAGCCACGACTGGAGCTGATACTGCTGGTGCCACTGCTGTCTCTGCTGTTTATTATCTGGGGTGCGGTTTCCGATGGACGCAAGCTGGGCAAAAACCTGAAAGCCATGCTAAAGTTGTCGGGGCGGCTGCCTTCGGACTTTATGGAGTCGATATCGCCGGGCTCAGCCTTGTTTAATGCCGGGGCCCTGGGTCTGGTTGGCAGTGCTTATCTTATGCTAATTGGTGCGGACATAAACGGCCCGGTTATCGGCAGCCTGCTTACGGTGATGGGTTTTGCAACCTTCGGAAAACACGCTCGCAACACCTGGCCGCTGGCCGTAGGTGTAATACTGGCCACTTTGCTGTTCGGTAAATCACTGACCGCACCCGGACCAGTACTGGCCTTGCTGTTTGCGACCACGCTAGCCCCGCTGGCCGGCGAATTTGGTCCGCTGGTTGGTATCGCTGCCGGTTTTGTTCATCTGCTAGTTGTAGAACGCAGTGCCGCCTGGCACGGCGGCCTGGATCTGTATAACAACGGCTTTGCCGGCGGCCTTACGGCGACCTTATTTGTTGCACTCATACAATGGGTAAAGGCAATAAAGAACCAATGAGTATTCTTTACTGCATCTGTACTATAATAGAAAGAACCGGACCAGGGAGAGAATTATGAAGAACAAAGAATATCTATTGCATCTGCTGGCCGAGATATCCAACTACATCCTGGATAGCGAGCCGCACCGCATGGTGATAAGCCTGCACCAGGAACCGGATGGTATGCACTTGGCCGTTATGGACGACAACAAGCGCCCGGACGAAGAACTGGAAGCCATGTCCAAGGCCCTGAATAGCAGTGCCCGACCGGAGCTGGCCGAGTATTACGGCTCGATGGGCGGCAGCGACCTTTTGGGCACCGCCAGGCTGAACATCATTGGCTGGCAGATAAAACGCGCCGATGTCGGCCGCATAGCCGAAGGTACCAAAATTGACCTCTGGCTGGGCAGCGACCGTTTTGATTCGAGCAATTTCAGCATTCCCAAGGACGAGTGAGACTCGGGAAGCTACAGCGGGGAGGCCCTGCGACCCCTGGTTACGGGTCATGGTCAATTAAAACCTAAACCAGGGTATGGAAAAATACGGTGGCGATAAAGCCCAGCACGGTAAACAGGCCGACCATGCGGATATTGCGCTCGTAGGCCTCGGGCAGCATGGTTTGGGCTATCATGGCCAGCATGGAACCGGCGGCCAGGCCTTCGAAGAGGGAATGCGCCAGGGGTGACAAGATGACGGCGATCAGGTTGCCGAGCAGGGCACCGACGCCAACCGCCAGCACCAGCGAGGTCCACATGAACATAATGCGGCCGGGGCGGGTGCCGGATTCCTTCATCATGGTGGAGCTGGACAGTGATTCGGGCAGGTTGGCCATGAACAGGCCAGCTATAAGCGCAGGGCTGGCCGAAAAGCCGCTGATACTGGCACCAATTACCAGGGACTCGGGTATGCCATCGAGCAAGAGCCCCAGCCAGATGGCGGTGGCGGCCGACGAACTGGAAACATCGAGGGCTTTTTTCAACTCGGTTTCGGAAGGCCGGTAAGCGTTGTCGTCGAGGCGGCGCGCGGCCTGTCGGCTCCACTCGGCACTGCTGATGGCGGCGGCCGGGATTTTGCCGGTGCGCGCCCGTTCACCGGCCAGCTCGGCCACTGCTGCTTCCAGTCCGGGGTTGGCCGCAGCCAGCTGTATAAAATCATCGCGATGCAGCTCGTAGACCACAGTATCTACCGATGGAATGGCGTCGGCGGTACGCAGGGCGTGCCAGACCAACGACATTTCGCCGAAAGTCTGACTGTCTCCCAGCTCGGCCACGGCAACCCGCTGCCCGTCGGCATCGGTGTATTCGATTTTTACACTGCCGGTATCAATGATGTACATGCTGTCGCCCGGGCCGTCCTGCCGGAATACCGGCAAGCCTTCGTGAAAAACCCGGCGGCGGAGGTGCGGCAGCAGCGACTGGATCTGTTCGGCCGGCAGGGCACGCAGGAAATCCACTGCGGCCAGGCGCTCGAGCAACTTACGGGCCTGGCTGCGTTTTTTAGCGCGCAAATTGGACAACAGGGTGGAGCGGGTGCGGGCAGCAGCGCCTTTTTCGTCAGCCAGCCGGGACAGCAGAATGAACATGATACAGCCCAACAGCAGCCCGGCCGCCAGCGGCAAAAAACCGCCGCCCTCCCGCTCCACTGCCGGATTTACCAGCTCGAAGGAGATAGCCGCCATCAGCGCGCCGGCACCAAAGGACATAACAGCGGAAATAACAGTACGCGAGGGACGGGTAAAGATGCCGACCAGAGCGCCGATGGGCAGTGAGATCGAACTGATTACGCCAAAGAGGAAGGCTGCGAACGCGGCAGAACTGAAAAAAGTCATAATGCCTCCAGCAATCGGTCCAGGTGGCCCCACTCTTCCTGTATTGCGATCATAATTGCGGTTAGCTCTGCTACCAGCATAGTGCATGAGAAACACTTGTCAAGAAGCGGCAAGACAAACCTGAACAGTAGATCAACCAGTCTCCTTGGCTGTCAGCACAAGGTCTCCTGTTGGAGGAGATTCAAGCAGAAAGCGATGCAGTACATGAATCGTATCAGGTACTACGGGTACAAGCTTTATGGAACGGCTGCAGTTGCTTAGTGGGTGTTTCGCCTTCGGAGGGCCGCCTGGGCCGCCAGAAACAGCAAGCCGAAGAGAAACACTATCAGCAGGCTCAGTAAGGCCTGCGCTAGATCTACCCCGGACTGCAGCTGGCGCAGCGCGCGCATGGCCCAAAATTGCGGGAACACAATAGCCAGCTTCTGCAGGCTGGCGCCCATAAACTCCACCGGGATAAAGCTGCCGCCCAAAAGGCTGGTGGACAATACCAGAATATTCGCCAGCATGATGGCACCGGAACTGGTTTCAGCCAAGGCGCAGACCAGGAAACCGAAGCCGATACACATAAGGTTGAAGGTGGCCAGAACAAAAAGCAGGGGCAGAAAAGCAAGCCCCGAACCGGCAGGCAAAACGAGGGCAATAAACGTGCTGACCAAAAGTACCTGTATGGTTAAAACAAGCAAGGCGGCAAGACCATTTCCGGCAACATAGGACAGCCGGCTGGCCGGTGCAAGCGTAATACGCACAGACACCCCCTGCTCCCGGTCGCGCAAAATATTGCTTACAATTAAAACGGCCTGCATCATGGTAAGGTACAAAACCATCCCTACTGCCTGAACAGCGGCGAATCCGGCTGACTCATTTAGGCTTAGCAATAAAAACATTACAATAAATGTTGCCAGAGGAGCAACAAAGTAGAGCAGCCAGGCGGTTTTTCTTTGAAAGGCAGCTTTAAGAAAGTTACGGAAAAATATGGCAAACATTGTTACACACTCCTTGCGGCTTTTAAGCCGGCAGCCAGCAGCAGGAGCAGTGCGGCTGCAGTACAGAATATTACGGCCGGCAGGGTATATTGGCTGAATCCCGAACGGGGTACTTCGAGCAAGGCCAGATTTACCCAGCGCAGGGGCGAGAATCGGGCGGCAGAATGCAGCCAGCCGGTTTCCGGAATCATGAAATAGCCGCCGCCTAGAAAAACCAGCAGAGGCACAAAGGTGTTAAGCAGCCCGCCGGCCGCACGTTCACTGCCAAGCAAGGTTGCCGCAGAAATGCCTGAGGCCGAGGCCAGCAGTGTCAGCGCCAGCAAAGGCAGAGCCAGCGCTGCCGGAGAGCTGCCGTAGTTTACCGAAAGCAGCACTGCTGATAGTAATAATACAATAGCAGACAGCACAAGCAAGATAAGCCAACTGCCCAGAAACAGCCCGAACACAACGGCGACATTACTGAGCGGAGCCAAACGCAGGCGCAGCCTGGTGTTGTTTTTTTGCTCCTTAAAAACACCCCAAGAGGCTATAAAAGTTCCCTGAACTACCGCCATGGTAAACAGGGTAACACCAAAATAATCCAGGGCTCTTAGCGGGGCCCCGGAAGCCACAAACACGCCGGTAAAAGCCTGTCCAAAAACAAAAATCATGAACAGCGGCGCGGCCAGAAATAGCAGTACCACTGCTGGGTTTTTAAGCAGCAACCGGATTTGCTGCAGGGCAATCAGGATAATGGTCATATCAAGCTCCTAGTCGCGCAGCGAGCGCCCGGTAAGGGTGAGGAACACTGTTTCCAGCGACGGACTGCTTGAACGTATGTCGCTGAGCAGCAGTGCCTGGCGGTTTATTTCGGCAGTAAGCTCATTAAGGTTGCTGATGCCGACTTCACTGACAACCTGCAGAACCTGCTCGTCCAGCTGTACATGCCGGACACCGTTTATTTTACGGAAGGCAGCCAGATCTACCTCCTCCGGCCGTTTGAAGTAGAAACAAACCTGAGTGGAATCTTTGATCAGCAGCTTTAGCTCGTCCTTGTCGCCCCGGGCGATAATTTTGCCCTTGTCCATGATGGCAATATCGGTACAGACTGTTTCGGCTTCTTCCATATAATGTGTGGTATAGATGACGGTGCGGCCCTGTCGGCAGAGCTGTTCCACCGAGCGCAGGATATGATTACGTGATTGCGGATCGATACCTACAGTCGGCTCGTCCAGAATAATCAGTTGCGGATCGTGCACGATGCCGCAGGCAATGTTCAGGCGGCGCTTCATGCCTCCGGAAAAAGCTTTTGCTGGCTTTTTAGCGCTGTCGGTCAGACCGGCGAACTCAAGAGCCGCATCGGCGGCCCGGCGCAGGGCCTGGCCGCGCAGTCCATACAGACTGGCGAAAAAGCGGACATTCTCCATTGCAGTATAATTCGGGTAAAACGCCAGCTCCTGGGGCACCAGCCCAAGGCTCTTCTTTATTGCCCTCTGATTGTTCGGCCCAAAATCCGGGAAGCTGATACTGCCGCTATCCGCCGGCAGCAACCCGCACACCAGATTGATCAGGGTGGATTTTCCGGCTCCGTTCGGTCCCAGCAGCCCGAACAGGCTGCCCTTGCGGATATCCAGCGAAATGTTGTCCACTGCCAGCGTTGCGCCAAAATTTTTACTGGCATTGCGTATCTGTATCATCGTCTGCCTCCCTGTGTTTGCAGTATCAATATACTCCGGCAGTAATACGATTGTTCAGGGCTGAAAGTAATAAAGTTATATGACTAAAGTCAGGTAAGGAAGCGACAGCGAAGTGCAGAAAGCGCACTGGCGTAGCAGAAATCGCGGCAGCCGGGTATCGCCCCACCAGCCCTGCCATCAGCTGAAATCGCGTCGCCCGGTCATGTAATACACCGCTATCTGAGTGCGTTGGCGCAGGCCAAGCTTGTCCAGTATCGACGAGATGTAATTTTTTATGGTGCCTTCAGAGAGAAACAACGCTTCGGCAGCCTGCCGATTGGAGTAACCCTCGGCTACCAGCCGAACCAGCTGCTGTTCGCGTTCGCTGAGTACGGAAAGATCACCTTGCACCGGCCGCGGCGCGGAGCGCAGTGCAGCAAATATTTCTTCGTTAAAGACGGTATGCCCGGTACTTACCAGGCGCACGGCTTCCTTAAGCTCACTGCTGCTGCAGCCCTTAAGCAGATAGCCGGAAGCACCGCTGGCCAAAGCCGCCCGCACCAGTTCTTCCTCACGGAAGGTACTGAGCAGCAGCACCCGGCAGTTTGAAGCGGCACAGATTTCGGCTGCGGCGGCAATCCCGTCTAGCACCGGCGTGCGAATATCCAGCAGGGCTACGTCGATACCGCCGCCCAGGCAGTGCCGCACCGCGTCCCGCCCGTTGTCGACCACTGCCACTAACCTAAAGGCCGGGTCGGCGGAGAATAGAATTTCCAGAGCTTCGCGTATCAACGCGTCATCATCTCCCAGCAGTATACGCAGTGCTTCCGGCATCGATTTCTCCTTCTTTGCTGAAGAGCATTATAATGGAAAAACCCTGTTTGTTGTCTACGATCATGGTGCCGCCGGCGTCGCGCACCCGAGACTCCATTCCTTCCAGCCCCATGCCGGAACGGGGTGGTTTGGACACTATACCGTCGTCAAGGAATTCAATTTTGCACAACCGGTTCATGACGCTGATAGTACATTGAAAATGTTGACCAGTACTATGCCGCAACATATTGGTAAGAGCCTCGCGCAGGTTGGCCAGAATTATCGACCAGACGGCCGGGCTTATACTTTGCGGATCACCCTCGACAAGCAGACTGGCGCTGCGGGCATGGTCGGCCTCAAAGTCGGCCAGCAGAGCGCGTACTTCCTGCAGCTGCTGCTCGGCTGTGCCGGGCAGAATAGCTTTCAGACTCATGCGTACGGCAGCCAGCCCTTCGCGCAGGTTGACCACTACACGATCCACCATGACAGCGGCCCGTTCCGGCTGCACAGTCATCAGCAATCCGGCGGCCTCCAACTGCATGATGCTGCCAGTAAAACTGTGCCCCAGTTGGTCATGCAGCGCCCGGGAAATGTTCTGGCGCTCCTGAAATTTGGCCAGCTGCTCGCGGGTAGCTCCCTGCCGGGCCAGGCTCTGCAGCTGTCGCTCTGTTTCGGCAAGCTGCCGGCGCAGCTTCCGGCATTGCCCGCTCTGATAAGAAAACTTTTCGGCCTGCCGCTGTTCCTGCCAGACCAGCCAGGCTGAAAATAGCCACAGAGCCACTGCCGGAATCAGTAATTCGCCCGGCAGCAAGACCAGGGCTGCCAGGGAGCTCGTAAGCACAGCTATGCGCAGTACAACCCGGCCGTTTTGCTGCGGCAGCAGACGGTACAATTCCGGCCCCAGCGGCAGCAACAGCAGAACCAGCCAGGGAAAATACAGCCGGGCCAGCAGGCAATACAAAATTTTCAGTAGCACCAGAAAAAGCCGGAACCAGGTGGAGTAAAAGACGAGCGACAGGGTAAGCAGTATGCTGTATACCAGAAACAGTACAACAGGCAAAACCAGTTGTGCCGGCTGTGGCGGCAAATAATACAAAAACAGGGCAAGAGTGACAATAAACTGTAAAACCGGCATCAGTGAATCTCCGGCCAACAGTATAGCAAACAAAAAACAGCCCCGCTATGGGGCTGTTGCTTTTGGCAGCTGAATCAGCCGCCGGGAACTGGTCAATATGCTCAGAATGGCAGAAGCTTTCGGCCCCAGCGCTCTTCGATCATCTCGGCCATGCCAAGATACAGGGCAGCGGAACCGCATACGATACCTTCCCAACCGGCTATCTTGCCGATGAGGGCGGAACCGGTCCAGTTATGCAAGGCCAGCAGCACGAACAGGATATCCAGTGTTACGAAAACAAATATTAATACTTTGCTTGACTTGAGGGTACCGATGGTCATGAAAATCGAGAAAACACCCCAGACCGCCAGATACCAGCCCATATAACTGGCCGGAGTAGCCTCGGCGAAACCGAGCTTGGGCAGTATCCAGGTGGCTACCAGCGATATCCAGAAGAAACCGTAGGAGATAAAGGCCAGTGTGCCGAAGGTATTGCCGCGTTTCTGCTCCAAAAGACCGGCGATTACCTGAGATATACCACCGTAAAAAATACCCATAGCCATGATCATGGCACTGAGCGGATAAAAACCGGCATTATGAATATTGAGCAGTATGGTGGTCATACCGAACCCGGCGAGGCCGAGCGGGCCCGGATTTGCGAACTTCTGTTCCATGTTGAGAGAACTCCTGATTGGTCGAATTTTGCCGCCAGCGCGGCGCTTTGATGCGCAGAAGCAGGCATCGCAGATTATACGATATTCACGCTTCCGGAGCAGGGCTCATGTATACACGGAGCAGGGGGCGAAGGTCAAGCGGGTCTGTCATACGCTACGACTGTTTGCCGCAAGCTTAGGTACTGCAGATTTTCTGGACGCCAGGGTTCGCAATTTATTATATTGAAGAAACTATAAGGAGCATGCAATGACTAGTGTTTTTGAACTGATTAATACCCGCAGCTCGGTACGGGCTTACAGTCCTGAGCCGATACCAGCAGCCGCACTCGAAGAACTTTTAGCCTTTATGCAGGGAATTAAAAAAGGCCCCTTCGGCTCGGCTCTGCGCTTCGAGTTTCTGGACGAGAGCGCGGCCGGTACAGCCGAACACAAAAAACTGGGCACCTACGGCATGATCACCGGCGACCGCTATTATATTGCCGGCGCGGTACAGAAAGGCCCGATGGCCGAGCTGGATTACGGCTACTGTATGGAGCGCATCATCCTTAAGGCGACGGAGCTGGGCCTGGGCACCTGCTGGCTGGGCGGCACTCTTAACCGCTCCAGTTTTACATCCAGGATAAACCTGGCTGCGGATGAAATTACTCCGGCGGTAAGTCCGGTTGGTGTTCCGGCGGAGCTGAAACGGCTGAAAATAATACTGGTACAGAAACTGATCCAGGCACGCAAACGCAAGGATTTCGCGTCCTTGTTTTTTAACGGCGACGCCAGCCGGCCGCTTGCCAAAGACCTCGCCGGCAGGTGGGCGACGGTGCTGGAAGCGGTACAGAGTGGACCTTCAGCGTCAAACAAACAGCCCTGGAGAATAATACGCATGTCGACACATTTTCATGTATGCCTGGATTATGATCCCTTGTACAATAAGGCCTTCAGTGAATTCGCCATCCAGAAACTGGATATCGGCATTGCACTCTGCCACTTCGAGGCTGCCGCCCGTGAACTGCAGCTGCCAGGCAGCTGGGAACAGCTGGATCCAGCGCCTGACTGCGGAAAATTCCAGTATCAGCTTTCCTGGCGCTACGATCAGGCTGCAGCTAAATGACCGCCGGCGGCTGGTCGCCGTCCATCAGTCGCCAACAGTTGGTCGCCGCAAGCTGCCGCTAAGCCCACACAAAGTAGCGCAATACGATATAACCGGTAGAAACCAGCAGCGTAAACAGGGTAAAAAGTGCTCCGTATTTGGTGAATTCCAGGAATGAAATACGGAAACCACTCTTCCCGGCTATGCCGGCGCACACTACATTAGCCGAAGCACCGACCAGTGTGCCGTTGCCGCCCAGACAGGCTCCCAGCGCCAAAGACCACCAGAGCGGGGTAATTGTTTCCGGTCCCAGGCTTTCACCGATGCTTTTTATGAGCGGTATCATGGTTGCCACAAAAGGAATATTATCCACCACTGCCGAGAAAATACCGGAAATCCACAACACTATTACGGCGGTCGCCTGCATATTACCGTTGGTAAGGCCAAGCAGCTTTTCGGCCACCAGTTTCATTACCCCCTGCTCTACCAGGCCGCCTACCATCACAAACAGGCCGAAGAAGAAAAAAATGGTCTCCCATTCCACATCCTGCAGATGATGATGTAGTTCCTTTGGCCGGACCAAAAGCAGCAGCAGGGCCGCTCCGGCCAAGGCGATGGTCGAGGCTTCTACATGCAAGATGTTGTGCAAAAGGAAGCCGGCGATAACCAGAGCAAGCACTACCAGACACTTTACCAACAACACCGGATCCTGCAACGACTGCTTCTCGTCGAAGTCCATAATTCTGGCACGTCGTTCATTGCTCACCTTAAGCTTGCCGCGCATGGCTATGAACAGGATGAAAATGCCTAGAGCCATCAGCAGAATGGAAACCGGAGCCAGGTTTACTATAAAATCCATGAAGCTGAGTCCGGCACTGGAGCCGATCATGATATTTGGCGGATCACCGATCAGAGTGGCCATACCCCCAACGTTGGAGGCAATAATCAGCGATATCAAAAAAGGTACCGGTGACAGGCCAAGCTCTACCGCAATCAATATCGTTACCGGTGTAAGGATAAGTATCGTAGTCACATTATCCAGAAAAGCCGAGAACACTGCGGTGATGAGCGAAAGCAGAATCAGTATCGGCAAGGGTTGACCATGGGCCAGCTTGGCCGCCTTAATGGCCACAAACTGGAAAAGTCCGGTTTCCTTGGTAATGCCCACAATAATCATCATGCTGACCAGCAGGATAATGACGCTCCAGTCTACATGCTCGAAAGCCGCTTCCTGGGTGATGAAGTGAAACAACAAGAACAGGGCCGCGCCAGCCAACGCAACTATGGTCTTGTTGATTTTCTCCGAAGAGATGGCTATGTATACAATGATAAATACTACAACACTTGCCAACATCATATTGACCACCTATGCCCGGATGACTTTTTTGAGAATATCCATCATGCTTATGACGCCGACAAGCTTCCCGTCGGAAATTACCGGAATCTGGCGGCGCTGGTGTTTGGTAAGTCCGACAACTGCCTCGATCAGCGAAGAATCCGGGCTGATTGTCAGCACCGGCTTTTTCATTACCTGAGCTACCTGCATGCTGTCTTCTTTTTTAAGTAACTCCTCGAAGGGCTCGAACGTTTTCAGGAATTTAAGGTTGCCGATCATGGCGGCATAGGCTGGCACGCCGATCTGCAGTATATCCAGTACGGTAATTTCACCAATAAGGGTATTTTCGGCAGAGACAACCGGAATATAACTGAAGCCCTGGGAATAAAACTGGTCGATCACATCCAGCAATCTGGCTTCTTTGGTAGTAATGGCCACCTCTTGGCTCATGATATCGGCCACGGTTAGCTCTTTGCGAACCAGCACAGCGCGTTCGCGGATCTGCTCCATAAGGGTATCGGCATCACGTGAGGCGATGAGCTTTGCAAAAAAATCTTTATCAGCCGACAGCTTCATCATGCCGGCCAGAGCGTTCAGATACAGGTTGGAAGAAGATTTTTCAGTAAGGAAAAGCACAACAAAACGGACTTCCTGTTCGCCGTCCATAAAGTTTTTTTCGGGCACCAGGATTCCTATCCGGAAATCGTCAAAATTCTCGATACGGGCATGGGGTACGGTTATACCGGTGGGGAAACTAGTACCGCCAAGCGCCTCACGCTTAAAAAGCAGATCCAGAATTTCATCGTAGCGGTTTTCTTCCTGGTTGCGGGCCAACAAGGCCTTAAGCAGAATGCGGATAGCTTCTGCTTTGTCCTGTACCGGCTGGCGGAGGAATATGGCATTCGGGTTAAGCAGACTGGCAAGATTCATACACTAAGACTCCTTTTTCGGACAGCTGCCGCTGTCCGAAAAAGTATAGTACGAAACGCAGAGTGTGAAAAGAGATTAACGGACTATTTAGGCGATAGTTTTAGTTTTCAGCGACTGCGCAGCAGCGCGGAGCAGATTTTGCACAGCGAGATGCTGACCATATCGGTTTTAGTTTCCTGTGCGCCAACCGGCTCGAACTGCATGCTGCGTGACAGGTAGTCGTGCTTTACACTGAAATTACGTTTTTCCAGCAGGTCATGACCCGAGGCAAAATTGGCGGCGGCTGATTTCCTGGCCTGTTCCAGCTGCACGATTTCTTTTTCTATCTCGTCGAGCCGCAGATTGCTTGGACGGTATTTATCGAAATTTTTAATGATGTCCTGCAGCGAAAAAGAATCTGGCCGGAACTCGGAGCTTTTCTTGAGAAACTCGGTTACTTCGGAAACCAGATTGGTGCGGGCGTT
>JAHIWF010000413.1 GCA_018815555.1 Spirochaetota bacterium | reverse complement strand
GAAATAGCCGAGGCCAGTGATAATAGCGGTACTGCCGCAATACGCATCAAGCAACCGGCATCACTGCAGGCCTTCGATTTTGACGCGACCGAATGCCCGGATCTGTTCCCGCCGCTGGTCGCGCTTGCCAGTGCCTGCAACGGCATCAGCCGCATACAGGGGGCCGGCCGGCTCCGGCACAAAGAATCGGACAGGGCAAGTGCCCTTTCCTCCGAATTCGGCAAGCTCGGCATCAGGGTTGTTTGTGAAGGAAACCTGATGACCATCCACGGCGGCCGTCCTTCTGCCGCCGCTGTGCAGTCACATGGCGACCACCGTATTGCCATGGCCGCCGCAGTTGCCGCCCTGCGTGCAAGCGGTCCGGTTGTCATACACGGAAGCGAAGCGGTCAGTAAATCCTGGCCGGCCTTTTTTGAAGATCTTGTCCGCTTGGGAGTACAAATCGATGAATAGTTTCGGTCGCATTTTTCGGGTGTCGCTGTTTGGCGAATCGCACGGCAGCGGCTGCGGCGCGCTGCTTGACGGCTGCCCGCCCGGTCTTTCTTTGCAACCCGCCGACTTCGCCGAGGCTCTGGCGCGCCGTCGTCCTGGCAGTCCGGGTACTACTGCCCGCATCGAGACCGACGCAGTACAATTTCTGTCCGGTGTGTTTAACGGCTATACCACCGGGGCCCCCCTGGCGCTTTTTTTCGTCAATACCCAGCAGCACTCCGCTGACTACAGCAGCGTGCCTGATATTCCACGGCCCGGGCACGCCGACTGGACCGCGCAGCAAAAATACCGCGGTTTTCAGGACTATCGCGGCGGCGGACATTTCTCCGGCCGCTTAACAGTAGCTCTGGTTGCGGCCGGTGTGGTTGCCGCAAAGCTGCTTCCCGGAATAAGCCTGCATGCCGCATTGCTGGAAATAGGCGGCCGCCCCCTCGTCGAAAAGGATGCAGTCCTGAGCGAGGCCATCAAGCGCGGCGATTCGGTAGGTGCAATAATTGAATGCCGCGCTACCGGACTGCCGGCCGGGCTGGGCGAGCCCTTTTTCGATTCCCTGGAGTCCTTGCTGGCACATGCTCTTTTTTCTATCCCAGGCGTCCGCGGACTGGAGTTCGGCAGCGGTTTCCGCTCCGCCGCTCAATTCGGCAGCGAACATAATGACCCGCTCATCTCGGCCGACGGCCGCACTTCCAGCAATAATTCCGGCGGCATCAACGGCGGCATCAGCAACGGCAACGAGCTCTGTTTCCGCCTGGCCGTAAAGCCGACTGCCACGCTCAGCCGTCCGCAGACCTCCATAAACCTGAAAAGCGGACAACCAGATACCTGCGCTCCCGGCGGCCGCCACGACAGCTGTTTCGCCCTGCGCGTGCCGGTTATCGTCGAAGCCCTTACGGCCCTGGTTCTGGCCGATCTTACATTACTGCACAACACAGCAAGGATGTCATCATGCACTTAAAACAATTACGCAAGCGTATAGACCTTATCGACACCCAGATTCTAACACTGCTGAACGACCGCATGGAGCAGGCTGTCTTATTGCGCAAACTGAAAAAACAGGTTCTGGATTCAGACAGGGAGGCCGAAGTACTGGCCAGGGTGCGTTCGCTGTCCGGCCAATTGGTTTCTGCTGATTTTGCTGAAAAACTCTACAAGCAAATCATGGAAGAAAGCCGCAATCTGCAGACACGCAGCCATGTGACCGCCGCCTTTCAGGGCGAACACGGATCCTACAGCGAGGCCGCGGTTTTGCGCTGGCAGCCTGATGCCGTTCCTGTGCCCCAGCAGTCCTTTGCCGATATCTTTGAAGGTCTGGAAGCCGGAACCTTCGATTACGGTGTGGTTCCGGTAGAGAACAGCCTGGGCGGTATCGTTGGAGAAGTTAACAATTTATTGTTAAGTGGCAACGTGGAAGTTGTACGTGCGCTGGATATGAACATATCACACTGTCTGCTTATGGTGCCCGGCAGCGACTTCCGAGAAATACGCTCAGTGTATTCGCACGGCCAGGCCCTGTCGCAGTGCCGCGAGTTCATCAGCCGCAACCATCTGGAGCCTGTGGTCTACTACGATACCGCCGGAGCCGCAAAAATGCTCGCGCGCAAGCAGCTCAAAGGCGCGGCTGCCATTGCCGGCGAGCTGGCCGCCCGCCTGTACAATCTGGAAATAGTCAAAGAGGATATACAGGGGCAGGGCAAGAGCCGTACCCGTTTCTTCGTTATACGGCTGGCCTCCGGTGCCGGAAGTGCAGCGGCCGGCACGGTTGAAGGTTCTGCTGCTGCGGGAGACCAACCCGCTGTAAGCGTTTCCACTTCCGCCGCCGATCGCTCCGGACAAGAGCAGCAAACCCTGCAGAAATGCTCCATCGTTTTTGCCACCCGGCACAAGGCCGGCAATCTTTTTGCCGTACTCAATATTTTTGCGGCCGCCGGCATCAACCTTACCCGCATCGAATCCGTACCTTCGGATAAACCCGGTGATTTTACCTTCTTCATCGATTTTGTCGCCGAACCGGCCGACCCTTCGCTGACCTCAATTTTCGATCAGTTGCGCGAACATACCCTGTCGCTCAAAGTTCTAGGTTTTTATACCGAACTGGTCTGCTAAAGCCGAACAGCCGGGCTTAAGCCCGGCGTCGAACCAATCCGGGCGGTATGCCGGTCCCCAAATTTTCTTGACGGAAATCCCGGCGGATACTACACTGATCATCCGGATTCAATGATGCACATGTACAGGCATAGCCCGAAAACTGCCGCCAGGAGTTAACCCTTGTTGATGACTGTCCTGACCATTATTTTTCAGCTGGCCGGTTCGCTGGCTCTTTTTCTGTACGGCATGCAGCTGGCCAGTGACGGCATCCAGCGGGCTGCCGGCGACAAGCTGCAGCGCACCGTAAATTTCATGACCCGCAATACCTTTTTTGCCATCATTACCGGCATGGTCATTACGGTACTCCTGCAATCCTCTTCCGCGGCTACCGTTATGGTTGTGTCTTTTGCCAATGCCGGCCTGCTCGGCCTGGTGCAGGCTGTCGGCGTAATCATGGGTTCAAATATCGGCACCACTCTTACCGGATGGATTATCGCCCTGGCCGGAGTTTCAAAATTCAGTATTCTGGCCCTGGCTGTGCCGGTATTCGGTGTCGGTTATTTCATGACTCTGGGCCGCAATAATGATACCCTGAAAAGCTACGGTGAAAGCCTGATGGGTTTTGCCATGATCTTCCTCGGTCTGGATTTTCTGGCAAAAGCCATTCCTGCTCCATCTGGAGACATCCTCGCCCTGCTGCAGCATGTGTCCGGTCTCGGTTGGCTCAGTACACTCATCTGTGTTGCCGCCGGAACTGTTTTTACCATGCTTATCCGTGCGTCCAGTGCTACCCTCGCGGTGGCCATTGGTCTGGCATCTAAAGGCATTAATAGTTCCTCGAAGCCTGTGCATATTGTAGACTTAATTGCATACCTCCACGTAGTCCATTGTGGAGGTATGCAATGCTGCCAGAATTCTGTCCAAATCCACGCTGCACCTACCATAATGCAACGCAAGTAAACTACTCAG
>JAHIWF010000412.1 GCA_018815555.1 Spirochaetota bacterium | reverse complement strand
GTGCCCTGCTTCATTGTTTTTATCCGGATGAAAGCGCTGCAAAGCTTTTTCCACCATGGGCGGCACCATGGTGCTTACATCGCCGCCAAAGCTGGCCAGTTCCTTGATGGCGCTGGAGCGCAGCACAAAATATTTTGAATCTGTAGGCATAAAAAAGGTTTCGATGTCCGGATCCAGCCCCTTGTTCATCACCGACAGCTCAAACTCGTAAGAAAAATCCTGTACGCTGCGTACACCGCGCAACAGCACCCGACAGTTATGTTTCCGCGCAAAATCTACAATTAGCGAGTCATACATATATAATGAGACATTCGGCCAGGGGGCAATAATGTCGCGCATGAATTCCATGCGTTCTTCGGGGCTGAAAACCGAATGCTTGCCCGGGTTTACCGCTACAACGACAAGCACTTCTTCAAATATGCTACGGGCCCGCTCAATAATATTGACATGGCCGTAGGTAGGCGGATCGAAAGACCCGGGAAATACTGCTTTAACCATTGTAGTACCATACTGTCTGCTGCGGCTTGCGGTCAAGCCGGCAAATATTATTGCGTACCGGGCTGTCTTGGATTATAGTAGTATCAGGAGTATGCATGAGTATCAGCAGGTATATAGACAGCCCGTTTTTCGAGGTGCAGGCCTATCGATCCGATCCGCCGCAGGACGCCGTCAGTTTTATCGGTTCGCCACGCAAGCATCCTTACGACGACAGCAAAATTATTCTCATCATGGAAGAGAGTACTTCCGATTCGGCTATCCTGGAGTTCCGCACCGCCGATGTGCTCGGCGCACAGGAGATGCCCAGCCCGGTAAATGCCGAGGGCGAGAGCTACAGCCTGGTACGGCTCTGGGTGCGCCGCAAGGCTGTCGGCATACGCTACGAACCCTTCGAGGTGGATGAACCTCTGCATTTTATGCACGAAACCGATAGCGGCCGCGACCGGCTTAAACTGCATGTGCGCCAAATGCGCAATAAATGACCCAGCTTGGCCAGGGTGACCCCTCCCGCCGGCCGTCGGACAAGCCCGACGCGGCGGGTCTGAGTCAGGCCCGCTTTTTCGAGCAGCTATCGGATGGCCGGGTGCGCTGCCGGCTGTGCCCGCATTACTGTATCTTGTCCGAAGGGCAGAGCGGCCGCTGTCGGGTGCGGGTCAACCTGAAAGGGAAACTGGAGCTGCCGTATTATGGCGCGCTGTCGGCGCTGGCAGTCGACCCGATAGAGAAAAAACCCTTGTATCATTTTTTGCCGGGCAGTCGCACTTTTTCGGTGGGCTATCTGGGCTGCAATCTACATTGTCCCTTCTGTCAGAATTATCATATATCCAGCTCGCTGGATGCGCCGGTGCAGCTTTTGAGTCCAGCTCAGCTGGTAGAGGCTGCCCTGCACTCGGGCTGCCCTTCGCTGGCGCATACCTATTCCGAGCCTTTAGTGCATGCCGAGTATGTAATAGAAACAATGCGCCTGGCGCGTCAAGCTGAGCTAAAGAATGTTCTGGTAAGTAATGGCTGCGCCAATGACGAGGCTGCCTCGGCTGTGCTAGAGTATTGCGATGCGGCCAACATTGACTTGAAAAGCTGGCAGGAGCAGTGGTACACCGACGAACTGGGCGGCGATCTGCCGGCGGTGCGCCATTTTATCGAGCTGGCGGTTCAGCTAGGTGTGCATCTGGAGCTGACCACGCTGGTTATCCCCGGAAAAACCGACAATCCTGCCGATATCGCCGCCGCCGCTGCCTGGTTGTCCGGCCTTTCAAAGAAGCTTGTTCTGCATCTGAGTGCCTATCGGCCAATGTACAAATACCGGATTCCTGCGACTGGACGTTCTGTGCTACTGGAGCTGGTACAGGTAGCGCAGCAGTATCTTCCGGCCGTTTATCCCGGGAATTTACCGCTTGGCGACTAAATACACAAAACTTTTATTAGTTCCTCGAAGCCTGTGCATATTGTAGACTTAATTGCATACCTCCACGTAGACCATTGTGGAGGTATGCAATGCTGCCAGAATTCTGTCCAAATCCACGCTGCACCTACCATAATGCAACGCAAGTAAACTACTCAG
>JAHIWF010000411.1 GCA_018815555.1 Spirochaetota bacterium | reverse complement strand
CCGCTTAGGTCGCTCATGAATACGAGCCCTTCGGTGAGAGTAGTTTGCATAGACATCCTCCGGTATTGTATTAAGCAGTCGGTCCATATGCCCGACAGTACGCGGATGTGTCGCCGGCCCTTGCGTCCGGCAGTTAGCGGGTTGGTATTAGTATAGCCCGTATTCTGAAAGTTTCAAGTTGCTGCGCTATTTTGTCGTGCTGACCATTGGTCGCCTTCTTTTTAATATCAACAACTGGGCTAAAGCGCCTGCGCCCAGTATTACCGACAGCAAGATAAACACCGGCGGCAGCGAAAAAAGCTGATAGAGAAAACCGCCGCTGATGGAGCCGACGACTTGACCGCCGGTAAGAAGCGCTTCATGGACATTCACCCGCTTGTCGCGGTCGAGTGCTCCGGAGGTCGCATAAAATAGTGAATTATTATATACCAAAGCCATCAAAACGCCGAACAGGGCAAAACAGATCATGTAGGCTAGCGGTGTACGGATGAAGACCATGGTCAAGAGCAGCCCGGTCATAAGGCCGGATACCAGCGGAATCAGGGCCGGTTTAAATTGCCAGAAACTGAGACGGCCCAGCAGCATAAAGCTGATCATGGTGGTAAGTGCGCGCAGGGTAAGGATGAAACCGGTGGTGGATTCGCTGATTTTTAGCACATCGCGGGCGAATACCGGAAAGATATTGAGGGCTACGCCTACAATCATGTAGGTTATGGTTATACCCAGCCAGGCCGGGTAGCGCAGTGGGGTGGAGCGGTCCTGTTGGCTGCTGCGCGATTCGGCGCTGCGTCCGCCGCTTTCCTGGTGATCCTTGATGAATAATTTGGATAGCTGGATAAAAATGCCGTTTGCGCTGAATATGGCAGTGGCTACAATTATAGGCAGGAATTTGTCCTGCTCGGAGAGCAGTCCGGCCAGATACGGGCTGATAACAGCGCCCAGGCTCCAGGAGAAATTAAAGATGCCGGTAGCCTTGGCCAGGTCTTTGCTTTCGGCACCGCGCGACATCCAGCCCATCAGCGGCGGCCAGAAGAAGGCTGTTATGAATCCGTAACCACAGATGGTGATAAAGGCCTGAAGCAGGCCCGGTCGCAGCAGAAAAGCGGCCATCAGCAGGGCGCTGCCGGCCTGCATCACCGTCATGGAATTGCGCGGCACCATTCTGGCCGTAAATCGCTTGAGTGCAAAACAGCCGGCAAAATACGACAGTGACCATAATGCGCCCAGCCAGCCGACCACCGAAGCGCTGGCCTGGTAGACATCCTTTACAATAAACAGCATGCCCAGGTTTACTGTGCCTATAGCGATACTGTTCAAAATTGCCGCAGGGCTGATAACCAGCATTTTTACCGGTATTCTACGGGTGTCTGTATTCATGTGGCCTTCTTTCCGGATTCTGTCTACACACTGCCATGCCCACCGCTACTTGGTCAACAGGAGCTGCTTTTCAAAAAAAGCCAGAATCACCGAAGAAGTGTTTTGCGTTCACACTAGGTTCACCTGGTCAATCTATATTCTTGTCATACAGGAACAGCGCAGGGGAGCAGCTTGCTACCCCGGATTCCTGAATCTATTTTCGGAGGTTTGTATGAAGAAGTTATTTGCAGTTATGGTCCTGGTCCTTATGACCGTTACCGTGGTGTTTGCCGCCGGTTCTAAAGATGTGGCCGAGCTCAACCCGGCCGTGGCAACTACCGAGGAGGTGAAGCTTACCGGTACTGTACACCAGAACATTGGCCAGCCGATGCTTTTTAAAGCGGAGGGCAAAGAGTATTACGTGATGCTGCCGGTTAATTATCTGTCAGACATCGAGATTGCCCAGGGCGAAACCGTTACCGTGGAAGGTGTGGTAGTTACTCATACCGACGCTGTTCCGGCGGCAGTGGCCCTGGACAAACCGGTGCTGCATGTATACAAGGCTACCATTAAAGGGACTGAGTATGTGTTTGTTAACGGTGCCCGTGGTGCTATGATGGGTGGCATGCCCGGCATGATGGGCGGCAACAGGGGTGGCCGCGGCGGCATGATGGGCGCGCATTCCGGATATGGCCAGTTTGACCAGACTCCGCCCGCTGCCGGTGCCTATGGCCGCGGCCGCATGATGGCCCCCGGATATTGGGGCAGCCAGACTGACAACGACTGATAGTTGTGTACTAGCAGCGGCGGTGACGAGCCAGCCGCCGACCGGACCGGCCTGTGTTGACAGGTTTGTCCGGTCTTCTATAATAGGATGACTATGGAACAGCTGGTTTTGGTGGCAGAGGACGAGGCTCAGATGCGCACGATGGTGATGGACTATCTGCAGGCCATCGGCTACCGGGTGGCCGGTGCCGCCGATGGCCCGGAAGCGCTTAAACAATGCGCCGCGCTTAAGCCGGCTATGGTATTGCTGGATATTATGATGCCCGGCCTGGACGGTTATGAGGTCGTGCGGCGCATCAGGCAGGATTCCGCTGTGCCGATAATTCTGCTTACCGCGCGGGCCGGCGAAACCGACAAGCTGATGGGCCTTGAGCTGGGCGCAGATGATTATATGGTAAAACCTTTCAGCGTACGTGAACTGGCCGCCCGTATCCGGGCGATTTTCCGCCGTACCGAAAATGCCGGAGCAGACTCCGGGCCGTCGGCAGCCCAATCTGTATACCGGCTTGGTCCCTTTGTGCTCGATTACGACAAGCGCCAGTTGCGCCGTGACGGTACGGAACTTGCGCTTACTGCTGTGCAATTCGAAATCGTTGCCAGGATGATGAAGCAGCCCGGCCGGGTATTCAGCCGCGCCGAACTGCTGGACACAGTGGCCGAAGGCCTGAACAGTGAAGCCTACGAGCGCACAGTGGACGCCCACATAAAAAACATCCGCAAAGTCATCGAAGTCGATCCGGCAAATCCGTGTTTTGTATTAACCTTGCGTAACGCCGGCTACCGCTTTGCCGAACTGGAAAGCGCAGATAGGGGTGAGTCATGAAAACCGCCGTCCTTCTGCCGCCGCTGCGCTCGTATTTGTGGCTGAAGCTGGTATTGTCGCTGGCGGCGGTGGTGATGATCAGTTCGCTGCTGACGGTGCTACTGGTGCGTCGTTCGCTGGACAGCGGAATGCGCCTGATGCTCAGCAAGGAAGACCGTGCCTGGGCCGACGAATTGGCCGAAGCAGCTACTGTCTATCTGCGGCAGGGCGGCACTATCGAAGAATTTAGCCAGCAGATCGGCGCGGTACCGCCCAACCGGGTATATCTGCGGCGCTGGCCGGAACGCAGCCCGACCGACATGCCTGGCCTGCCCGGCACGCCTGGAATGATGGGCCCGATGATGCGCCGGGCGATGAACGTGCCGCCGCTGGCCATAACCGACAGTTCTGGAATTATTCTCTTTCATACGATCGAGGGACGCGAAGTGCGGGATCTGAGCGCGCTGGCAATACAGCAGGGCAGCCCCATACGCAGTGCTGGCGGCATCAGCGGCTATGTTTTTGCCGGCAGTCTGCTGCAGCCGGCCCTGGCACCGCAGCAGCTCGAGTTTTTGCAGAACGTTAGCAGAGCCGCCATTATGTCCGCCATGCTTGGCCTGCTGGTGGCAGTGCTGCTCGGGTCAATATTATTTACCAATATAATGTCACCTTTGCGGGCTCTACTACGGGCTACCACCAGAGTCGCTGCCGGCCGCTTCGACACTAAGCTGGATGAAACGCGCAAAGACGAGCTGGGACAGTTGAGCCACGGTTTTAACACCATGCTGGCTTCGCTGGCCGAGGCCGATGCCTGGAAGCGCCGGCTGATAGCCGATGCCGCCCACGAATTGCGTACCCCCGTCGGGCTCATCCAGACCCGGCTGGAAATGATGCAGGATGGCGTATATCCGATGGATCAGGAAAATATCGGTATACTGCACGGCAATATCATGCTCATGTCGCGGCTGCTGCACGATCTGCAGGAGCTGTCCTCGGCCGAAGCCGGAACTTCGCGCATAGAGTACAGCACGCTGGCGCTGGACGAATTGGCGCGCACTGTGCTGGATGATTTTCGCACAGCAGCGGCAGAAAGGCAGCT
>JAHIWF010000410.1 GCA_018815555.1 Spirochaetota bacterium | reverse complement strand
TGGCCTCCATCGAGAACCAGAACGGTAATACCGCACTGGCCCTGGAATGGGCCGGCAAAGCCCTGGAAGCCGACAAAAACGCTGAAAATTCCATCGGCATAGCGGCCGACCTGGAAGCCCTGGCCCGCCTACAGCGCAAGGCCGGCAATAATGAAGCCGCCTTCGACTACTTCCGCCGGGCCCTTAACATCAGCCTGCAGCTGAACGACCAAGAACTGGCCCGGCGCAGCCTGGACGCCCTGATCGAATTGGCAACGACACTCGAGCTGCCCGACTACCAGGAACGCTATACCGAGCTGCGTTCCAGGCTGGACTAAAGCGGCGGAGGGCGGCAATAGACCGGTGCTGGCGGCATAATCCGCAAACGAGCAGTAGCACTGGTCCTTGCCGGCAGCTGCTGCCGCAGCACACGGTCAGGCTCAGCCGATGGTGGTTCCGCTAAACTCGCGGCCTTCCAGTATTGCTCGCAGATTGGGCAGGTCGCGACCGGCCGCGCAGATCACTTTAAGCTTGAGCTCCTGGGCACGTTTGGAGGCGACCGGGTCGAAGGGGCTGTTTTTACCCGGCGTCCACTCATCCCCTACCATCTGCCGGAACTCTTCCCAGCTCATCGCATCCACCGCTTTGGCCGAAGGATCCAGCTTGGGATCGGCCGTGTATACTTTGGCAATATTGGACAGGTTGACTATGGTGTCGGCCATAAAACGCTCGGCCAGCACTACCGCGTCAAAGTCGGTGGAAAAACCCGGCTTCCAACCGGAGGCTACCATTACCCGGCCGCCAAAAACCCCGACAGCCGTAGGGTCATACACTACGTCCTGGGGGCACAGATCCAGAAACACACTGCGTATCAGCTGGGCATTGAGTCTGGTAGCCATGATGCCGATCCAGTCCTGGGCATCACTGTCCGCCACCGGCACCGCCGCACGGTAAGCCTGCTGCCAGCTGCGGGCCGGACCGCCGCCGCCGACCACTAGAATAATGCGGTTGGCCAGATCCGAGGCCAGCCACTGTCGTACTACAGCCGCAAAATCCCTGATAAACTCCGCATCCGGAGTCTCCGGGGCCACGATAGAACCACCCAGCGATACAACTTTAGTCATGCCTGCTCCTCCTGAATTTTCATCTGTGCTGCAGCCATTGTACCTGCAGTGTTCAGACTGTCAAGAGCGCCAGCGCTTGCAAGTCTGCCACTCAAATTGCTGCCATTGCTTCCCCAGAATTACAATCTGCCGATAAAAAAACCGCCCCCCCTATGGGAGCGGTTTTGAAGTACAGAGACCCTTATGCAAAGCTTTAGAAGCGGATAACAAAGTCCATAGACACACCACTGCGCGGGCGGTCGCCGGGGCGTTTGCCCAATTCTTCGGTAAAAATAGCTACATTGGTTTCCAGGAACAGCAGGTCTATTCCGGCACCAACTGACAGCCAGCCACGGTTTACACCACCGCGCACCGAAACCAGACCGCTCAATAATTGGGCTTCGACACCGGCATGCAGGGTATTCATAAAGGATTTTTTATCCTGGATGGCGGTAATCGGATCCTGGATTTCGGCCGTTAGGTTCAGATCCAGCAACTTGCGCAGCGGCACCGGAATTGGTTTGAAGCTTACGCCAGCGGTGATGTTGGGAACAACTTCTGAATCAGGAGGCACAACGCCATCCTTGTCTTCAGGAAGTTTACCAAGGCTCAAAGCATCCAATACTACCAAGAAGTCATTTTCCACAAACCTCTGCTTGGTAGTGATATCACGAATTGCCAGGCCGGCAGCTAGGTAGTCGGAGATACTTACGCGCAGACCAAGATCAGCGGCCAGACCAAAACCGACTTTGGTAAGCGGGTTAAATACGGGTTCACCTCCGTCTTCGCTTCCGCCCATCATGGCCATTACATCGGTCACCCCAACCGGTGTAATGGTACGTAAATAGGGTCGAAGGCTGCCGCCGAAGGCAAAGTCAATGCCGAACAGTTTGATCGGAATACCCAGACCGATCACTGCCATACCCTGCATATCCAGGGTTCCGGTTGCTCCAAGCAAAGTTTTTCCGTACACATAACTATCCGCGCCGGCCATAACGCCGAAGGCCAGACCTTTACCAACCCAACCAAGACCGGAAGACATGCCAACACCAAGACCGTTGGTGGTAATTACTCCGGTAAGCGGCGCAAGGGCCACCAGAGGGTCAGAATCCTCACTCTGCATGGATTCGGCTAGCAAGCCTACATTGTCGATATTCTCCTGGGTAAGCGGCATGTACAGCCAGGTACTTACTTCGGAAAGGGTCAGCTCGCCCTTTTTGGAGGCGAAATCCGCCGGATTGCCAAAGAAGCTGGCATAGCCTTCGCTCATGGCCACAAAAGAACCGCCCATACCCATAACCCGCGGATTTTTAGGAGCGACCAGATTTATACGTGTATCCTGGGCTATCAAAAGGCTGCCGGTGAAGGCGAGCGAAAGTACAAAAACAATAATGCGTTTCATCGTGGCCTCCTTAAGGTGTTACCGGTTCTTCAGCCGAAAAAAGATCGGCAAGACCGGCGGCATCGAATAGCGCCTGAAGATTGGTATCAGTGCCAAGCTCGCCGGACATGGTTATTTCACCGGCATATTCACCAGTCAGAGCTGCATAAATCAGGTCTCCGGGACTGTCATAGCCCGCGACAGGATCTATGCTGGCAATGATCGAGGCCATCATCGCCGTCATGGCGGCGTCGCCCAGCTCGCTGCTGGTATAGTCGGCCGGATCCATGGCTTCACTGAATTCCACATAGTAGGCATAAGAATCATTCAACGCGTTGATCATCGCCACAAAAGAATCTTCAACAATCTCGCCGGTTTCTTCATCAACCACGCTTTCGGGCAATAGTGCGTTGATCAGGGCTTCCGGGTCTTCCATATCTACCGGTTCCCCGCCTTCGCCACCAGAAACAGCACTAATTAGCAATTCACCAACATTAGATACCAGATCACCGGCTGGCGAGCTGTAAATTTCCACTTCGGCTGCCAACAACGAGGCTTCAGCTACTTCTTCCGGTGTACTGGCCGGGTCGGCGATAACTTCGTCCAGATTGTCCAGTACAGCCGTTTTAGCCTCTTCATCTTCCGCCAAGGCAGTAAAGAACGAAGGGCTGTCCGCCATCTCATTCAAGTCGGCCACGCTGGCCTTACTCAATTCTGTGGCGTCTACACCCATCTCTGTCTGGAAAAAATTAGTCTCATACATGAAATCGCACGAAACCAGGGCCAGAGCAACGAGGGCCGCCATTACAATGATTGTTACTCTATGTTTCATAGGATACCTCCTGAATTTCCCCAAAGCAGCTACGTAGAAAACGGAAAAGGGAACAGTTCAAAGTATAACGCAGGGCATTTTTGAATTCAACAAAAAATCCAATATATTAAATTCGGACTATGGCTTTTCCTAACCAAAAATACAGCTTATACTACTGGAGCGGGAGGAATCAGCAATCATGGATCAAAACCAAACCGGCGGAACCGTACTCTATAAAGATGATGACCACCAGTTTATCTGGCTGGGAGCCGATGCCGAACAGAAACAGGGCGTAGTACAGACTATGCAGTACCTGATTATCGACAAGGGACGCGGCATACTGCTTGATCCGGGCGGGGTTCACCTTTTTCCGCGGGTGGTGGCGGCTGTAAGCCGCTATATTTCCATCGACCGTATCGATACCATATTCTTTTCGCACCAGGATCCGGATGTTTCAAGCGGCATAGCCCTGTGGCTGGGGGTAACCAAAGCTACTATGTATATCGCCGGTCTCTGGCTGCGCTTCCTGCCCCATTTTGGCATTATCGAGCATAAGCGCATCCGGCCTGTAGAAGAAGCCGGCCGCAGCCTTAAACTGGCTTCCGGGGCCGAACTGGTCTTCGTACCCAGTCACTATATGCATTCGCCAGCGGCTTTTTCGTTGTTTGACCAGCGGGCCGGCATTTTGTTCTCCGGAGATATCGGCGCGGCCGTGTTCGCCGAGGGGCAGGAAGTGCTGTTTGCCGACGATTTTCAGGCTCACCTGCCGCTGATTACCGGCTTCCACCAGCGGCTGATAGCCGGCAACGCTGTCGCCCGCCTGTGGGTCGAGAATGTG
>JAHIWF010000409.1 GCA_018815555.1 Spirochaetota bacterium | reverse complement strand
GCGAGATCGACGCCTTCAAGTTTGAAAAATTTGTATTTGACGCCTTGCCGCTGGCTTCGGCTACAGTCTCCCTGGAAGTACTGCGCGAGGACGAGTTTGCGCCGGTCAAAAACCGCGACGGACTTGATTCAATTGAAAGCTCGCGGCAGCTGATGATGGACCAGCACCGCCGCTGGCTAAACGAGCGCGGAATTGAAATCCCGCCGACAGTTCGTACTATCGAGATTTCACCCCTTCTAGCGGTGGAAGCGGCTGATCTGCCTGCAGAGCTGCGGATTCCGGCGGAAGCAAACATCTACCTGGACTGAACGGCAACGCAAAGCACTGTTTTCGGCTGCCGGTAAGGGCGGAGGGCAGCTGCTGCTTACCAGACCGTCCGGTTGCGGCCTGTTTCCTTGGCCTTGTACAGACAAGTGTCTACCCGGCGCATAAAATCGTCCAGGTGTTCATTTTTCTGCGATTCGGCTACACCGAGACTGATGGTAAGCTGCCGTGGTATCGAAAATTGGTGTGATGCAACCATCAAGCGCAGTTTTTCCGCCACTTCCAAAGCTGTATTCATGGTTGTGTTGAACAGGATAATCAGAAATTCTTCGCCTCCCCAACGGCCGAACACATCACTTTTGCGTAAATGCTGGCGGGCAATCTCACTGATTTCCTGCAAGACATTGTCACCTTCCTTATGGCCAAAGTTATCGTTGACTTCTTTAAACAAGTCGATGTCGAACATTATCACGACACAAGGGATGGCATAGCGCAGATATTTTTCGTATTCTTCCGCCAGTATCTCTTCCAGCTTGCGGCGGTTATAAATATTGGTCAGATAATCATGAACCGCCAGTCGTCCCAGCAAGTCGTTTTTATTCTGCAGCTCTGAATTGATCTCCAGGATCCTGGCATTGGCGGCTTCCAGCTCCCTGCTCTTGTTAAACAACGCACTGCTAGTCAACTTTTCGATATTAGCGGCTATTTCGCCCAGCTCGTTGTCCGGAAACTGATACGGAGCGCATTCAGCACAGGAGTCAAACAAAGCGGAAACCCGGTCATGCAACCCAAGCAGCGGCTCGAGAAACATGCGGCTCCAGATCCGCACATTCAACACCCCGATTAAAGTAACTAACAATAAGACCAGCAGCGCATATACCGCAAGGGTCTGCAAAATGGGCCAAAGCAGTTCCGACTCGTTGACAGCCGTCACAATATGCCACCCGGTTAAGGGCATATAACTTGAGTATGCCAGTTTTTGAGCGCCCTCATACATATACTTGAAGTAACCGTCAGTATCAGGAGCCTGGTAGTCCTGGGTTAATGCGGCAATATTGCTGCCCACCAGAGTCTGGTCGGGATGCACCAGGATATCCAGTGTGCTATCGGTTATAAAACTATAGGCTGAAAGGAAAAAACCGGAACGGGCGGCAATCTGGTCTGCGATGGCCACAGTATAACTGTCTATAGCTACCACGCCGCTGAAACCCTGCGTGTCACTTTCCAGAATATGTATCGTCGAGAGCAGCAACTCATTGCTTATGGCCTCACTATACAGCAGCCCCACTACCATCGCTCCGGATTGCGGCGAGTCCATTACTGCCCGATACCAAGGTCGGACCCGCGGATCGTAGCCTTCCGGTGGTTCATAGTTGTTAATAAGCAGCTGGCCATCAGTATACGCAGCATATATAAAGTAGATATTCGGATTTACACTCTGAAAAGTTCGAAAAAGCTCCAGCATACGCTCCCGGCCGGCACTGTCGGCAAGGGAGCCATCGATAACATCGAGATTGGCTGACAATATCCTGATGCTATTGATTATTTCCTTGAAATAAGCTTCCACATAGATATTCAGGCTGCTGTTTTTTTCTTTAAGGAAACTTCTGGCACTTTCCAGCTGTCGGGGATAAAAAACCAGTGCAAAAGAAGTGGTAAGGATGATAGCCAGGCCGATCGAAAGCAAAAAACTGAGACTAAATATTTTACGGCTAAGGCTAACCGATTTTCGCTTTATTAGCATTGTAGTTTCATTTTAGTGAATTTGGAGATTTTGTCAATTAAACTGAGCTTAAAACGCCGGGCTTTGCCCTGCCTTCAGCACAGCACTAGGTGGCCAGGACTATGCACCAGCAGGTATTCATAGTAAAGTCAGGGCAGCAGTCTCTAGCAGACTGCTGTAATAACATGCTATGAACATGAAACGCCCGCGCTTCTTTAAGTTGTTTATCATCCTGGCCGGCACCATTCTCGGGCTCTGGCTGCTGTTCAATCTTGCTGTATTGCCGCCGCTGGCCGCTCATACTGCAGACCGGGTGGCTGAACAGAGCGGCATACAAATTAAGGTCGGCCGACTATGGTACTGGCCGCTGGCCGGATTATTCATCTCGGAAGTAGATTTACCCGGGCTGGCCAAGCTGCGATCCATACTGCTGCGGCCGCGCGCTATTCCAGATCTACAGGCGGCTGGCCGGCTGGTGGCAGAGGCAGGTCGCTTCCCAAGCGACACCTGGCTAGCCTGGCTGCAGGAGCCGGGGATATTGCTGCAACGGGTTTTGGAAGCAAAGTTGCTACCGGCTTATCTTTCCGTAAAACGCATTAATATCGCTATGGTCGATGCGACAATACAGCTTCGCAGCAACACCAAGCAAATGACCATGCAAGTCGGGCTGCGGCAGCCGGTATATGCGGAAATAGAACTTTTCAGCGAACTGGCGGAGCGGGTTACGAGCCTGAACGTTTCGGTCCGCACCAACGAAACTGCTTCAATCCAGCTGCCCTTTTTGGCAAACCCGTTTAGCCTGAGCCTGCAGGCAGACGCCCGAAGCAATGCCGGCCAGGCCTGGCAAATTACCGGCAGCAGCGATTTCTTAAGTTCAGAGTATGCGGGCAGCTATGTGTTTGCAGCTAATTTTAACCCAACTGAGAGGGCCCTGGTTCCGCTGCAGAAGGAAGTACAGCTGACCCAGGCCGAGCTGCCGGCGGGCACACTGCGTTTTGAACACGGCACCTTAAAAGTGGGAACCCTTTCCATGCAGCTGCTTCCCTCTTTTACCGGAGTATTCACACAGCTGCTGCAGAATAGCGGCAAAACGACCGAACCGACAGTAGCCGAAGTTCGGATAAAGATGCAGGAGCAGAATATCCAGGAATTGTGGAATCTTATACCGGCAGAATTGACCGGCTCATTGGCTGCCAGTCGGGTTTCTGGCGCACTTAGCCTGGATGGATTGCTGACTGTTCCTAGACACTGGATTGAGAGCTCCACCCTGGACGTAGAGTATACGGCCACTGATCTGCATATTCACTCCTTGCCCGCACATGACGAAATTGTAAAGCTGGACGAGGCCTTCGAGTACCAGATACACGATGCCCAGGGCAGCCTGGTACGCAGTATCCAGATACCGTCCTTCCGCCGGCCTTCGCTTGACTGGATGCTGAAACACAGCGAAAGAACCAGAAGCTGGGTTGTCGGGCAATGGGCAGACAGAGATGCCGCCAGGGCTGCCTATGGCCTTGCACCATACAGTGCAGGCAAGCCCGGAAAATCGGCGGCTACGTTTGCATCGTCTGCAAGCTCAGCCGCTGCGGTAAATTCAGTAACACCTGCCAGGGCAGCAACTGCCAATTCCGCCGAGACGATGCCCGGATCAGTAAGCGTAGAGAGCGCAAAAAACACCATGGCTTTGCCCGCCTATGCGTATATACCGGTCGAGGATATTTCTCCCTATCTGGTATCGGCTGTGCTTACGGCAGAGGATGGTGATTTTTTCTTTCACCCGGGTGCTGACTGGAAGAACATAGCAACAGCACTGGCCAGAAACGCCGAAGACAGCAGTTTCAGCTTTGGGGCCAGCACTCTGTCCATGCAGGTAGTTAAAAACCTCTTCCTGTCGATGGAAAAAACCATAGCGCGAAAACTGCAGGAAACCGCCCTGGTCTACCTAATGGAAGAACACCTGCACATTCCAAAAGAGCGCATCCTGGAACTGTATCTGAATATCGCTGAATTCGGCCCCGGTATTTATGGAGCTGAACAGTCCGCCCGTTATTATTTCGGAACAGCTGCAGCCGAACTGAGTCTGGCTCAAGCGCTCTGGTTGGCATCGATTCTGCCTTCACCGCGGCGCTATCACGCATATTTTGAGCGCGGTGAAATAAGCGAAGGCTGGCTGATACGCATGCACTCGATAATGGACGTAATGCTGGAGCGAGGCAGAATTGGTCAGGACGAGTACGATGCGGCTCTCGCCGACAAACCGGCTTTTAATCTGAGTTACCAAAAACAGTAACCCTAATCGTGCAGAACAATTTTAATGCAAAATAATGGCCGGAACGCAGCCTCAGATGATACACTGGTGTCGGGGGATACAGCATGAAAATTCTGCACAGCTCGGACTGGCACCTTGGACGCAGTTTGTACGGACGCAGCCGCCATCGCGAGCACGCACAGTTTCTGGACTGGCTGCTGAAGCTGCTTAAAGACGAAGCAGTAGAAGTATTGCTGATCTCCGGCGATGTTTTTGACACCACAACCCCATCCAATCGTGCCCAGGAATTGTATTATGGTTTTCTGCCCCGGGCGCTGGCTGGCGGTTGCCGTCATATCATCATCTGCGCCGGGAATCACGACTCGCCAACCTTTTTGGCGGCCCCGCAAGCCCTGCTGAAGGGCCTGAATATCCATGTAGTCAGCAGCGGCGAAGATCCGGCAGCCGAACTTATACCAATCCATGGCCAGGACGGCCGGCTGCAACTGCTGGTATGTGCCGTGCCCTATCTGCGCGATCGTGATGTGCGGACCGCCCAGGCCGGTGAGAATTTCCAGGAAAAGGAAAGCCGTCTGCTGGGCGGAATACGCGAACATTACGAGCAGATTCACAAGTTGGCCAGTTCGCAGAAAAAGGATAATCCACAGGCTATAGTAATCAGCATGGGACATCTTTTTACCGCCGGCGGCACTACAGTGGAAGGCGATGGTGTGCGTGATTTGTATGTCGGCAGTTTGGCCCATGTTGCCGCTGATATCTTCCCGGACTGGCTGGACTATGTTGCACTCGGTCATCTGCATCGGCCGCAGACCGTAGGCGGATGCGATAGCGTTCGTTATTGCGGATCGCCGCTGGCTATGGGATTTGCCGAATGCGGGCAGCAGAAAGTAGTAAAT
This sequence comes from Spirochaetota bacterium, assembly GCA_018815555.1. GTDB lineage: Bacteria > Spirochaetota > Spirochaetia > Treponematales > UBA12059 > UBA12059. The sequence continues at coordinate 1,054 of JAHIWF010000409.1, read as the reverse complement.
TTGCTGGATGCACAGGCGGGCAGCTGCGCAGTCCGTTCCATACCGGTTCCGGTGTTCCAGAACTTGCAGCGCATTGCCGACACTGCGGCGGCCATGCCGGAGCGACTGCGGCGGCTGGCCGAAGTAAGCGGAGAGAGCAGTCTGTGGCTGGAACTGCACTGCAGCGGCAGCGAAGCCGCAGGAGTACTCAAGGAGCGTTGCCTGGAGGCTGTAGCCGGCAGCGGCCTTGATATCCTGCTGATACGCAATGACGGCAGCGGCCCGGACGGAGCACTATCGGAAAGCAGCGCAAGTCTGGATAGTCTGGACGAGTTCCAGGTATTCAGCCAATTGCTCGACGTTAAAAACATAGAAGAAAGCGAGCGGCAGACACTGCTGTCGCGTTACCGCCATCTGGTAGCACAGCTGGCGGAGGCCGATATACAGAGCGGGGCTGAGCAGCCATGAAAATCATTTCGATCAGCGGTAAAAACATCAACTCGCTGCACGGCAGCTGGACAGTAAACCTCGATGATCCGGCTTACCGCAGTGAAGGAATATTCGCAATTAGCGGGCCAACCGGAGCAGGAAAATCTTCCATATTGGATGCCCTCTCGCTGGCCCTGTACGGCCGCACGCCACGACTGGACAAGCTAAACGCCGGAAGCAACGAAGTAATGAGCCGGCACACGGCAGAATGTCAAGCCGAGGTGGTTTTCAGTTGTGCATCTGGGCAATACCGTGCCAGCTGGAGCCAGCGCCGTGCGCGCAACAGCGCACAGGGGAAGTTACAGAATCAGCAGCACGAAATGCATGATCTGAGCAGTGGCACGGTAGAGTCCGGAGTAAGCCGTGTGCCTGACCTGATAGCCGAGGTCTGCGGCCTGGACTATACCCAGTTCTGCCGTTCTATTTTGTTGGCGCAGGGCGATTTTGCCGCCTTTCTAAAAGCCGATCGTAACGACCGTTCGCTGCTGCTGGAACAGATAACCGGAACAGAACTCTACAGTCAGCTGTCCCAGGCCGCACATATGCAGGAAAAATTGGCAAAACAGGCAGTATCGGACACAGAACG
>JAHIWF010000408.1 GCA_018815555.1 Spirochaetota bacterium | reverse complement strand
CGCCCACTCCGAACGGGTCGATCTTTCCGCCCATGGCTTTTATGCGACACCCGGTCTGCATTACGACATGGCGCGTGAATATGGCAGCCCTTTTGCCTATCATGTGTATGGTTGTATTTTGATAACGGCGACTGTCGATGTACTGCGCGGAACCTATACCTTCGACGAGTCGGTAATCGTACACGATACCGGTGTTTCCATTGATCACACCATCGATCTCGGGCAGATTGAGGGTGCTTTTGCCCAGGGACTTGGCTGGGCCGCGCTCGAAGACCTGGTGTTCGACAGCAAGGGGCGTCTTTTGTCCGATACGCTTTCCACCTACAAGCTGCCGGATGCCCATTTTATGCCGGAAATGGATGTTGAATTTCTGGAACATCCGAACCCGAAGGCCGTGGCCAATTCCAAGGCGGTCGGCGAGCCGCCGCTCATGTACGGCATTGCCGGGTATTTTGCGGTAGCCGCAGCCTTGCGGGCCGCCCGGCCAGAGGCCGAGCTTAGGTATTCGCTGCCGATGACTACCGAAAAAGCCCTGATGTTTTTGGCAGGCACCGAGGCGGGAAAGGATGGGTGGTCATGATTATCCGCAATGCAGCCTGTGCGCTGCCCGGTCAGACGGAATTGCTGCGCCGCGATATAAAAATTACCGATGGGCGCATTGTTTCTATTGCTTCGGGTATTGATGCCGCTGCCGGCGAGGAAATAATTGAAGCCGAAGGCCTGGAAGCCTGGCCGGGGGCTATAGACCCTCATGTGCATTTTGATGAACCGGGGTTTACCCACCGCGAAGACTTCCTGCACGGCAGCATGGCAGCGGCCCGCGGGGGCGTTACTACGGTTATAGACATGCCCTGCACCTCCTTGCCGCCGGTTACCAGCGCTGCCAATCTGAAAACCAAACTGGCAGCTATGGGTACACACAGTGTGGTGGACTTCGGCCTTTTTGGCGGTGTATCCGGGCACACATTGGATCAATCAGTGGAAAGCGGCATGGCCGAATTGGCTCCAGACGTGCTTGGCTTTAAGTGCTACCTGATTTCCGGGATGGAAACTTTTACGGCCGTTGATTTTTTTGGTCTCAGCCGCGCTGCTGCTGCTGCTGCCGGTTTAGGCCGGCCTTTGCTGCTGCATGCCGAGGATCCTTCATATATCAAGTCGGCCACCGAGTGGTATAAAAAACTGCCGGAAAAACTCGGCCGGTCTGAGTCCTGGTCGGATTATGTGGAGTCCCGCCCGGCGGGTTCCGAGCTGACGGCGGTAGCCGGTGCGGCTGCTTATGCCGGTCAGGTCGGGGCACGCCGCTGGCTGCATATTGTGCATGTGGGAACAGCAGAGGCGGCGGAGTTGCTGGCCTTCCTGTGCCGTTCCGACCAGGCTGGTGCAGCCGCCACCTGCGAAACCTGTCCGCAGTACCTTATCTTCTCCAGCGATGATTTTTATGCCAAAGGGGCAGCCCTGAAGACCGCTCCGCCGGTTAAACCTTCCGGCAATGCCGAACAGTTATGGCGCCTGCTGGCGGACGGAACCATCGCTTTCGTAGCCAGTGACCATGCACCGGCTCCAGTAGCGGAAAAAAATACCGGATCGTTATGGAAAGATTATGGCGGCATTCCCGGCTCCGGTACTTTGTTTCCGTTGGTATATTCGGAGGGCTGGCGCAAGGGTAGACTGGATCTGCCGGCTTTTCTGCGTGTTACTTCCGGAGCGGCCGCTCGTCGTTATGGGTTAGCCGGCTGTAAGGGCGAGCTGGAGCCGGGCAAGCATGCCGATATCGTATTGGTCAATCCGGACATAGAGCATGTTGTTCGCGGCGAAGAATTACTCAGTAAAGGTACTATAACTCCTTTCGAAGGAATGAAGTTGGCGGGAAAAGTGGTGCGGACACTGGTTCGCGGCAAAACGGTCTGGGATGCTGCAAATGCGGTGGATCGGGCAGAAGATGGTATCCTGGCCGCTGCCGGCTGGGGAAAACAGCTACGATGGGGGGACAAGTGAGCAAATTGATGAAAGCCTTGCCGATGAGCCGGCTGATGGAACGGATGACGGGTGAGTGGGTCGCCAGAAAAACGGTCTTTGACATTCCGCAGGCTCTGATCCAACGGGTGCTGACACTTGAGTCCACGTCTCCCGGGTTTATGGTTAATGATACTAAAGTATCACTGCCTTTAGGGCCAGCCGCTGGACCGCACACCCAGATTGCGCCAAATCTGGTGGCCGCATGGCTGGCTGGATCGCGGGTGTTCGAGCTAAAAACCGTGCAGCAGAACGACCGGTTGGAAATAGATAAACCCTGCATTGACGCCCTGGACGAGGGGCACAATGTCGAATGGTCCACCGAACTGCTGCTGGAAGAAGCGCGCGCGGAATATCTGCGTGCCTGGATTGCCATTCATGTGCTGCAGGCCGCCCTGGATGGTTCGCCAGCCGCGCTCTCTGGCGGTTCCAACCTTTCTGTCAATCCGGCCCTGATGTTCAATATGTCGGTCGGCTATACCCTGGAAGGGATTCAAGGCAAGCGGGTGGATGACTTTATCGAGGGCATGCGCAGTCCGGCCGGTACTGATATCTGGGAATCGGCAATGCGTGAAGCTTCCGCTGCGGTAGCCAGCCGTAATTTTGCGGCGGCTTTCGGAGCAGACGGAGCGGAGCGTGCCCGGCTGGCGCTGGCCTCACTCTCTGCCCGGGTTGTGCACTCGGTCACACTGTCCACGATGCACGGCTGCCCGCCGGAAGAGATTGAGCGTATTGGCGCATATCTTATAGAGACCAAGAAATTCGATACCTACATTAAACTTAACCCTACTTTGCTTGGGTATGATACAGTTCGATCGATACTGGACGAAACCCACTGGCAAAATATTGAAGTGACCCGGCCGACTTTTGAGCACGACCTGCAGTTTAAGGCAGCACTTGATCTGATCGCTTCGTTGCGTGCAAAGGCGGCGGCTGGCAAAACTAACTTTGGCATCAAACTGTCCAATACTCTGGCCAATCGCAATGTCGGCACACGCATGCCGGGGGCTGAACGTTATATGTCTGGGCGGGCCCTGTTCCCGATTACCACCAGACTGGCTGCGGATTTGTCAGCCGCACTGGATAATCCTCCGGCCTTTTCATATTGTGGCGGCGTAAGCGCGCTGAATGTGTACGACTGTCTTAAAGCCGGCCTGGGGCCGCTTACGGTAGCAACGGACATTCTTAAACCGGGCGGCTATTTGCGGCTCGAGCCAATGGCCCGTGAGGCTGTGCGGGCGCTGAAAGCCGGCATCCCGGCCGGACCGGACCGGGAGGCCTTGAAAGCCTTGTCTGAAAAAGCGCTGCAGGAAAAAGCCTACCATGGCGACTGGAAGCAAGGCGAAACTGTAATCAAAAAAGCACTACCGCTTACCGACTGTTTTGCCGCCCCCTGTGTAGAAGCCTGCCCGGCCAGCCAAAAACCGCCGGCCTATATGAAAGCTCTGGCCAAGGGCGATGCTGAGCGTGCCTTGAGTATCGTACTGGCGGATAATCCGCTGCCGCACATTACCGGCATTCTCTGTGATCATCAATGCATGAGTGCCTGTGCCCGGGTGGATTATGAAGGTCCGGTAGAAATCCGAGCCATGAAGCTGGCCTGTGCCCGCGCTGCCGATATTCCGCCAAAAGCTGCTCCGGCTGTTTCTGGCAAAGGCAAGACTGCGGTATTTGGTGCTGGACCGGCCGGATTGGCCTGCGCTCATTATCTGGCACTGCACGGCTATTCGGTTACGGTTTTTGACAAAGCTGCCGCTCCCGGCGGCGTGCCCGCCAATGTTATCCCGTCCTTCCGCATCGATCCGGCCGATATAGCCAAGGATGTTAACCGCATCAAGCAGCTGGGGGCACAGTTCATGTTCGGCTGGTATGGTGCCATCGACATTCCGGCACTGAAGGCTGAAGGCTATACCAGCTTTGTGCTGGCTTCCGGAGCTCCGGTGCCGCGGCCGCTGGATATCCAGGGTGATGCCATCCGCATAGTCGATGCTCTTGAGTTCCTGGAACAGGTGCATCATGACCCGTCCGCCTTCCCGAATGTGAAGGCAGTGGCTGTATGCGGCGGCGGCAATACCGCTATGGATGCTGCCCGGGCGGCTATCCGTCTGCGCGGCAAGCCGCAAGTAAGTATTTTATACCGGCGCACGCTGGCCGAGATGCCGGCGGACCGCGAAGAATACGAGCTGGCGGTGGCTGACGGTGTGCTGTACCGGCAATTGGCGCTGCCTGAGCAGGCTTTGCCGGCTATCGATGGTGGCTTGCCGCAACTGGTGGTGCGCGACATGAAACTGGGTGAACCGGACGAGTCCGGCCGCCGCGCGCCGGTTGCCGCCGATACCGTACAGAAGCAGCCTTGTGATCTTTTAATTGCGGCCGTTGGCGAGCTGCCGGATCGCGCGCTGTTCGAAAAGCTGGGGCTGTCGGTTCAGCGGAACGGCCGTCCGGTTGCTGATAGCGATACTATGGTCAGTTCTGTTGATGCTGTGTATGTTGCCGGCGATGCCCGCCGTGGTCCGGCCAGCATTATTGCTGCCGAAGCTGACGGGCGTAAGGCTGCCTATGCCATTCTGGGCAAGGCCGGTGTTGTAATACATCAGGAACGGCTACAGCCGGCACCGGTGGATTATGCGGCCTTATCCAGGCGCGGCGAGCTGCTGCATTCCTGCAGCCCGGATTCAGCCGATTTTGCCAAAACTGAAGCCGAGCGCTGTCTCTCCTGCGGTTCTGCCTGCCTGCGCTGCGTTGAAGTCTGTCCGAACCGGGCCAATTTTGCTTTGCCTGTTGTTGCCGGGTCGGCTTTGCGTCAGTCCATTCAGATTATTCATGTGGATGATCTGTGCAATGAGTGCGGTAACTGCGGCTTCTTCTGTCCCTACGAAGGACGGCCGTACGCTGACAAGCCAACCTTGTTCAATACCGAAGCCGATATGCTGGCAAGTGCTAATCCTGGCTTCCTGATTGTACAAGATCAGTCCGGGCCGCGGCTGCTGCTGCGCGAAGCGGCCGGCAAAGAAAGTGCTGTCCGGACGCTCGCTGCCGCTGAATGGCTGGATCTTGATACCGGCCGGCTGACCCCGCTGCTGGCACTGGCCGGCGAGATATACCGGAACCATAAATATCTGCTGCAGGAGGAATATGCATGATTGTTATAGAAAAAGTACCGCTATTGCATTTTTCTCCCGGTTCGGTCTCCGAGCCTGTGGACATTGTAATTGAT
>JAHIWF010000407.1 GCA_018815555.1 Spirochaetota bacterium | reverse complement strand
TCCCTACTGCTGGCCGGACAACACCGCCCACCAGCGCACCTGTCCGGTCTGCCACCAGATGATACCGCGCAACGGCTACTTGATCTCCCGCTACTTCGAAGACGCGAGCCACCGCCACGTGCATGTGCTGGGCTGCTCCGGTTGCAGAAGAGGTTGAAGCAGCCGCAGCTACAGAAGAGGTTGAAGCAGCCGCAGAAGCAGAAGAGGTTGAAGCAGCCGCAGCGGTCGGAGCCCTGCAGACTGGCTGCCGGTCACCGGTTTAACGTTCGATTGCAGACAGAAAGTGGTCTTCCATCCAGCGCTTGCCGGCGGTGCGGCCCAGCTGTCGGTCGGGCCGGATGGGGCCGTGATAATCGCTGCCGGCACTAACCCGCAAAGCTAGCTCGCCGGCCAATTTTTGCAGACGCTCGCAGTCGACTATGCGGGCCAGCGGATGCCAGGCTTCCACCCCGTCCAGCCCCAACTCTTTCCAGGCGGGTAACAATTCGCGCATACGCGTCCAACTGACGAACAGCGACATCGGATGGGCAACAAAGGCCAGGCCGCCGGCCTTATGAATCAGCTCGATGGCCCGATCAAGCGGGAAACAGTCTTTCTGGATAAAAAAAGGCTTTCCTTTGGCCAGAAACTGATCGAAAGCCAGTTGTTTATTGCGTACGATACCCTTTTTGACCAGATATTCGGCAATATGTGGCCGGCCGAGGCTGCCGCTGCCGTACATGGCCCGCAGCTCGGCATAATCCAGTGGATAACCTTGCTGAATAAAACGCTCAACCATTTCGCGATTGCGGTTCTCGCGGGCCTGCGCCAGCTCAGCCAGCGCCGACACCAGCACGGCATCAGGCTTGTTTAGATCAATACGCAAATCCAGTCCAAGTAGATGAAACTCACCGGGGCCAAAGGCTATTTCTATTTCCACACCCTGAATAAAACGCAAGCCCAACCCGGCAGCAGTCCTGGCGGCTTCGGCCAGGCCATCGATGCAGTCGTGGTCAGTGAGGGCAATAGTAGCGATACCGAGCTCATGCGCTTTGCCCATAAGCTCGGCCGGTGAGTAGGTGCCGTCGCTGGCACTGGAATGAGTATGAAAATCTATCATGCCTGCAGTTTCTTCAAGGCTTCCAGATTTTTTGCAGTATCCTTGTTGTCCGGCTCCAGTGCCAGTGCTTTTTCAGCCGAACGGATGGCCATGGCCAAACGGCCCTGGCGCTTGTAGGCAATTGCCAGATTGTTCCAGGCCCGGGCGTCGCCGGGGAAGGTATCCAGTAACTGCTCCAGCAGAACCACCGCCGTGTCGGCGTTTCCAGACTTCAGGGACTGTATGGCCTGATGATGAATCCGGGTATGATCTTCAAGCGAAAAAGCTTCCGGGGTCCTAGTGGGGCTGCTCGGACTTGATCCGACCTCTGATGACACACTGGCAGCGCGAGTGGCGACCGCAGTTTCTTCCGGAGGCGGCTCCAGCACAGAATCAATATCAGCTACCGGGAAATCCATATCATCAAAACCATCCAGGGCCAAGGCAGACCGCGACTCGCTTTCGCCAGATTCACTCATATCAAAACGAGTCTCGTCCAGCAGTGTATCCAGGTCATTGTCAACCAGACCGGCATCACGCTCGAAGTCCGGCGGCAGATCGGCAGAGCCGCGCGAAGGGCCGGAATCATTTTGGTCTGGCAGGGTATCTGCGGAATCCCAGCCGGATGCATCGAGGCGCAATGCAGAAAACAGGCCTATAGTCAGCAACAGCAGCAGCGCTCCACTGCCAAGAAACAGCAGAAACACCCGATTCGCGGCAAAAAGCGAAGACGGAATCGCCGCTAAATCAGGAGCAGCGGCCGCCGCCGTTAACTCCAGCAGACCTACCAGTTTGCCGTCGGCATCATGCAGGGGAGCCAGCGCGACAGAACGGTAGACAAACGGGCTGGTGGAAAGTGCTGAGCTGTCCAGCGGACGCCGCTGGATGCTGCTGTAGGCCTCGCCGGCATACAAGCGGCTGACCGCTTCGCTGCTGGCATGGCGATAATTAAGGCCGGGCAGCGCTAGAGAACGGCTGTCAGCCAGATGTATCCAGAGCTTATCCTCCAGACCATATACAGCCAGACGATATGAGGTCTGCCTGCCACTGCTTGCCAGCAGCTGGCGCAAAGACTGCTGCAGGCTGGATATAACCCGGTTATCATAACCGGAATCAGTTTTTGCTATCTGCAGCAGCGTGGTGTCTAAGCCGGCAGCCCCGGACTGCACAAAGCCGCGCAGTTCGGCCAGACCGCGTTCCTGAGCAGCGTTTGTCAGCTGCAATTGACCATGGAACATCGAAATGAGCACAGCCAGTACGATCAGCATAAGCGGCGGAATACAGGTGGTAACCATAGCCACAACCGGATGTGCAAGCAATAGTATCTTTAACAGCAGAAGCACCAACAGCAAAATCAGCAAGAAGCAGGCGGCGGCAACAAAGACCCAGGCCAGAATATTGCGGTTGCGCGCACTTGAGCCCAATACCACCGATTCCAGAACGCTGCCGGCTATGCCCTGAGCCGAGAAGCTACTAACCCGGTTGTTCATTTTATCGACAGTAAGAAAACCCTGCTTATGCAGGCTGAAAAAATCCATAGTGGAAGCCGGATCGGCTTGATCCTGCAGGGCATCCAGTCCACTCGCCCGCAACAGCCAGGCCTCCAGCCGGGGATCAGCAGCAGCCGCAGTAAGCTGCCCGAAACCGGAATCACTCTGCCGCAGCAGTGTTTTCGGCTTTAGGGGATCCTCAAGCACAGCCAGCACACCGCTATGGGAATCTGCGGCAAGCAATCGGCCGCCCTGGTCATAGCGCACAAAAGAAGCATAGGGCATCGCTTGCCGATATTCGCTCAGTAATTCAAAACGCCCCTGGTCAAAACGCAGGAGGCCGCCACCGGCACTGATAACAAAGGTTTGATCGACAGGCCGTACCGCAAGAGATGCCGAGGGCAGACTCCATTCAGTCTTGAATACAAGTTTTTCCTGACCAGAATTGATGGTCAATTCATACAGACTGACATAGCCGTCGTTATCGGCGAAAAGAAACCACAAGAAATCATCACTGGAAGCCAGGGCACCATGCACGAAGCCGGCGAAACCCTGAACTTTTTTCTGCAGTATCACTCCAGCAGGCTGCCCATCGGGGCCAACCCGCACAATACGTTCATAACGCCAGGCCGGATCCTCGTCCGTAGCCTGATCAATAACATAGATAACCGAAGCGTTGTTCATGTCGGCCGCAATGATCCGTCCATATAGATCACTGTTTTCGGACGACCAGAATAAATTCTGCTGACCATCCAGTGCAAGCAGCCGGTAGCCCGAACGGTCAATTATTACAAGACTGTCATCAGCCGGGGCAAAGGCCGCCACGGGGGCTTCAAGCGGCAGTGATTCAGCGCCGGGAATGAAATCCAAACCCGAGCGGAAAATAAAGGCTCCTGCCGCGCAGGCCAATACCAGAACAAACAGGATGCTGTAGGCACTGATGGCTTTCATGAAATCTCTCTTTCAGTTAAAAAAGGTGCCGTTTGCCTGTGCAAGCGACACCTTTACTCTAGCCCACTCCGGGCTTCCTGACAAGAGCAGCCGCAACCGGAAGTTTCAGCTGCCGCTTCTTCCATAAAAATTGCCACTGGGGCTTACCCGCTCTGTAGCGTTGCGGCGATTGCCGCGACCAGACCAGGAGGGACGGCCATCGTCGCCCCATACACTAAGCTCTACTCCACCGGTACTCACCGAAACCGGAGCCATATCATGTTCGTACACAAAAGCGCTTACGGTTGCAGCGGCACCGTCTTTCAGCACTTCTCCGGCCTGCAGGCTGGCCTGACCAAGATGCAGAACCCAGCTGTCGGTACCGGAGTCCAGATACCACTCGCCTTCTGCTGCATCATAGCGCAGTACGCCGCTGACCGTACTCAAGCGGCCATTTTCTGCGACATCACGTCCGAGCAACTCGCTGCTGGCTGCGGCAATCAGTGTAAAACTGGCGAGTACCAGCGCCGCGATCAAAATAACTTTTCTGGTCAACTTCATAAAAACCTCCCATGGTCTTCTTTGTTCGTGCCGGGCTGTGCAGTCAACGCTGTCTTAAGCCAGGTCATGCCATTACAATACACGGGTGGCAAGAAGCTCAGGTCGGCACTTTGTGAAGATGCTGTGAAGTCGATTTCTTTTAAGGAGGACAGTCCGGGTCAGATTTTGACCAGTACCAGGCCGGGAGAGTATCAGTTCCTGATCAGGAGTTTGCCAGTCCCCTCGGCAGCTTGATTAGAAAACTGGTACCCGTTTCGGCCGCGGACTGCACCGTAATGCTGCCGGAATGCAGCTGTACAATACGTCGGGCAATGGACAGGCCCAGACCCGATCCGCTGGCCGGGCGCGAAAAATCGCCGCGGAACAAGCGTTCAAAAATATCCTGCTGCATTGTTTCGGGTATAGGCGTGCCATAATTGTGAACCAGAATATGCAGATCACTGCCATTGGTGCTGATAACCAGCCGCAGCGGCCTACTGGTATCGCCATACTTGAGCGCATTATCCAGCAAATTGGAAACCGCCCGGAAAAGTAAAGTTTCGTCGCCATACAGTTTTTCTACCTGGCACTCGGTCTGCAAGTCCTGATCCGCTGAAGTTTGCAGGAGCTTAAAGCGCTCGTCCAGAGCAGCCAAAAAAGACTGTGCAGAAAAGTTTTCTGCCGTCACCGAAAAATCCGGAGCCTCCAGGCGCATTAAGTCTTCGAAGGCTGCGACCAAAGCCTGCACTCTGCCGAGTTCTGCCTGCAGCCGGGACAGCCGTGCGGGATCCGGCGGCAGCACGCCGTCAATCATGGCCTCAAACTGGCTTTGCAAAGCGGTAATCGGGGTGCGCAGGTCGTGTACGATGTCCTGAACCCATTGCCGGCGCAATACATGTTCATGCTGTAACTGGGCGGTCAGGTCATTGGCCGCCAGAGCAATCGACCGCAGTTCAGCCGGCCCCTGTTCAGAAATACGCAGATCCAGATTACCCGAACGTATGCGGTCAAGCCCGGCCTGCACCATCCGGGCAGGCTTACTAAGGCTGCGGGCAAAAAGCCAGGCCATCGCGGCGGCGGCCAGCAGCGACAGCAACAGGGACAAAAGCAGAGCAAGCAACATACTGTTAAGAAAACTTTGATTCGCTGCGCTTTCATGAAATTCCAAAGACCCGGCACTGTACCAGGCGGCAGTACGTCCGTCGATGACCACAGGACGCAGAACTTCATCAGCAGCTATGCGGCGGCGGCCGCTGCCCCGGTTGGAAAACAACAGTTCGTTATCAAGATCATAGACAAACAGGGCAACATCATCGGGCAGGCGGACCGCGGCGGCTGGATCCTGAATATATGCTGCCAACAGTTTTTCCAGCTCGCCTCGCCGGATGCTGTTCCAAGAGGCCGCAGAATACCGGTAGGAAAAAAACAAGGCTAACGAGAGTACCAGAATAACCAGCAAAAAGCCGGACAGCCATACCAACAGGGAACGGCTGAAAATCGAGAGCGGTTTTCCGGAATCCTTCATCCGGCATGGCCTTCGAAACGGTAACCAAAGCCGCGCACCGTCTCGATCCAGCCAGGCTCGCCGAATTTGCTGCGGATATTCTTTACATGCGTATCTATTGTGCGTTCTGAACCATCGGCAATGTAATCCAGGGCCGAAGCCAGCAATTTCTCGCGCGACAGCACTACCCCCGGAGACTGGACAAGACGCGATAAAATCTTCCACTCAGCCGCTGTCAAATCCAGCGGCCTGCCGTCATGGAACAAACCGTGGGCTACCTCGTCCATTTTCAACTCATGCGCAGG
>JAHIWF010000406.1 GCA_018815555.1 Spirochaetota bacterium | reverse complement strand
TCGAATCCCTCAGCGCCCCTCAATAAAAAAAGTCGCCTTTCGGCGACTTTAATGATGGGCGCTGAGGGATTCGGCTTCCAGTCGCACACATCGTGTGTGCTCCTTCCAGCCCGCCTACGTTCGCTGTCGCGCGCGTCCATGCGCGCTTTTCGCACCTATGCGGTGCGCGCTCACTATGGTTCGAATCCCTCAGCGTCCCTCAATAAAAAAAGTCGCCTTTCGGCGACTTTAATGATGGGCGCTGAGGGATTCGAACCCCCGACATCTTGGGTGTAAACCAAGCGCTCTAACCAGCTGAGCTAAGCGCCCCAACGGAGATGAAGATAGCACAGGTGGGCGGACTTGGTCAATATCCGGGCTAAAAGCTTCGCAAAAAGCCTGCTATGGCGGCGGGTAAATATGCCGATATTTTAAGTAATGAAGTGTCTGGAGGGGATTATTACATCATGAACTCTATTGCCTGCGCCGGAAATGCCTTGCTCGACATCAGTGCTTTTGTAAATAAGAACGACATCATAGTGTTGGGCTATGATCCAGGCTCGACGAACCATCTTCCCTACGATGAAGTGCATAAGCTTTTGGCCGGTTTAACCGGGCAACTGCGTATTGCCGGAGGCGGGGCTGCCAACACCGCCAGGGTTTTTAAGTCGCTTGGCGGCAGCAGCAGTTTTGCCGGAGCTGTGGGTAATGATGACGAGGGGACCCTGTATGCAAACGATCTGGCCGAGGCCGGTGTTGCCAGCTTTATTCAAAAACAGGAAGGGCATAGCGGTATTTTTTGTGCCCTTATTGACGAAAGCGGCCAGCGTACCATTGTAGTTTGCCCCGGTGTGGCCTCTTCATTGCTTCCTGCCAAAATACCCACCAGTTTCTATGCATCAGCCCCGGTTCTGCATGTAGACGGTTTCCTGGCCGAAGCACCGGAAAACCTGACTGAAATCATGCAAATAGCCGCTAAAGCCGGACAGCAAATCTCTTTTGATGTGGGTGGGCGTCGGGTTACTATGGCAAATCGCGACCTTTTCCGATCCTTGATAAAAGATTTCTGCACCTGGGTATTTATGAATGAGGATGAGCTGCAGGCGTTTACCGGCCATGATCTGGACCATAGCCTGCCGGCACTGGCTAAAGATCTTGAGGTAACACTGGTTATTAAACGTGCCCAGAATGGCGCGCTCTGTGTGCATGACGGCAGTCTGCTGGAAAGTCCAGTGCGGGCTATTCGGCCACTGGATGCTACAGGAGCCGGAGATGCGTTTGCCGCCGGCTTCCTTACTGCAGTAGCACGCGAGGCCCCGATGGCCAAGGCTTTGCGTTTTGGTAACCGGGTGGCGGAACATGCCATTCAGGTTCCCGGCATGCGCATCAATCCCGATCTGCTTTCAGGCTTGCCGGCCTGGTTTCTTTAAGCGCATCAGCTGCATCTCTGCCGTCTCTTGAATAATCCTTAGCTGGGCGCAAAAACGCCTTTCCCGTGGTCAAACTGCCATATTTTGCTCGCAAAAGCTTGCCGATAGCGCTCAAGTGTCTATATTTTAGAGTGAAACAGCAGTAGGTACAGGCACAAGGAGCTTATATGTCAGAGAACGAAATTATCCCTATAGAAATGATGCTGCCAAGCAAATTACCCATAATTCCACTGAACGGAAAGCCGATATTTCCCGGAATATTTACGCCCATCATGCTCAGCAGTGCCGAGGATATCAATACTGCGAACGAGTCTATCCTGGCAGACGGTATGCTGGGGCTGGTGCTGGTTCGTGACGAGGCCGACAAGCCGACCGGTACCGATTTGTATCAAATCGGCACGGTGGCCAAGATTGTAAAGCGCATAAATCTACCGGACGGGTCGCTGAATATTTTTATCTCCACACTCAAGCGCTTCAAGATCAAGAAAATTCTTTCCAAAGAGCAGCCGATTGTGGCCGCGGTGGAATATCTAGACGATGTCGGCGAGGGGCCGGACGAGATCAAGGCCCTTACCCGTGCGCTCTTGTCCGAGATGAAGTTGATTTCCGAGAACAATCCTTTGTTTTCCGAAGAAATGCGCCTGAATATGATCAACATTGACCATCCCGGGAAAATCGCCGACTTTATTGCCAGTATCCTGAATATCGAAAAACAGGAACAGCAAAAGATTCTGGAGATCGTCGACATCCGCGAGCGCATGGTGCGGGTGCTCATGTCAATCAAGCGCGAACAGGAATTGCTGCGCATCCAGAAACGGGTGCAGCAGGAGATCAACGAAAAAATCGACAAGAGCCAGCGCGATTACTTTCTTAAAGAAGAACTTAAGGCCATCAAGCAGGAACTGGGCATGCCCAGCGACGCCAAAAGTTCGGATTTTCAGCGTTTCCGCGAAAAGATTGACGCCTTCAAGTTCGAGGGCGAGGTAAAGGAACTGGTCGAGCAAGAGCTGGAAAAGTTTTCGCTGATGGATCCAAACTCTGGTGAATTTATCGTAACCCGCAACTGGCTGGAATTGGTCTGTGCCCTGCCCTGGCAGGCCGGCGTACAGTCGGAATTTGACATGAAGGCGGCACGCGAAATTCTGGAAGCCGACCACTACGGCCTTAAAGAAGTAAAAGACCGCATTATCGAATATCTGGCGGTGCGCAAGCTAAAAAAAGATACCAAAGGCTCCATCGTCTGTCTGGTCGGTCCGCCCGGAGTCGGCAAAACCAGTGTCGGACGGTCGGTGGCCCGTGCCCTTGGTAAAGAATTTTTCCGCTTTTCTGTTGGTGGTATGCGCGACGAAGCCGAGATTAAAGGCCATCGCCGCACCTATGTTGGCGCACTGCCCGGTAAAATTATTCAGGGGCTTAAAATCTGCAAAACGCGCGGCCCGGTGTTCATGATCGACGAGATTGACAAGATGGGTTCAAGCTACCAGGGTGACCCGTCCAGCGCCTTACTCGAGGTTCTGGATCCGGAGCAGAATTTTGCCTTCAGAGATCACTACCTGGATCTGCCCTTCGATATTTCCAATGTATTCTTTATCGTTACCGCCAATACGCTGGACACTATACCCGGACCGCTGCGCGACCGTATGGAAATTATCCATATTCCCGGCTATATCGACAGCGAGAAGCTTGAGATTGCTAAAACCTATCTGATACCCAAGAGTCTGGCCCGGCATGGCCTTAAAAAGTCCCAGGTAAAGTATACCCGCGACGCGCTTAATTCTATTGCAGAATCCTATGCCCGCGAAGCCGGGGTGCGTAATTTCGAGAAGTCGCTGGACAAGATTCACCGCAAACTGGCTACTCAGCTGGTTTTGGCTGAGGTAAACGAAACCGAGAAACCTGATAGGTTTACAGTGGACAAGCCTTCGCTGGAAAAGTATCTGGGCAAGCCGCGTTTCGATGTGGATGAAATCAAGCGGGCTATTTTCCCCGGCATGACAGTAGGGCTAGCCTGGACCAGTATGGGTGGCGATACCCTGATAATCGAGGCTGTAGCCAACCCCGGCAAGGAAGGTTTTAAGATTTCCGGCCAGATGGGTTCGGTGATGCAGGAGTCTACCGGCATTGCCTACACCTGGGTGCGCCATTATGTGGCCGAGCACCAGAACATTCCCGCCAAGTATTTCGAGGAACGGCAAATACACTTGCACATCCCGGAAGGTGCCACCCCGAAGGACGGTCCAAGTGCCGGCATTACCATGGCTACGGCTCTGGTTTCTTTGGTACTTGGCAAAACAGTGAAAGATCATCTGGCCATGACCGGCGAACTTTCGCTTACCGGCCAGGTGCTGCCCATCGGCGGCCTGCGCGAAAAAACCGTAGCCGCCCGTCGCAATAAAATCCGTACGATCATTATTCCAAAAGCCAACTTCAAGGATCTGGATGAGATTCCCGAGCACGTTAAAAAGGGAATTACTTTCCATCCGGTAGAGCGCATGGAAGAAGTTCTGGAAATAGCACTGGGATTGTGATTTTCTAGTCAGGGTCAGGAAAATAAGAGGGGCTGCACCATTTGGGTACAGCCCCTTGGTATTTTTGCAGGAATCTGATTCGGGGTTTACATCTGGAAGCGCAGCATGGTGTTAAGGCCAAGGCTGCCTGTGGTCGGAACGTAGATTACCATGGTATCCAGGTGCACCACAAACAGGCTCAGCGAGAAGCCGCCATACAGGCGGAACACCGGGTCGTTTGCATCGTACGAGAAGATAAAGCCTTCTGCATTGATATCCGGAACAGCGATGCCGGCGGTTTCCATGTTTGTTTTTATTTCGGTAAGTTCTGCGTCGGTCACCGGTCTGGGCCCAGTGCCGTCATCATAGGTCATGCTGGCAGCAAGACCGCTCTTTACTGCTGATTGTCCAATAGTCAGAGCTGCACCGACGTAGGGTCGTAGGAATAAAACCTTTTTAGAAACCTGAACATTAAAATCGAAACTGTCAGTGGTAAAGTTCATCGACAATTCCGGATTGCTTAATGCCAGGGTGTGAATTGTGCCACCTACGTCAAAATCGAATGACGGTGCTGCAATATCCAGAGGCATGGCAATACCGCCGCTCAGACGATTATATCCCGCGCCTAGTACTACTTCCGGAATCAGCATTTTTTCCTTTAACAGCGCATAACGTATATTTGCGCCAATGAGCTGGTAGCTGGTTTCAAAGCCCATGCTTGCCAGGCTGGCCGACAGACTGTCCGGAATGATCATGCCCTTTATGCCGATATCAAAGGGCAGTATAAAACCGCCGATTTTTGCGCTGACAGCGGCCGCCGGTATGGGCAGGCCGATGCTTGCCAGTTCTGCCGGTATGGTTGTACCGGCAAGTTCAAGGAGACTGGACAAGCCTTCGGCTGGAATAGCGGTAAAGCCGACTGCCGCGCCAATGCCAAAATGCGGCGGCAGGTCCAGTAGCTGGCCGATATAGCCGTCCGACCAGTGGTTGCCGATCGTGGCGTTATACGAAAGCACCGAGGCCATTTCGGTCGAGAAGGTTTCCAGCCCTTCTTCAAAAAGTGCCAGATCCTTTCCAAAAGCAAATCCAAAGCTTGATACAATAAGTAAAAGTGCTGCAAGTCGTTTCATGCTACCTCCCTAAGGTATGTAAGAGTTCCAGCGGGTGGCTGTACACTAGAATATACCCACGGCAGACAAAAAAGTCAGGCATTATGCTGAAAACTGGACGAAAAGCCTAGAGTCAGCGCAGATTGACCAGATAGCGGCGAATCTGATACGAGGTCCATGCTTCGATGCTGCGATCGAATATTTCCAGATGCAGGTGCCCGCCATGCCCGCTCTTGCGGGCATTGATACCGGTATTGCCGCCGTTGCCGATAATTTGTCCTGCCGCTACCATATCGCCGGCAGTAACCGTAACGCCGTCCAGATGCAGGTACAGATACCAGTGCCCGTTGTCTGGGCAGTAAATAATGACACCGTTGCCGGCTTTGGGAGATAGCCCACCACTGCGGTACAGCGAGGGTCTGTCCCCGCCGCTCCAGTCGTTGGCGGCTGCTACTACAATTCCGCGGCCGATACTGCGTATGGGTGGGCCGATCTCATTGCGCCCCTCGCGGTCCAGCCAGGTATAAAAAATATCCAGAGCATAGCGGTGGGTGGCCGACAGCTGTCGTTCCGGCGGCAGCCAGCGGTCACCCCTGGCCAGCGGCGAAAATTCGCCTGCAGCCAGTTTGTCCGGCGCGCCTGTGGCCGCCCACAACGAATCCAGCAGCTTTTGTACTGCTGCCGTACCGGCCGGGCTTAGCTGCTGGCTGACTATCTCCCGGTACAGCTGGCCATAGCTGCTTTGCAGTTGCGCATCCAGGCGCATGGTCTCCAGATCGGAGGGGTGCAGTAACAATGCCTGAAACCATAAACCCGGCGGTAGAATCTGGCGCAGCAGTTCAGGATCGCGCAGTTCTTCGGGCGAACTGGCCTGGATATATGCATCTATCCGCTGCTGCTGGATGGCCGCCGGCAGTTCCTGCAGGGCCTCAAGCTGGATGCTGGCAGCACGCAGTTTCTGATCTTGCAGGGGATGGTTGCCGGTCGGCCGGGCTGCCCGATCGCTGTCAGCGGGCTGGTCCAGTGCAAGTCCTATGCTTTCTGCATTGGCTGTAGCGGCTCCGGCCGAGCCGGATATAACGGTCCCGGCAGCACCACTGGTCACTATGTTTGATATAGAAGAAAGCAGAGCAAACATCGCCGCCACCCATAGAATCATGGGCAGCAGACGCCACTGGCACTGTGGTGTAGCCTTGTTATAAATCCGGTCAAATATGCCCATTGCCTGCCTATACCCCTCTGACTTTTACTTGTGCCTACCTGAAAATATCGGCTCCAGAGATAGAATTTCTGTACTAAACCTGATCCCGGATAAGCTATTTTAAAAAAAAGACCGTTCTCCTTAAGGAAAACGGCCTTTTTATAGGAGCACGGCAGGAACTTATTCCTTGATACCGTACTTTCTGCGGAAGCGATCAACGCGTCCGGCAGTGTCAACGAGCTTCTGTTTGCCGGTAAAGAAGGGGTGGCAGGCGGAACAAATTTCAACCTGTATGTTCTTTACCGTCGAACGGGTCTCAATGACATTGCCGCAGGCGCAGGTGATGGTCGTGAGTTCATACTTGGGGTGTATTCCACTCTTCATGTTAATCTCCTTGCGTGCAGGTCAGTAATTGCCAGAAAACCGGCTAATGACGGTGTAGTACCTGTAATCCTCCGAATAGACTAATCGCCCAGGGGCGTGTTCATCATTTTGAGGAATGCCTCATTATTCTTGCTTTTAAGCATTTTGTCAATCAGCAGCTCCATGATCTCCAGGTCATCCATGGGGTTGATAACCTTGCGCAAAACCCAGATTTTCTGCAGTTCCTCTTCGGTAAGCAGCAGTTCTTCCTTGCGTGTGCCGGATTTTTTTATGTTGATGGCCGGGAACAGGCGGCGGTCGGACATGCGCCGGTCCAGGTTAATTTCCATGTTGCCGGTACCCTTGAACTCTTCGAAAATAACCTCGTCCATGCGTGACCCGGTGTCTACCAGGGCGGTGGCAATGATGGTCAGCGAGCCGCCCTGTTCGATATTGCGGGCTGCACCGAAGAAGCGTTTTGGCTTGTGCAGGGCGTTTGAGTCCACACCGCCGGACAGGATTTTGCCGGAAGTGGGCACTGTCTGGTTGTAGGCGCGGGCCAGGCGGGTAATGGAGTCCAGCAGGATTACCACGTCCTTGCCGTGCTCCACCAGGCGCTTGGCTTTTTCCAGTACCATTTCGGCTACCTGTACGTGGCGGGTGGCTTGCTCGTCGAAGGTT
>JAHIWF010000405.1 GCA_018815555.1 Spirochaetota bacterium | reverse complement strand
GTTGTCCAAGTCATAGGCAATTACCCAGAAACGGTCGTCGTTGGTACGGCTGATGATGTGCGGGTCGCCATCGGCAAAAGCGGCGAGGAAATCAACATCGCTCTGGATGGCCGGGTCGAGTACCACCCAGGAGCTGCGCAGGTGGTTGAACGAGACGGCCTGCACCCGTTTTTCGGTTGGATGCACGAGGATATCACTCAGGTCTGCTTTGGAGTTTTCGGCCAGGCGCTGGAAACTGCCCGTTTGGGTGTCGTAGGCTACCAGGGCGGAAGTATCCCGCCCGCGGCTGTCTCCCAGGTAGAGGATACGGCCCGCGGCATCGAAGCCGAAGGGTTGGGTGGTCAGCATGTCCTCCATAGCGACATGGAAAAACAGCTTCCACTCATTTCCGACCCGCTCAAACAGGTCCAGGCCGCCATCGGGGGTCATCAGCGCGCCAAAGCGGAGCTTAAAATCGTAATCAACGCTGAAGCCTGCAAAGCCGCGATCATTTTCAAATACCAGCTGGCGCTGGCCGGTGCCAAGGTCGAGCAGGTGCAGGTCGTGGAATTGCGGGTTGCGGTCGTTGAGGGCGATCAGCACCTGATTGGGGTGTCTGGGGCTGAGCATTTCGATCTTGGCAGCTACCTTTTCGAAGGGGGTGAAGTCGCTTATCTGGCCGGTTTCGAGGTTGACGCCGTAGATGCGCCAGTTCTCATCGCCGCCTTTATCCTGGATGTACAGCAGGTGCTGGCTGGTGTAAGCCCACTCGTGCAGACGGATGCCGCGCATGGTGTCGGTGGTGACAGGCCTGGCGGCTGCGGGATCGTCGGCGGGGCCAACCCAGACGTTTAGTACGCCATTGACCGGGGCGATGTAGCTGAGTCTGGCCCCATCCGGGCTGAGCCGGGCCTTGGTTTTGTCGGGGTTGTCGAATAAAAGTTTGCGGGGCAGTAAGGGTGTGTTTTGTAAATCCATTTCAGGCTCCTGTGTCTATTATGTGTTTGACTCGACCGACCTGGCCGCTGACCAGGCGGACTTTTATGCCGTGCGGATGGGTGGCAGAATTGGTCAGGATATCCTGAACCACCCCTTCGGTGAGTTTGTTGCTGGCCTGGTCCTGTTTTAAGATAATCTGTACCCGCTGGCCGGGGCGAATATCATTGCGTCTGCTGCCGTCCATAGTTTGGCTTCATC
This sequence comes from Spirochaetota bacterium, assembly GCA_018815555.1. Classification (GTDB taxonomy): domain Bacteria; phylum Spirochaetota; class Spirochaetia; order Treponematales; family UBA12059; genus UBA12059. The sequence goes on along the minus strand of JAHIWF010000405.1, from coordinate 3,508 downwards.
ATAAGGCTGACTTGTTCTTGCTGTCAATGTTTGTTTTTGGCAGGCTCAGCCGCTGTCTGCAGGTGACGGGCCAGGGACAGCAGCGAAAAGCCCGCAGGCGCGTAATGTAGGCGCCGTCAGGCGACGGGTGGCCGCGGCCGCCCGTACGGCAATGGCGCGGCGCCGAGGACTTGCAGCGTATGGCCCGGTGCCGCCGGAACGGTGGCAGGCCTCCAGAAAAACGAACGGAGTCGCTCAGTTTATTTCCATACTGGATATGGCTGGCTGCTGTATTTAGTTTGCTGCAGCGCTATGGGAGAGTAATCACTTAAACCTGGTGAGTGAACGCTGTTAATGCGGGTCGTGCAGCTTGCGTGAATAAATTATTCGGTCCTCGGCAGCCACTCCTTTTCGTACCAGTCTTCTACCAATTCATGAAGCTTTGGGCTCCTTCTTAATTGGCTCTTCATTTTTGCATAGTGGATTTTGAAAAGCTCGGTACGTAAGCGCCGCCAATAGCGTTTGCCCACATCGGCCGGCAGCCGGAATTCGGGCCGGAGGGTTTTTATGCGGCTCATCTCCAAAAAAAGGCAGCGTTCTTCGTTTTCGGTTCTAAACATGGTCCGTATAGCTTCTACCAGCAGCTGGAAGGGCAGCAGCAGGAAACGCTGACGTCTGGTGTTGGCCAAAAAAATGCGGTACATATCTTCGATGGTATAATTGTCAGGCTCCGGGAAACTATTCCACAGTTGTATCGGTTTAAGGACTACGTCGCCGGAGCCCCAGCCGGGGTACATGTAGTGGAGTGATTCATGTGTGATGTGTTTTAGTATGTATTGATACACGTTGATGTACCAATGGCGATTCCGGTCTTCTGCAGGTATTGCTTGTGCAGCCTCAGCGTTTTTTTTGTACCAGAGCGGGTTCCAACAGTTAATTTCTTTTTCGAGGATAGGCCATGACGCACGACGGCGGATATCAAATTCGGCTTCGTGCACAGAATTGAAAAATCCAGTTTTCCTCTGAAACTCGGCTAAGTGTCGGAAGTAAGGCAGCTGGCTTCTTCTGAAATCTGCATCCAGTCTGAAGGGCAAGGACAAGGATGTCAGCTTGGCTCTGATGAAGGCTTGCTGCAGCTGCTTTGCGGTGGATACTCGGTGATTTCCATCCCGGACAAAATATAAACCGCCGTACTCGAGGGCCAGTATTGGTTCTGAGAGTGTCTGGCTGTGCATCAGCTTCCAGACTGTAATCCAGCGGTCTTTCATCCAGATATGGGTAGGAAAGAAGCCTTCGGCGAAATCGTTTCCCCGGCTTTCGCTGCCGATAATCAGATCTACCGGAATATCCTGGTCTGATAGTTGATATTCGCCCTCCGGTTTATATATCTCTGTAAGCTCGGACAGGCTTAACAGGCTATGATCGCTGCGGATTACATGGGCTAATTTCCCGTTTAATCACCGGCCTTTTTTGAGCATCTTGTCGAAAGCTTGATTAGCCATCAGCAGCGTGGACATTTCAGTCATGACAATTAGTATATTCCAGTTGGCTGGACGCGACAAACCTCATGGCAGGAAAAACTTTTTTCACGCTTATGTCAGCCGCTGCAGGAGGAATACCAGCACGGCCGCGGCGAAAACTAGGATAAAGACGCCGATCATGACGGCCAGGGTGCGGGCGTAGCCGCGCGGGTCGAGCTGGCCGTCTTTGTCCATACGCTTGAGTGCGGGATACAGGCGTGAATAAAAAGTTGCGATCGAGAATACCAGGGCGATGCCTGAGTACACTTTTATTTCCGGCGAACCGGCGATGAGTACGCCGATGATGAGCACGATAAAAATAAGTTTTGTTCCGGCTACCCAGTTGATCAGGTAATCCACGAAGGCCGCCACGGAGGGCTCTTCGCGGGTTTTGGCGTAGGCCTTGAAGACACCGACGGCGTTGCCCCGGGTGGAGCCGGGCATTTTGTACAAAAGGAATACGTTAAGGGTTTCGAGGACGATGAACAGGATAAGGGCGATGTCCAGAAAGGTCATGGGGGCTCCTTTAACTTGGCTGGCTGGATATAGCTTCGGTGTTTTTGCACGGAAGGTCAATGGGGTCCTGGCTGGCGGCCCCGCCTGAATGCCTGTGTTCTGTGCAAGAAATTTTTTGCTTGACAAGTTATGACTACGGTTGTAGTCTTGGGTAATAGCTAGGAGTTATGATGGAAGAGTCGAACCATATTACAGAAGCTGAATGGCAGGTGATGCGCGCGGTCTGGTCGGCGGTGCCGGCTACCTCGGGCAACCTGGTCCGGGAGCTGGCCGGCGGTACCGGCTGGGAGCCGACTACGGTCAAGACGCTGCTGGCCAGGCTGGTCAAAAAAGGAGCCCTGCGTTTTGAAGTGAGCGGCCGGAGCTATCTGTATTATCCGCTGTTGTCGGAAGAAGCTTGTATCCGGCGCGAGATGCGTCTGTTTGCCGGCAAGATTTACGGCGGCGAGCTGCAGCTGGCTACGGCACATTTTGACTTCAGGGGCAGCAAGGATCCGGTTTTTATCGGTCTGCTGGCTCAAGCGCTGGAAGAGGGGTTTTGCCGGATTTGCAGTGATTTGGCGTATGCACCCGATGAGCGGCTGCTGGTGTACCTGCACGGTACGCTGCAGCGCCTGCATTCTGCCCTCGGAGTTTTGGACGGGCCGGACTGGCTGCGCGCCGGTCCGATTTGGGGCATCCTGCATTTTGCGCCACTGTCCTGTTTTTCCGATCTTCCGGCGGACAAGGTGGCCGTGCACGTGCTGGCCTTGCTCATGGTCAGCCTGTTGAATCCGGCTGTGCCGTATTGGCTGCAGCAGGCGGTTGGAGTGTGGGAAGGGGCGTGGCTGGATCCGGCGCGTATTGCTAAGGCCGTGGTTGAGCGGGCGGCCGGTTTTGACCTGACGGCAATGCAGACAATGTCATTCGTATACCGCCAGTTCCGCAGTGCCGGCGGCTACGAACTGGCCTGGACTGTCGCGGAATTTATTGTTACCGAATTCGGGCGGAGCCGCCTTACGGAACTGGTACGCAAGCCGTCGGATTTTGACAGTGTTTTCGGCTTTCCGGAAAGCGAATTCTGGCAACGCTGGCAAGTTTTTCTGGGCGGCCGTTATGACTGACCCGGTCATTGAGCGGCCGGTCGACGAAACCCGGACAGAATTCGGCCGGCTTCAGTCCAGTCCGAGTCTAGCTAGGTCAGGGCGGCAGCCTTCGGCAAAAGGAGTGCAAAGTGACTATTGGTGATATTTATGTCAGCCGTCGGGTACGGAAGCATCCGGCAGCCGGCCAGGGGGTGCCGATACTGGCGGTTCTGGTTTTGCTGATGGTGTTGTGCTGGACCGGCTGCGTTTCCGGCAAAACGGAGCCGGTGGAGACAGTCGCGGCTGAATCCGCTGTTGCGGCGGCGGCCACATCCGTGACGGCACCGGCGGCGGATCCTTTCACCCGCGGATATCCCCTGGTGCAGCTGCAGGAAGATTTCCGCGAGCTGCAAAAGTACATAGAAAGTT
>JAHIWF010000404.1 GCA_018815555.1 Spirochaetota bacterium | reverse complement strand
TGGCCGGGATATTCCGGCAGCGGGCGGCCGAGCTGGCGGCGCGGCGCGGCTGGCCGGAACCGATGGGTTCGGGCAGCCTGACCGGCAACATCGGCCGCCGGGTCTGTCTGATGGGTGTGCACACTGCCTGCAAGGAGGTGCGCACGGTTGGCGGCGAGTCAATGTGTTTTAAATCCTTTACTGACAGTGACGGCGTTTTCGAGACGGTGCTTTTTCCTAAAGTCTACACGCAAATCATGCCGATTCTTGAATGTAATACTGTTTTTCTTCTGCTAGGGACAGTGCATGTTGAATTCGGCGCGCTTTCAGTGCATATTGAAGCGGTAGACCGGCTTAACCGCAGCGCGTAGCCGCGGAAAAGCAGTCGCACGAAACCCCTGCAGTCTGTGCTAAAAAAGTTGCCTTTATAAGAAGGATGTGTCTGTGAAAATTGCCGTCGTGGCATCAGTTGAAACTCTGTCGCTTGCCAAAAGTCTTATTCAGGCATTGACTGACCATGGTTTCAGCGCCTACGGGCTCAAGTTTAACGCATCCTGGCAGAATGAAAGCCGCAAGCGCATCGACAGTCTGTTTAAGGACGTGTCGCACGTGCTCTGTGTAATATCGCCGGTGGTCGCCGGGTCAAGCTGGCTGCCCTTTGTAATCGGCTACGCGCGCGGCGAGAATCGTCATCTTGCTTTATATCGCTCAGTGGCTGATTGGCAGGCGCCACCCTGGATACGGGACTTGCCGGTGTTTGACCATGAAGAAGAAGCCCAGCTGTATTATACCATCGAGCGGGAAGAATGGACCCTGATGGACCGCCAGCGTCGGGCCAAGTCCGAGCTGCTGGAGATGGGGATATCCTGGCACACCGATGCACTATTTCAGAGTGTCAAAGACGGCAACATTATGGCCATCGAGCTGTTTCTGGATTCCGGATTCTTGCCCGACGTGCGCGACAAGCATGGGGTGCCGCTGCTCTGCCAGGCTGCCCGTTCGCGGCATCTTTCCATCATCAAACTGCTGCTGGAGCGCGGTGCCAGCATCGATATGCAGAGTGACGACCGCGGCTACACCGCTTTAATGGATGCGACCCAGGCCGGAGACGCCGACACCGTACATTTCTTTTTGTCGCAGGGGGCTAACCCCGACAAGATCAGCAAGGACGGGCAGACGGCCCTGGTGCTGGCTGTCGGCCGCGGCGACCTTCCGGTAGCCAGGGAACTGGTCGAGTTCGGCGCCGACCCGGACATTGCCGACAAACTGGGCCTAAGCGCCCGCAAATATGCGAAACTGTTTAAGCATGAGGAGATTTGCGGTCTTTTCGGGCCGGAGGGCTGTGCCTGATTTTTCTTCGAGTCAAACCCTAACCGGAATAAGCGAAAACGAGAATTTATGCACACGTCTTCCTTCCGCTTCGGTACGTTGACTATAGCGTTGCAGCAGTTGCCCGAATTCCTGGATGAACTGCCCCAACTCATCGTCGTTCAACTTCAGTAAAAAAGTACGAAAGCCAAAGCGTTCGGTCTCAATGCCCTTGTTTTCGTCTTTTAGATACTCCGTACAATCCCCCAGCTGCGTTAGCATAAAACTAAAAAACAGGTTCAGCAGTTGTTTATTTGGTAAGGTCGCACCGTTGGCATTCAGTTCGGCAAAAGGATTATGCTTAAGCTCGTATGTTCGTTCTACCATACCGCGTACCGGAGTCTCACTGGTGATCTCCAGAATATTGGCCTTGACCATAGCCTTCAGGTGTCGGTACAGCGTAGCCTGCGGCGTGTTCGGCAGAGCCAGGGCAAGTTGGGATGCTGTACACTGTGCTGCTGTCAGCAGCTCCTGCAGAATGCGCAAACGTACCGGATGCAGGAGTTCGGCAATCACTTCATAGTCCATGGCAGCTCCTTGCTTTGTACTTGACAATTGCTTTTTTTATCATATATGATAACATTATCATTAATGATAGCTAGGGGTCAATACACACTATGAAAAAGCTAAAAGGTGGTTGAAAATGTTACTGATTGTAATTGGAATACTGGCAGCCTTCAATGTTTTACTGTTAATGACAGGAATTGGCCTGCGGCAATTCTACTACAAGCCGCAGTTCGAGAAGCTTGCTCCCTACGGTACGCTGGTTCCGGTTTTTGACGGAAAAATGCATGTTTTAAAACAGGGTTCCGGAATTGAAACTGTCGTTTTGCTGCCGGGAATGGGGGTAGGGCTCCCCACGGCAGACTTTGGTCCCCTGGCCCGAAAACTGGCGGAACAGTATCGTGTGGTCATTATAGAATATTTTGGCGTAGGCTTCTCGAGTCAGAGCCAACGGCCCAGAAGCTGTGAACACTATGTTGAGGAAATTCGGACTGCTCTGGCGGCTAGCGGTATCAGTGGACCTTATATACTTATGCCGCATTCCATATCAGGGCTGTATAGCGAGTACTATGCCTCCAGGTATCCGGAGGAAGTAAAGGCTATTGTATCATTGGATGGTACCTCCAGCGCGTACTGGCAGAAAACTCCGGCCATTATCAACGCGGTGCTTCCCTTGGCCAAACTGCAACAGGGATCCGGCTTTATGTCGGTGATGGGCAGTCTGATTACCCCGCGAGCGAAATTACGAGCTTACGGCTACACTGAACAGGAAATAAGGGACATGATACTGTTTGGAGGATTCTCGATAAATGACACGCTGTTGCAGCAGATCAAGGCATCGGGCGACTTTATACTTGAGTTAAAGGATGTAGCCTTCCCGGTTCAGATTCCCTACCTAAAAATCATAGCCAGGGACACCTATGAAAAACCCAACAGCCAGCTGAAAATAACTCCACAGGAATACCAACATCAGCATCTGGCCAAAATCGGCGCTCAGGCCCGATATGAAATCCTGGAAGGCAACCACTTCATTTATACTAACAACGTGGATCGCATAGTTGCGCTGACCAGGGAACTCCTTGAACAAAGCAGCTCCCTGGCCAATAACTAGCAGTATTTTGCAAACCAATCGGCCAGCACTTGCTGAAGCTGCGGGGCCAAAGCCTGCCTGCCGGACTTGCGGTAATTCTTGAGAATATCAAGCGGCTGGCTGGCTTTGTCCTCGATGCGTAGAATATGGGTCATCTGATCAATGATGACGCTCTCGGCCGGTCCGGCACACAAGCCTGCCAATACGGCAGCATCGCCTGGCTTAACCTGCACATCTTTGCTTCCGGTTACGGCCAGAACCGGGCAGCTAACATGGGGCAGGTCTTGGTCGCAGGAGTGGACAAAATGGTCACGGAACCAGCCGGCATTAATTTTACGTCCTTTATAGCGCAGTACTGGCTGGCTACTGGTATCAATCTTGTTGAACGTGGCAGCCTGGTCTTTTTTTAACTTGTTCCCCAGCTTGAACCTGCGGATCACCCAGCCCTGGAATCCTTTGGAGGCTTCCAGGCTGGCTATAAGATTATCACTTTGCCATTCCAGCGTGGCCTTAAAGTCGCCGGCCGCGCCGGCCAGCAGAACCAGCCCGGCAGCCGCTTCCAGCCGGAACAGGGCGGGAGCGAGCAAGGCTCCTTCGCTATGGCCTACTATAAAAATACGATTCGGGTCCAGCTCCGGCCTGGCTTTTAGCCAATGCAACGCCTGCAAGGCATCGTTTAGCAAATCCTGACGGCCGGCTTCCATAAAAGAGCCTTCGCTGGAACCTGTCCCGCGCTTGTCATAGCGTAAACTAGCCAGACCCATAGCGGAAAACCAGTCGGCCAGCTGGTTAAACACATTTAGTTTTATTGGACCCTTCATATTTTCGTCCCGGTCCACTGGGCCTGACCCGTGTATAAACAAGACAGCCGGGATTTTTTGCTCCGAAGCAGTGTTTGCCGTTTCCTGGCCGACCGAACCGGAACTGGTCAACCCCAAGCTGCTATCCCATGAATCAGGATATTGCAGCGTTCCCGCCAGACTGATGCTGCCCGGAATACGTACTGTTTCACTTTTCATTACTTCCTCCTTCCGGATGCCCGACATCCGGCATAATAATCAAACTGATGGAACGCAGACTGCGGCCCGAATCCGGTCCGTGCTGGCTATAGCGGGTTATCAAATCCCTGTACTCTGAAGCAAACTGACTAAACTCCTCCTGATCCAGCCACAGGTCCGCCTCCCGAAACGAAACGCCGGCGCTGACCGGATCGGACCGGTCCTTTTCTGCTGAAAACGACCACCGCTCAAACAGATACTGGATGCGCGAAAGAAAGCGGACAAAAACCGCCAGCCGCCCCTGATGTCCCAAAGCCATGAAACTCTCCGGATTCAGGCTGCCGGCACCGGCCTGCAGCCCATACACCAGTTCCTTGCGGCCATGTTCGTTCAGGCTTTCCTCGGCCAGGATAAGCTGGCCCTTACGGAGCTCGGCCAATTGGCGATACAGGCCGGCCTGTGAGACCCCCGGCAGCTCTTTTAACAGTCCGGCAGCGCTTAAGTGTCCGCGGCGGACTAAGGCTTGCATGATCTGCATTCGTACTGGATGCAGTAACAATGTACTTTGTGTTTTCATTATCATTATTGATAATGATAATGAGCGAGTTTGTCAAGGGAGATTATTAAAATTATCAAGAAAAAAGATTGATTCGAGCTCTAGCATGCAACTGCAGAAAAAAATACAAGCGGGGTAGACTTTGCCCCTGGGGCAGGCTTTATGGTTGTATGTGTGGAGGAAACCATGAAACACGATTGGAAGAAAGAAGAGAAGTCACTCTATTTGCCAAAAACAGAACCGGCCTTTTGTACCATGCCAAGCTTGAACTATTTTATGCTCGATGGTGAAGGTGATCCCAACCAGGAAAAATTCCGAAACGAAGTAGCAACGCTCTATACCCTTAGTTATGCTGTTAAGATGTCGCCAAAGGCCGGAATAGTTCCCATTGATTATCACGAATACAGTGTATATCCCCTGGAGGGCCTGTGGAGCCTGAAAAATAAGAACAGCCATAGTAATGGATCTCGGCTTGATAAAAGCCAGTTGCTTTATACCATCATGATCCGGCAGCCCGATTTTATTACATCCGAATTTGCTCAAGCTTGCATTGAACGAACCAAGCACAAAAAAAGGGAGCTAGGTTCAATTCTGGAAACAGTCCGATTCGGGACAATAGCTGAAGGAAGTTGTGTGCAATGCCTTCATCTGGGGGCTTATGATAACGAACCAGAAACCTTTGCCCGCATGGAAGCCTGGAGCGAACAGCAAAATTGGCAGCGAAAATCGAAGGACCACCATGAGATTTACCTGACCGATGCCAGAAAAACCGAACCAGCTAGAATGAAAACAGTCCTGCGTTTTCAGGTTGTCGAAAGACCACAGCAGTGCTGAATATAGCGTTTTGCAAAGAGCAACACTCCCGCGGCTGCTTAAAATGACGATAATCCATTTCACACCAAAGAAACTTTCGGCGTTTCCCTTCCGGTATTTTTGATGCTTGGCATAGCTAAAAATAAGGAAAAAAATTTGGCTAACACAGGGGACTGGCCTAAGTCCCCTGGTCAGCGCTATCCGTTGGCCGGTAGCCTCCGTATCATTGGTATAATCTGGACAATCAAAGAGACTCTTTACAAAAGTTTTTTCAGGTTCTCCACGGTCAGTCCCAGGTGTTTTGCCACCTGTGCGCCGGGGCCGGATTCACCGAAGCCGCTCAGGCCCAGGAAGCTGCCGGCCAGGGCCTCCCAGCCGAAGGAGATACCGGCCTCGCAGGCTACCACTTTGGCGGCTGTGGGCACCAGGGTCTGGCGGATTTCGGCCGGCTGGGTGCGGAAGGTTTCCAGCGATAACACCGATACCACGCGCACGCTCTTGCCGATGGTTTCTTCGGCGGCCTGCACTGCCAAGGAAACTTCGGAGCCGCTGGCCAGGATGACCACGTCGGGCTCGTCCTTGGTGTTGCGCACGACATAGGCGCCGGTGCGTACGGTTTCGCGCCAGTCCGGGTCGGCCTTGGCCAGCACCGGCAGGTTCTGGCGGGTAAGCGCGATGACGGTGGGTCCGTCGGTGCGCGCCATGGCCATGTCCCAGGCGGCGACGGTTTCTTCGGCATCAGCCGGGCGCAATACAGTTACGTTCGGAATGGCGCGCAGCGAGGCCAGGTGCTCGATGGGCTGGTGGGTGGGGCCGTCCTCGCCGACATACACCGAGTCGTGGGTAAGCACGTAAATAACCGGCTGTTTCATGAGGGCGGCCAGGCGCAGGGCCGGGCGCAGGTAGTCGGCAAACACCAGGAAGGTGGCGCAGAAGGGACGTAGGCCACCGTACAGGGCCAGACCGTTGCAGATAGCTGCCATGCCGTGTTCGCGGACGCCGAAATGGATCATGCGGCCGGCCGGGTTGGATTTGGAATAGGGCGTGCCGGCCAGGGCGCTGACGTTGGGGCCGGTAAGGTCGGCCGAGCCGCCTACCAGCTGCGGCCAGGCGGCGGCAACGACGGCGAGTGCCTTGCCGGAGGCGTTGCGTGTGGCAATCGGTTCCGCGTCGGCATAGTTGGGCCAGTCGGGTGCCTGTAGCGGTTTGCCGGCCAGCGCGGCGTCCAGTTCGGCGGCTTTAGCCGGGCTGGCCTTGCGCCAAGCCTCAAAGCCGGTCTGCCAGGCGGCGCGCTTCTTGGCGTTTTCGGCGCGCAGGCTTTCGAAGAAACCGCCGGCCTGGGGCGAAACCCAGAACTGGCTGTCGGCCGGTACGCCCATGGCGGTTTTGGCCTTGGCGATTTCTTCCGGTCCCAGCGGCGCACCGTGGGTTTTGGCCGAGCCCTGCAGAGTGGGGGCTCCTTTGCCGATTACGCTCTTCAGGATAACCAGGCTGGGCTTGCCGGTCTCTGCCTTGGCCGCTGCCACCAGTTTGCGCATACCTTCGAGGTCGTACATGTCGCCCTTCAGAACCTGCCAGCCGTACGCGGCAAAGCGCGCGCCGACATCTTCGCTGAACGACAGACTGGTATCGCCGTCGATGGTTATATTATTGTCATCGTAGAACAGAATCAGTTTGCCCAGCCCAAGGTGCCCGGCCAGGCTGGCGGCTTCGGCCGAAACGCCCTCCTGCAGGCAGCCGTCGCCGGCTAGCGCCCAGGTGTAGTGGTCGAAAATCTTGTGCTCGGTAGTATTGAAGCGGGCGGCCAGCATAGTCTGGGCCATGGCCAGTCCAACCGCGTTGGCAACGCCCTGGCCCAGCGGCCCGGTGGTGGTCTCGATGCCTGGTATCATGCCGTATTCCGGATGCCCGGCGCATTTGGATCCCAGCTGGCGGAAGTTTTTGATATCGTCCAGCGACACCGGAAAACCGGCCAGATGCAAGAGCGAATACAGGAACATCGAGCCGTGGCCGGCCGAGAGTACAAAGCGGTCGCGGTTCAGCCAGGCCGGATCGGCGGGGTCGTACTGCATGAACTCGCCGTACAAGAGCGCTCCCAGCTCGGCACAGCCCAGCGGCATGCCGGGGTGGCCGGAATTGGCTTTTTGTATTGCGTCCATGGCCAGGCAGCGTACTGATTTGGCCACTTCGGCGACGATGGTATTATCCATAGAATCCTCCACATAAATTGTTCAGGCGAAAAAGCTTCGCGGAATGGTTTAAGGATAACCAGAAAGTGGGTCCGGTGCAAGCGATGGTGTAATTGGCCGGGAGGCACTGGAATTCGAGCATCATGGGCCTCATCATGGGCCTCATCATGGGCCTCAGGATGGGCCTCAGGATGGCTTAACAGCTGTAGAGTTTACGTTTGATTGGATTTTGACTTGGGGGAGACTTGAGGGGTGACCAGTCGCTTGAGGTAGTCCCTGTTTCATTTGTCCATGTCGAAAAAGCTCGATTATCTCCATCAGCGGGGACTGTCCCTCTCTGTCCGCCCCGCACGCTTTGTACTATACTTCCCGTATGCAGGATCTAAACCTTGTAATAGTACAATTTGACCCGCTCTGGCAGCAGCCGGCGGAAAACCGGCGCAGGCTGGACCAATTGCTGTCTTCTCTCCGGCCTGCCACAGCAGCAGAACCGGCCGGCTTGGCCGGCCCGGGTATCCGCGCGCAACCAGCCACGTCAGCCACTCCGCCTGACCTGATAGTCCTCCCGGAAATGTTCACTACCGGTTTTACCCTTAATGCGGCTGATCTGGCCGAAACGATGGACGACCCGACCGTATGTTGGCTGCGCGGCAAGGCGGCCGAGCTCGATGCCGCCATCTGCGGTAGTTTGATAATCGCCGAGGCCAGAACCTACTACAATCGTCTGGTTCTGGTCTTGCCCGATGGCACCCTGCACAGCTACGACAAAAAGCATCTGTTCTCCTATGCCGGCGAAGATGAGGTGTATACTGCCGGTAGCAACCTGCTTACAATAGAGTTGCGGGGCTGGCGCATCCGGCCGTTCATCTGTTACGACCTGCGTTTTCCGATTTGGATGCGCAATATCGGCCCGGCCTATGATCTGGCGGTGGTGGTGGCCAGCTGGCCGGAGGGCAGGGCTTCGCACTGGCGCAGCCTGCTGCAGGCCCGGGCCATCGAAAACCAGTGCTGTGTGGCCGGGGTAAACCGGCTGGGAACCGACGGCAATGGCGTGCGCCATGCAGGCGACAGTCTGGTGTTTGATGCGCGCGGCACTGTACTGGCCGATGTCGGCAGTGAACCGGCCCTGCTGTCGGTCACACTCTCGGCTGCGGCCCTGCTGGAGTGGCGCGAGCGCTTTCCGGCCTGGCGCGATGCCGACGCCGATCTTGTAAATTGTTTGCCGTAAGGAGTAGCTCATGAAAATCTGTTATAGCCGTTTTTCTTCTTCGAATTCCTGTGCCGGAATGCACTGGATCTGTCTGAACAGGTTTCTTATCCGGAGTTTGGCTATTGCCGCCCTGTTGCTGTCCGCCTCCGCCTGTGCCAAATGGCAGCCGAACCCGGAAGGCATAGACCCTGTCTACGCCTTATCGGTGGTGGAAGAGCTGAGCAAGCCGGAGTACCAGGGGCGGCAGGCCGGCAGTGCCGGAGGGCAGGCTGCCCGCTCCTGGCTTGTTTCCGAGCTGGACGGCTTCGGGTTGAC
>JAHIWF010000059.1 GCA_018815555.1 Spirochaetota bacterium | reverse complement strand
GAGGATTACGGTCTTACCCTTATACTGGGCGGAGCCGAGAATACCCTGCTCGAAGCCGCCTCCGCGTATCGGCACCTGGCCGCCTGTGCGCTCGGCTACGATAGTACCCAACTCGGCGACCCTGTGTTTTCTCCTGCTGCCGCCTGGCTGACCCTTGAGGCCCTGATTCAGGTAGGTCGTCCAGCTGAAGAAGCCTCCTGGCAGCACTACGCCACCAGCCGTCAGGTAAGCTGGAAAACCGGTACCAGTTTCGGCAATAAAGATGCCTGGGCCATCGGTGTTACCCCCGAATACGTGGTTGCCGTCTGGGTCGGTAATTCCAGCGGGGAAGGGCGGCCGGAAATAAAAGGCACCGATGCTGCCGCTCCTTTCTTATTCGACCTGTTTCAGCTTCTGCCGCGCAGTGCCTGGTTTCCCCGGCCGGATGACGATCTGCGCACGGTTACGGTGTGTGCAGACTCCGGCTATATTGCCGGGCGGGATTGCCCGGCAACGGCTCGAATCCATGTACCGCGCAATGCCCAGGTGGATACGGTCTGTCCGTATTGCCGCCTGGTCTATCTTTCCGCTGACCGTCAGTTTCAGGTCAGTGCCGCCTGTGCCGGGCCGGAGTCCATGGTCACCGAAGCGCGTTTTGTACTGCCGCCGGTAATGGAATGGTATTATGCACGGACTGTACTTGGTTACCGCTCGCTGCCGCCCTGGTCAGCTGCCTGCCAGCCTCTTGATACTTTAAGTATGGAATTTGTGGTGCCGGAGGATCGCAGCAGCCTGTATATTCCGGTTGAACTGGATGGTAAACCGGGACAGACCGTTTTCCGGGCGGTGCATCGCGATCCGGAGGCCACTATTTTCTGGCATCTGGATGACCAGTATCTGGGTCAGACCTCGCTTGACCATCGCTTCGAACTACGGCCGTCTTATGGCGAACACAGCATAACCCTGGTGGATTCCAGCGGCCAGCGTATCAGCCGCCGTTTTACCATTCTGTCTGAAGAATGATGCGAAAATTTGAAACAGCTGCACCCCTTGTCGTGCCGCAAGATTTCGGGGTATAACCACCTATGCAACCACGAGACATTTTCCACAATATTTCCCCCCTGGACCACCGGTACTGGGCGGCGAACGAGGCTCTTTTCAATCTGGCAGCTGAATACCTCTCCGAAGATGCTTCGGTGCGCTACTGCGCCCGGGCCGAGATGGCCCTGGTAAAGGCCCACCTCAGCAGCCGCGGCCGTGCCAGCGAACAGCAATTTCGTAAACTTGATGAAATTGTAACCCGGCTGGATGTTAACGCGGTATACAAGGAAGAGGAAACAACCCGCCACAACATCCGCGCCCTGGTAAATGTGCTGATGCACATGATGCCGGCGGATATTGCCCCCCTGGTGCACCTCGGCGCTACCAGTGTGGACATCCTGGATACCGCCCAGTCGGCCAGACTGCGCGACGTTAGCCTGGATGTGGTTCTGCCTTTATTGGCCGAACTGCTGTCTGCCCTGTGCACATTGGCGGAACGCGAGGCTGATACGCCGCAGGTCGGCCGGACCCATGGTCAACATGCGGTTCCTATCACCTACGGTTTTGCGGTCGCCGAATATGTGGCCAGGCTCGGAAAATGCCTGCCGGAAATCGAAGCCCGGGCCCGCGACCTGCGCGGCAAGCTGGCCGGCGCTACCGGTTCCTATAACGCCTTATCCATGAGCTATGCCGACCCTCAGGCTGTCGAACAGCTGTATTTGTCCAATCTCGGCCTTACGGCCAGCGAACATTCCACACAGCTGGTGGAACCGGAGCACCTGCTGCGCCTGCTGCTGGAACTGAATACAGCCTTTGGCATTATCGCCAATCTGGCCGATGACCTGCGCAACCTGCAACGCTCCGAGATTGACGAGGTGCGCGAAGGTTTCTCCAGCGGACAGGTCGGTTCGTCTACCATGCCCCAGAAACGCAACCCCTGGAACAGCGAGCACGTAAAAAGCCTCTGGAAGGCCTTTGCTCCTCGGGTAATGACTTTTTATATGGACCAGATTTCCGAGCACCAGCGCGATCTTACCAATTCGGCCAGTTCGCGTTTTGTAGCTGATTACATAGCCGGCTTTCTGGCGGCGGTAAACCGCATGCTGTCGGTACTGAAGTCGCTCGGGGTAAACCGGCAGAAGATGCTGGATAATCTGGCCTCCGGTGGCGGCAGCGTACTGGCCGAACCTTCCTATATATTGCTGGCCGAAACCGGCATTGCCGAGGCCCACGAGATAGTCCGTAACATAACCCTCTGTGCCGAGAAAGAAAAACTAAGTTTCGGGCAGGCTTTGGCCAAATATCCGGAGGCGGAAAAGGCGATATTCGGCAAGCTGTCTGAGTTAGGCTATGATAACCCGGCTGATTTTTTCGCCAACCCGCAGAAATATAACGGCCGCTCCGCCCATAAAGCCCGCGAACTGGCCGCTAAATACCAGGAGCTTAGCCGGCGCTATCTGAAGTCAAAGGAGCAGGCTGTATGAATATCCGCGAGACTCTTTCCTATGATGATGTTTTGCTACTGCCGGCCTGGTCGGAAGTTTTGCCCAAAGATGTACAGGTAAAAACCCGGCTGGCGGCTGATATCTATCTGAATGTTCCGGTTATCAGTGCCGCCATGGACACGGTTACCGAAGAACGTCTGGCTATTACCCTGGCGCTTCAGGGCGGTGCCGGTGTCATCCACCGTAACTTGTCGCCTGAAGATCAGGCTTCTCAGGTTTCCAATGTAAAGCGCTATCTGAACTGGATTATTGACTCGCCGGTAACGGTTGAGGCCGACCGGACTATCCGCGACGTACGTGCCATCATGGAGCGGCATGGTGTAACCGGTCTGCCGGTGCTGGGTCCGGAAGGCAAACTGGTGGGCATCATCACCGCCCGCGACCTGCGTTTCCGCCGGGAAGAAGATGCCCTGGTGCGCGATGCCATGACCAGTGAACTGGTTCTGGAACGCGGCGAACCGACCCCGCGCAGCGCCCGCGAGAAGTTCGACAAATTCCGTATAGAAAAGCTGCCGGTTGTCGATGACGACGGGCGACTGCGCGGTCTTATTACCGTCAAAGATATGGAAAAACATGAACTGTATCCTCATGCCGCAACCGATAAAAACGGCCGTTTGCTGGTTGGTGCGGCAGTATCGCCGCAGGATTTTGATATCCGCATACCACTGCTGCAGAAAGCTAAATGCGACTTTGTGGTGCTTGATACCGCTCATGGCGATACCAAAAGTGTCTGCGAAGCCGTTACCCAGATAAAGAAACGTTATGGGATAGTAACTATCGGTGGTAATGTGGCCACCGCCGCTGGTGCCCGGCACCTGATAGACGCCGGCTCTGATGCCATCAAGGTTGGCATCGGGCCTGGTTCCATCTGTACTACCCGGGTGGTAGCCGGAATCGGTGTTGCGCAGTTTTCCGCAGTCTATGATTGTGCCGAGGAGGCCGACAAATCGGGCATCCCGGTTGTTGCCGACGGCGGCATAAAGTTCTCCGGCGATATAGTTAAAGCCATCGGAGCCGGGGCGTCCTGTGTAATGATCGGCAACCTTTTTGCCGGGCTGAAGGAAGCTCCTGGCCGCGAAATAATCTATGACGGCCGGATTTACAAGGAATACCGCGGAATGGGTTCGATGGGAGCCATCAAGGCCGGTTCAGGCGACCGTTATCAGATGAGCAAGGACGAGAGTCCGGTTCCCGAAGGCATAGAAGGCCGCGTGCCCTATAAAGGTGAACTGAAAGAATATTTACATCAGCTGGTAGCCGGTTTGCGCAAAGGCATGGGCTACACCGGCAGCCCCGACATAGAAAGCCTGCGGAATTATAAACAGTTTGTGCGCATAACCAGTGCCGGTTTGCGCGAGAGTCATGCCCATGATGTTTCCATAACTCAGGAAGCCCCCAACTATTCACGGTACTGAAAGTCGGAATTAGCCGGCACTAAGGTTCGCAAGACAGGAGTTTACATGAATGTAGTAGTTATCGGCGCTCAATGGGGCGATGAAGGCAAAGGCAAGATGGTTGATTACTTTGCTGCGGAGGCGCAGGTTATCGTGCGTTTTTCCGGTGGAGCCAATGCCGGACATACAATTGTGCACGGCAGCGAACAATTCGCCCTGCATCTGGTACCTTCCGGCGTTTTATATCCGGATAAGATTGTAGTTTTAGGTACAGGCATGGTAATTGATCCGATTGCCCTGTTTGAAGAACTGCAGATGCTGGCCGACCGCGGCATCGACTGGCACGGCCGGGTG
>JAHIWF010000058.1 GCA_018815555.1 Spirochaetota bacterium | reverse complement strand
CCTCGAGCTGACGGCGTAGCGGTTCGGATATCATGGCCAGATCAGAACGCCGGATAAACACCCGGTCGGCGGCGGCAGGAGCGTTATCGGCGATTTTTAACCCGGAAAAGCGCTCATCGCTGCGCACGGAACTATGCAGGCTTACCGAAGTGGCGATCAAGGCCTCGTCCACTATGCGTTTGGAAATCAGCGGCAGAAATAGCGAACCAACAGTCGACAGAAGCAAAGATACGGTCGTAAGCAGCAAGAGCCAGCGATGCGGCCGCACATAGGCCATGATGCGCTTAACGATAGTAATATCAAAAGTCTTAAGTATTTCTTCATTCTCAAAAAAGTTAGCCATGGTTCAGACCTGCCCTGCCGGCTGCTGCCGGCTTAGTTCCTGCATTGCAGCGGTTTCGGCAAAGAAACCTTCCTGTTGTATTAACTCAGCCGGCGTTCCGAACTGCACCAAGCGGCCCTCATCCAATACCGCTATCAGGTCGGCCCGCTGCAGTGTAGACACCCGGTTGGAAACCAGGATATTGGTTTTACCCAGCCGGTCGGCAATAATGGCCGACAAGATCTGCTCTTCGGTGGCCGTATCCACCGCTGAAAGGGCATCGTCAAAAATCAGTATTTCCGGCTCGCGGGCCAGTGCCCGGGCAATGGCCACCCGCTGCTTCTGCCCGCCGGAAAGGGTCAGGCCGCGCTCGCCTACCACCGTATCCCAGCCGTTGGCAAAGAGCTCCAGATCGCGTTCCAAAGCGCTGATGCGCAGTACCTCGCGGAAGCGGTTTTCCGCCAAATCCGGGCAGGCAAACAGTACATTGTTGCGGATGCTGTCCGAAAAGAGAAAACTCTCCTGCGGAACCATGCCTAATTTTGAGCGCAGACTGTTAAGGCTGCAGCCGCCGATATCCAGCCCACCGATATAGACTGATCCCGCCGGAGCTTCTATTACCCTGGTAAGCAATCTCAGCAGCGTGCTCTTGCCGGAGCCAATGCGGCCTAAAATTCCCAGGGTTTGTCCGGCCGGCAGGCGCAGAGAGACATCCTCCAATATGGCTTTGCTGTCTGCACTATAGGCAAAACTGAGCTGGCGCAATTCTATATCGCCAGAAGGTACTTCAGGGCAATTCCCGCCGGGCAGAGCACAGGAAACTTCAGAATCCTGCTTCAGAATATCGTTGATGCGCTTCAGGCTAACTGCTCCGCGCTGAATCATGTTTACGGTAAAACCTGCGCCCATGATCGGCCAGATCATCATTTCCAGATAGGCCAGCATGGCAGCCAGGTTACCCGGAGTCATGCGATTCTCCAGCACGGCCGCACCACCGGCCAAAAGCAGCAAAAGCGTGGTCACCCCGGCCAGAAAAGTAATCAAGGGAAAAAACAGACCATGCAGCTTTACTACTCGCATCGAGGCTTCGCGGTAATGGTCGTTCGCTGCGGAGAACCTGGTGGAAAAATGATCCTCTTTAACAAAGGACTTTACAACCCGGATACCCTGCAGGGTTTCCTGTACTACGGTACTCATGTTGGAATAATGTTCCTGCACTTTCTTAAAGAGCCGGCCCATGGCAGAGCCGAAAAAAACAATCATCAACGTGATAAGCGGCAGCGGAATCAGAATCCAGGCGGCGGTAAGCGGGTTCTGGGCAAACATCACAATCAGGATAGCCAGAGACATGAATACTCCGTCGAACAGGGCGACAAAAGCCATGCCACTGGCCATGCGGATATTCTGCATGTCGTTTGTGGCTCTGGCCATCAGGTCACCAACCGTGTTGGTCTGGAAAAAGGACATGGGCAGAACCATCAGTTTGCTGAACAGGCGATCGCGCATGGCTTTTTCGATACGCCGGGAGGCTCCATGGATAAAATAACGCCACAGAAAACGTCCGGCAGCTATCAGCGCTGCGGTACCTATCAGGTACAAAACAATAAGGCCAACCGCTGCCTGCGAGTTGCCGGCAGCAACGGTATCGATAGCCCGGCGAATATATTGGGGAATCAGCAATTGCGCGCTGTCAACAACCAGTAAACAGGCAATACCGAGGACATAACGATACCAATATTGTTTTAGATACGGACCGAGGGTGCGAAATTCTTTGATCATGGTGCATTATCGTAACGGCCTTGTCCGGATTACGCAAGAGGCAGAGGAGTTTGCGCAGCCAAATTTATTCTGTGAAAAATCGGTTAAGCTATAGTTCTTGTTATTGACAAGTACAAGTGCTACACAGATACTTAAAATGTGAAAAACATACTATTTCTCCTCACAATCGTGTTTCTCTCGTCGCTGCTGCTCGGATCATGCGCTCTCAGCCAGCTCGGCACCCACGCCAGTAATTCCATACTGGAAGAACCTGATTATGCGCTGGCTGCCGATGCCTTGCCTTCACTCATAAAAATTGCCGAAACCATGCAGCGCACCTACCCCGACAAAACCAGCTACCGGATTACCCTGGCTTCTTTATATCTATTGTATGCCAATGCGTTTCTCGAAGGAGAAGCCTTCTACCTGATGGATACAGATTATGCGGCAGCCAGAGGCCTGCAGCTGCGGGCCAAGTCGCTGTATGTGCGAGCTGCCGCTCTGTTGGAGCCGGCCATCCTTAAAAAAAGCCCACGCCTGCTGGCCTCGGAAATTCAACTGGATAGCAGTCTGGAACCGGATTCCCCTGCCTTCAAGAATCTGACCGGCGGCTTTAAAGCTGATTCTGTAGATCTACTGTATTATTATTCTGCCGCCAGCCTGGCCGCGTTTGCCCTGGATCCGCTTGATTTCGAAAATGCCCAGAAAGTACCGGCGGCCATACTGCTCCTGCAGCGGGCAATGGAACTGGATCCACTTTTTAACGGTGGAATGGTGCGAGAATTGGCCTTTACCGTGTATACCTCACTTCCCGAAAGCCTGGGGGGAAACCGGAAACTAGCCCAGCAACTGTATGAAACCATCGCGGATGACCAAATCAATCCGGCTTCTGCCGCTTTTTATGTAAGCTGGGCGTTAGGCTTCTGTGCTCCGGAAAATGAATATGCGGACTTCATCAACAGTCTGGAAAAAGCTATCGCCATTGGAACCAATCCGGACAGGCCTTCATTAATGAACAGTCTGGCTGCCCGCAAGGCTGGCTGGATACTGGAAAATTCATTTTTGTATATCGACGAACCTGCCGCCCGCTAATACCCGGTATAGCCGTAGTAAGCTATACAGCAACAGAAAGGTGCATTCATGACTGGACGTAAAACCGCAATTATTTCAGCTGCAATTTTTCTTCTACTTGCTGGAGCGCTGCCGCTCGGCGCTCAGACACTGCGGCTGCAGTTCGGTGCGGCCATTCCGGCCAACAGCCCCTGGGATATTGGAATACGGCAGCTGGCATCCGAATGGGCCAGAATTTCCGCCAATAAAGTGCTGATGCAATTTCCGCGCAGCGCCAGCAGTATAACCCAGGACGAAATGGTACAACGTCTTAGCTACCAGCTGAACGGAGCGTTACTGGAAAATTCCGGCATCAATATTCTGGACAGCAACATGTTTTACTTGGCCATGCCGTCTGTCATCCAGAGCGAAGCAGAGTTTTTGGCAGCGATCGAGATAGCTACCCCGCTTATGGCCCAAAAAATTAGCGACCAGTTTGTCGTACTTGGAATTGCGCAGGGCGGCTGGGTTTATTTCTTTGCCAACAAGACGATTTATACCCCCTCTGATCTAGTCGGAATGCGGGTTGGAGTAAATCCGGATCACGAAATTCTTATTCAGCAGCTGCAAAATCTGGGTGCCAGACCGGTAAAAGCCACCTCTACTTCCCTGATTCTGCAATTCAATTCCAATCAGCTTGATGTGGCCTATACCAGTCCGCTGTTTGTGTCCACAATGTGGTCGCAGCTGCGCCGCTCGGTATCACATATGTCCGCGCTCAAGATTAGTCCCTTTTTCGGAGCCTTGGTGATCAATAAGCGGGACTGGGACCGCATCCCGGATAGCCTGAAACCGGCGCTGCAGGCCGCGGCCACCAGCGCTGTGCAAAAAATTGCCGCCTCATCCTTAAGCATGGAAGCGGACGCCATCAGGCAAATGCAGAATCAGGGATTAACCGTTAACACCGTTAATCCCGCACAGATCCAGGAATGGAACAGTTACTTTAACGGAGCTCAAATGCAGGATACGCTGCGGCAGTCCTTTGATGCCCAATTCATGGCCAGTATAAATGCTGCCATTAGCTTAGTCCGAGAATAATCCGATGATTATCTCGTTCCTGAAAAAGCTGACCCGCGGGCTTTCGGCCATAGCTCTTGCCGGGTTGGTTGGCTTCGCTCTGCTCGACTTCCTTTTTGCACGCGTTTTCCGCACAGTCGGTTTGCCCAACGCCGCCCGGTTGATCGAACATGCCATGCTCGGGCTCACTTTTTTCGCGGCAGTATATGCAACCATTGATCGAAAGCACATCGTACTGAGCGCTGGCTGGAAGGGCCGCTGGGAACTGGTCGCCGGCTACGCCGGCAGCACCAGCTCAATCATCATTTATACCCTGCTCTTCTTTGCCTCAATGAGTTTTCTGGTGTTGTCACTCAACAACACCTTCCCGATTTTTTCTATCCCTATCCAGTTTTTTGTAATACCGCTGCCGCTGGGCTTTTTCCTGATGCTGCTGCTGGAATTTGCAAGGAACACCGATACCAGATTAAAAAGGCTGCTGGCAGTCAGTGGCTTGCTAGCCGGCATCCTGCTGGCTCTGCCGACCATCAATGAACTGCTAAATTATGGACTCGGTCTGGACCTGGCCTTTTTGTACAGTCTGAGCGATAGTATGCAACTGATTATTTCCATCCTGAAGCTTCCACTAATACTCATACTGATTGTGCTGGCATTTTTCGGCCTGCCGCTTTTTTTGGTACTTGGCGGTATAGCCGGACTCTTGTTTCTGGGAAATTTTGACAGTCTTATATCGGTTCCGGCTGCTGCCTACAATCTGCTCAAAGATTCCAGCCTGCCGGCCATTCCGCTCTTTACCATCTCCGGTTTTCTGCTAGCCGAAACCGGAGCCTCCAGGCGGCTGGTCCGTCTTTTCCGCGAACTGTTTGGCTGGCTGCCTGGCGGAGAGGCCATTGCGGCAGTACTGGTCTGCACTTTCTTTACCACCTTTACCGGGGCAAATGGCGTAACCATTCTGGCGTTGGGCGGATTACTGGCAACTGTGCTCATGAGTACCGGCTCATATAAAGAAGAAGACGTACACGGGCTGCTGACTGCTTCATCCTCAATCGGGCTGCTTTTTCCACCAAGCATTGCAATCATCGTCTACTTTATCGGAGCAAACTTTACCTATCAGGCAAATGCTCATCTTATAGAAGGTGTGCGCTTTGACATGAATGCCCTTTTTATCGGCGCACTTATCCCCGGCCTAATGCTCAGCCTCAGCATGGCAGCCTATGGGGTTATACGCAGCCTCGGGCACAACACCAAGCGCCCGCATTTTTCGGCCAAGCGTGCCGGCAGGGCTCTGATTGCCAGCCTTCCGGAAATATTGCTTCCGGTACTCATCATAATTTTATGGTTGAGCGGGATCGCCAGCCTGACCGAGATTGGTGCTTTGGTAATTGTATATCTTCTTGTTGTCGAAAAACTGATTCAGGTTTTCGGGCGAAAAAAAACCCAAGCAGCCGACCAGCCGACCGAAGAAAGCGTGCCTATCAACAAGGTTATCCGGCAGGCCCTGCCGGTTGCCGGCGGCGTGCTGATCATCATTGCCATGGCCAAAAGCCTTTCCACTTTTATCATTGATTACGGTATTGTTGACCTGTTCGCCTTGTGGGTCAGCTCCATTGTTACCTCAAAAGTAGTATTCCTGCTGCTACTGAATCTGGCCTTACTGCTGGTAGGTTGCTTTATGGACATTTTTTCGGCTATTCTGGTCATTGCCCCGCTGGTTATTCCGCTGGGCGGTGCCTTCGGCATACATCCTGTTCATCTTGGGGTTATCTTTATTACCAACCTTACCATCGGCTTCCTGACGCCGCCCATCGGCATGAACCTCTTTCTTGCTGGCTATGCCTTTAAAAAGCCGGTTATGCAAATATACCGGAATGTGCTTCCCCTGTTTGTCATCCAGCTGATAATCCTGGCACTGATCACCTGGATACCGGCTTTAAGCCTGGTGTTCATATCATGACCGCGCCGATTGTTATTTATACTGATGGAGCTTGCTCGGGCAATCCAGGCCCCGGCGGCTGGGGCTGGGTGTGCATGGGCGGCGGCGAAATCCGCGAAGGCTATGGCGGCAACCCAGCTACTACCAATAACCGTATGGAGCTGCAGGCAGCGGTGGAAGCACTGGCTTGCGTTCATACCCGTATTATTTCCGGCGAGCTGCCGGCCGCTCCGGTTCGTGTACATACCGATTCCCAGTATGTAAAAAACGGCATCAGCAGCTGGCTGGCCGCCTGGAAACGCAATGGCTGGAAAACAGCGGCAAAAAGTCCGGTAAAGAACCAGGATCTGTGGCAGCAGCTTGATGTCATGGTACAGAAAACCGGAGCGGCCTTTATTTGGGTCAAAGGCCATGCCGGCGAAGTCTGGAATGAGCGCTGCGACACACTAGCCCGCCAGGGGGTGGCCGAAGCATCCTCCTGACAAAAAAGTGAAGGAACTCCGCGAAAGCAGATTCATGTAAAAAAGGGTTGCCCTCACGGACAACCCTTTTTTTAATTTGAATCAGAAACAAGTCAGGCCTTGCCGGCAGAGCCGAGTACTTCCTTGTTTTTATGCATGTACAATTTTTTCAGTTCATCACGGGCCGGACCAAGTATCTTGCGCGGATCAAATTCGTCCGGTTTCTCGGTAAGCACCTTGCGTATCATGGCGGTCATGGCCAGACGGCCATCCGAATCAATATTAATCTTGCAGACGGCACTCTTGGCCGCAGTGCGCAGCTGCTCCTCCGGAATGCCGACTGAATCGGCCAGCTTGCCGCCGAATTTTTCGATCATTACGATGTACTCAGGAGGAACGCTGGAAGAACCATGCAGCACAATCGGGAAGCCGGGAATTCGTTTTTCGATTTCCTTCAGGATATCAAAGCGCAAGGGAGGCGGAATGAGTACGCCATTGGCATCTTTAGTGCACTGATCGGGACGGAATTTAGTGCGGCCATGGCTGGTCCCAATTGAAATAGCCAGGGAATCTACGCCGGTTTTCTTGACAAAGTCTTCTACTTCGTCCGGTTCGGTATAATTGCTGTGCTCGGAGGAAACATCATCCTCCACACCGGCCAGCACGCCAAGCTCACCCTCCACCGAAACATAATCCGGCCGGGAATGGGCGTAGTCACATACCTTTTTGGTAAGAGCGACATTTTCCTCATAAGGTAAATGTGAGCCGTCGATCATGACACTGGAAAAACCATTCTCGATACAATCCACACAGAGTTCAAAACTGTCGCCATGATCCAGGTGCAGTACTATCGGAATTTCATAACCAAGTTCTTTGGCGTATTCAACGGCGCCTTTGGCCATGTTGCGCAGCAGATTGGCATTGGCATACTTTCTGGCACCGGAAGATACCTGCAGGATTACCGGGCTCTTTGTCTCGACACAGGCCTGCACGATAGCCTGAAGCTGCTCCAGATTGTTAAAATTGTAGGCAGGCAGGGCATATCCCCCATCAACCGCTTTCTTGAAAAGGTTAACAGTATTGGATAGTCCAAGCTCTTTGTAACTTGTCATGAAGGACTCCTTGAAAAATACTAAATAGATCCATCCGGATCTAGTACGTTTCAAATTGTAAAAGTATGACAGGCCGGAGTCAAGTAGCCACAGGCATCAGCCCCTGGAAGGTCTTGCCGGTAGGCGCATATCTCGATATGCTCTTAAGTATATGGAAAATAATATTGTTGCCGGAATCAAGATGGGAATTGCAGTATGATTCGGCAGAGCCTGGTATTAACCCTGTTCGGGGTGCTGCTTGCAACCTTACTTTCCTGCACTCCACAGCGCAGTATGGCTGTGATTGACGAATATTATGCGGCACTGGATCCGGAAGGTACCAAAGCTCTCAGCCGCGCCGTTCGCGAACTGAAGATAATACAGGGGCAGAACCTTTCCGCAGAATTTTATCGTGTCGTACAGGAAGCAGAACCATCATTACTATATGTTTCGCCATTATTGCTTAGCGAAACCAAGGCGCTCACAGCCGAATACACGGGGCTGCGCATTGCCTCTTGGGGAACAACTGTACCTGAAGAGTCTGAAACACTGACTATAGCCCTTTTCAGCCAGGAGAAAGCGGCTGAACAAGCCATCCAGCTTATCCGCGGCTACCTGGACAAACAGTTTAGCGGGCAAACCATGTTGACAGCGCTGCTTGTGTCCGCAGAAACCGATCCGCTCGTGCAGGCGGCATTTGAGACTGTCTTCGGAGTCTCGAATGCTGCTGACCCCACCAACCAATTACTGCTAATCCAGCAGGTCGAAGGAATAAGCGAAAGCCAGATAGCTGCTTACAAGGCTATGGACATAGCAGCTGCCGTACTTTTTGCACCCGCGACCGATATTGCTGTTCTGGCGGAAAAAATGTTTGATTCAAGCACGTATGTCGTTTCCGTAAACCCTTTCATGAAATCTATTCCTGAAGCAGTCGATGTACAGCTTTCCTGGGATGTGCCAGCGGCCATTCACGCACTTCAGGCAAATATAAGTAAAAACAATGGCCTGCAGGTCTATTCAGATTGGAAAATAACCAAGTCGGACGACAAATAAGTGCAGTTAGGGTGTTTCTTTGCCGAAATTATTTGACAAAGGGCAGTCTTAAAAATATAATTGCTTTTATAGCTGACAGGTCTAAAAGAAGGCCACAAGGAGTAATCCGGATGAAACAACACGTCGTTAAGGCGTTTTGCCTGTCCCTCGCATGTGTTTTCATTATCGTTGCAAATCCATTATTTGCAGACGAAAAAGCAGTCAACCTGGAATCTATCGTAGTCCAGAGTTTTGACGATCAAGATGCCGAGCCATGGTTTGTAATCGGCAGCAAGTTCTCGACAGCGGGCTTCCCGAAAGTAGCCTATGTGCCCAGCTGGCCTCTGGCGATTTTCGGCAGCAACCGTGAAGGCAAGGACCTGAACTCGCTGGGTGTGGCCATGCTGTTTGACCGCCGCGAATATAACTGGGTGGATCTGGTACCCGGAACCAAAACGGGCGAAGGTGAAGATGCCACCTATGCTCCGGTAGAATTGGACCTCCCGGGCCGGGTACGCATGATTGACATGTGGGTTTGGTCTCCCAATATGAATTACTATATTGAGGCTTACCTGCGCGATTTCCAAGGTGCAGTTCACGCAATCTACATGGGCGAACTGAATCACATCGGCTGGAAGAATTTCCGGATTAATGTTCCCGGAAGCATTCCGCAGTCCAAAAAATACCTGCCGGTGCGCGAAACCCTTAAGCTGGTTAAATTCCGGGTATGGGCCAGACCGACCGAAGTTGCCGCCTTACCCGCTCCGGCCGACGCCCCCCTTCAGGACAAAGCCATATTCTTCTATTTCGATCATCTCAAGGTTCTTACCGACACATTCGAAGCCTTGTACGACGGCGATACTCTGACCGATCCCGATTTCATTCAGGAAAACTGGGATCTTGAAGCAAATAATTAAGGGGAAGTCATGAAAAAGATACTTGCCGTCCTGCTGACCTGTCTTGTAGCGGTCAGCCTGAATGCTCAGGCCACTGTTGGCAATCCCGATCCCAATTCCATTGGCATCGATACCGCCCAGCAGAAACTTCAGACTGTAACCGTCGACAAATTTGAATCCGAAGGTTTCTGGTCTACGTTCATCTCACCAGATGAAGGTGTAGCCAGCGGCCGCCTTTTTAAAGGATCGCCTGCCGGTAAAGCCGACGAGCCGAAACCGGAAGAACGCTACACCGGCATTGATCCCCAACTGGCTGATACCCAGGTGTACGGTGCCCGTGTGGATTTCTTCCGCCGCGGCTACAATACCATTTATATTCTGCCCCAGCGCCCACTGCCTATCGAAGGCATTACCAAGACTATCTCGGTTTGGGTAGCCGGCAGAAATTACAGCCATGAACTGAAAATTATGGTTCGCGATTTCTTCAATAACTACTTTGAGCTTTCGATGGGCAAGCTTAATTTTCAGGGCTGGAAAAAGCTTTCTGTTGCCATCCCACCGCAGAATCCTGATGGAACAAACGGTATAATCCAGCGCAATTACCATTATAACAGTCACATGGGTTTGAAAATCGTCGGCTTCAAAATTGAAACCGATCCGATGGAATCCTATGGAACCTATTATACCTACTTTGATGACCTGAGGGCAGTTACCGATCTGTTTGCGGAAGACAGCCGCGACACAGACGATATGGCCGACGGTTGGTAAAACCGTTAGATAATGCAAAAGGCTCCTTAACGGAGCCTTTTGTTTTTTTACGACTGGTGCAAACATGAAGTACTATCAATTTCTCAAAGATATATATTTTTTCAAGAATCTCAAGAATGATGAACTGGCCTTGGTCACATCCCGTTGCGTTGAATGTACTTTTGATGCAGGGGCTACCATTTGTCTCGAAGGCAGTATTGCAGACAGTTTTTACATAATCGTTTCCGGGCAAGTCGAAGTCTTTAAGCAAACCACTGAAGGCACGCCGCAAAAACTGGCTTTGCATGGACCAGGCAGTTTTTTTGGCGAAATGGCTCTTATCGACAATCTGCCGCGCAGCGCAACCATAATTGCTAAAGAGGAATGCCTGGTACTCAGCCTTTCGCGCAGGGATTTCCAGGAACTGATTGCAGCCCATTCGTCCATTGCCATGGCAGTAATGACCGCCATGTCGATGCTGGTACGCAACTCCAATGAAACCTATGTCGAAGATCTAAAGCTTCGCAATAAAGAACTTGAAATAGCCTATTCAGCACTTGAAAAAGCCCAGGCAGAAAAGTTACGGACGGCCCGTCTGTCCACCCTCGGCAAATTTTCTTCTATGATACTGCACGACATCCGTAACCCTTTATCGATAATCAAAGGCCAGCTGCAATTGGTTACCATGCATCTTAATGAACCGGAGCGCGCCAGGCGTTATATAAAAAATATCGACTTTGAAGCAAACCGGCTGGAAAATCTGGCCAACGAATTCCTGGATTTTGCCCGTGGAGAAATAAGACTCAATTTTACGCTGAGCACACCGGAGGAGCTGATCCAAAAGAGCATTTCCGGACTGCGTCCTTTGCTTGAAAAAAACAACATTGATATCGAAATAGTAATTAACAACAATGAGCCGCTTTTTATCGACATTTTACGCTTGCAGCGGGCAATTAACAACCTGCTGGATAATGCCTTCAAAGCCTTGCTGGACTCTACGGCAAAACATCTGTCAATTATTGCCGATGGCGATGAAGCCACCTTTATTCTTAAAATCAAGGACTCTGGAATAGGCATACCTTCCGGTATCATCAAGCAAATATTTGATCCTTTTTTTACTACCGCATCGGTCGGCGGTACCGGTCTTGGACTGCACATAGTAAAAAGCATCATCGACGCCCATAAAGGAAGCTTAAGCGTCGATTCGGTACAGGATCAATGGACCTGTTTTACCATTGAACTGCCCCGCCGCTCCTGACTGACACTGTTACCAATTTGGACCAAAAACTGCCTTCGCATTATCGGATACAAGATCTGATAAAACATCAAGCGGACAGCCGCGCAATGCTGCAGCAAAAGCATAGGTTCGGCCGATATCCAGTGGAGTAGAAGCTTTGCCGCGTCCTGGCGTCGGATTCATGTACGGGGCGTCAGTCTCCAGCAGCAGCCTGTTTGCCGGAACCGAAATCAGGGCCTGTTGCAATGCTTCCTGTTTGCGGTAGGTACAATTGCCGGCAAAAGACAGCCAACAGCCGGCAGCCAGAAAGGCTGCAGCCGCGTCGGCATCATAACTGAAGCAGTGTATAATTACCGGTATCTTGCTTGCATAAGGCCGTACCAGACTAAGCGTATCAGCAAAGGCTTCACGGCTGTGAATAAGCACCGGCTTGTTGTATTTTTCCGCAAAAACCAACTGGCCGCCGAACAATTCTGCCTGTTCGGCCGGGCTGCCGTTCATCCAGTGATAGTCAAGACCACACTCCCCGACAGCAATGCAGGCGGGGTGGCGGACGGAAGTTTCCAGTGCGGCCAGCGCTTCGTCAACAGATGGAAGAGTCGGCACATCGGGCCAGATTCCGGCAGCCAGCCGTACAAAAGAGAGCGATCCCAAATGCGCCTGCCGATCGTTAAAATCTGTGTACTCCACCCCTGCATCCAATATACGCAAGCCCTTCTGGCCCATAGCTGGTACAAGGCTATCCCATTCGTCCGGAGAAAGCCGCTCGCGTACATAGCTTAAGTGGGCATGCGTGTCAGTGAAGTTTTCAGGCATTGGCTGATGCATCCCGGCCACTGGCTGCCGCTTTAGCTGTAAAGGTAAAATCGTCTCCAGACACGTCGACAGTTAGCAACATGTTTTCGTGCAGTTGCCCCAATAACATCCGCTTGGCGATAGGGTTTTGTAGTGAGTTCTGGATAACTCGTTTCAGCGGCCGTGCACCATAGCGTGGATCGTAGCCAAGACGGGCAATCAGATCTATGGCTTTTTCGCTTACCTGCAGGCTGATACCACGGTCAGACAAACGCTCTGCCAGGTACTGTATCTGAATTCCGATGATGCCGCTCATATGCTGCTGCTGCAAGCGCTCAAATATAACGATTTCATCTATTCGGTTTAAAAACTCCGGTTTAAAGGCTGAGCGCAGAACTTCCGTTATGGCTTGTCGCACGGCGTCCATGTCCTTTGCCTCGAGAATAACATCCGAGCCCAGGTTACTAGTCATTATGACGATGGAATTCTTAAAATCGACGGTGCGGCCCTGGCTGTCGGTCAGGCGACCGTCGTCCAGCAGCTGCAGGAGTACATTAAACACATCAGGATGGGCTTTTTCAATCTCGTCAAACAAAATAACACTATAGGGCCGACGGCGGACAGCCTCGGTCAGTTGACCGCCTTCATCGTAACCGACATAACCAGGAGGAGCGCCAATAAGCCGGCTGACTGAATGCTTCTCCATGTATTCGCTCATGTCTATGCGGGTAAGCGCTTTTTCGTCATTGAACAGAAACTCAGCAAGGGTCTTGGCCAGTTCAGTTTTTCCGACTCCGGTCGGGCCGACAAACAGAAAAGTACCCAGAGGCTTGTTTGGATCATTCAAGCCGGTGCGATTGCGTCGTATGGCATCAGCGACCGCGATGATGGCAGCCTGCTGACCAACCACCCGTTTGGCCAGGGTAGCTTCCAGGTCGAGGTACTTCTGCATTTCGCTCGAAAGCATCTTGGCGACTGGGATTCCGGTCCAGGTGGAGACAATGCGGGCAATATCCTCTTCGGAGACTTCTTCGCGCAAGAGATGGTTGCCGTCCTTGCCCTGTTTGGCTTCTTTGGTGGATTCATCGAGCAGTTTCTGGGCTTCAAGCAGGCGGCCATATTTAATCTCGGCAGCCTTGGCCAGGTTTCCCTCGCGCTCATAACGCTGTTCATCCAATTTTAGCTGTTCGATATCTTCCTTGAGCTTGCGTACAATATCAATGCGGTCTTTCTCGTTCTTCCATTGCAGCTGCATGGAATCTCGTATTTCCGACTGCTCGGCAAGGTCCTTTTCCAGCTTTTTCAGACGTTCCAGACTGGCGTCATCGACTTCACGAGCCAAAGCCTGCCGTTCGATGGTAAGTTGCAGAATACGACGCTGGATCTGGTCCAACTCGGTAGGCTGACTCTCTATCTCCATTTTTATGCGGCTGGCGGCTTCGTCAACTAAATCGATGGCCTTATCCGGCAAAAAGCGACTGGTTATATAGCGATCCGACAGCGTAGCCGCGGCGACCAGGGCTTCATCCATGATGCGCACACCATGATGCACCTCGTAACGCTCACGCAGTCCGCGCAAAATAGCGATGGTATCTTCTACGGTAGGTTCGACACACATAACGGGCTGGAAACGCCGTTCCAGTGCTGCATCTTTTTCAATGTATTTGCGATACTCGTTTAAGGTAGTTGCACCGACGGCTCTCAGTTCACCACGGGCCAGAGCCGGCTTAAGCAAATTGGAAGCATCCATGGAACCTTCGCTTGCGCCGGCACCTACTAAGGTGTGCAATTCGTCTATGAAGAGTATGAGCTGACCATCGGATTTCTGCACTTCTTCTATTACAGCTTTCAGGCGCTCTTCAAATTCGCCGCGGAATTTTGCACCTGCTACCAGAGCACCTAGATCCAATGCCAACAAGCGCTTGTTTTTAAGACTCTCTGGCACATCTCCAGACACTATGCGTCTGGCTAAACCTTCTACGATGGCGGTTTTTCCTACTCCCGGCTCTCCGATGAGTACCGGATTATTTTTTGTTCGGCGTGCAAGCACCTGCATAACCCGCCGAATTTCTTCATCGCGGCCGATAACAGGATCGATTTTTTCGCGCCTGGCCAGAGCAGTAAGATCCCGACAGTATTTTTCCAATGCCCGGTACTTGTCTTCGGCCGCCTTGTCGCCGGTGCTGCGGTTGCCGCGCACTGCTTTTAAAGCTTCCAGAATGCCGGTCTTGCTTATACCGAGGCGATGCAGCAGCTGTCCAACCGGACCTTCTTCGCTAAGCATAGCCAAAAGTATATGTTCGCCGGCTACAAATTCGTCCTTAAGTGCCGAGGCTTCCATTTCTGCTTTTGCCAATACCTTACCAGCCGACGGCGAAAGATATACCTGCGCAGCCTGGCCGTATACCTTGGGTTTTTTGGTTAACATCTCAGCCAGTTCAGTTTCCAACTCTCCAAGCGAAATTCCAAGACGTTCAAGCAGGGGTCGAATTATGCCGCCTTCGGTCTCCAGCAGGGCATGTAGCAGATGGTCGGTATCCAGCTGGCTATGGTCGGCCTTCTGGGCATTGCTGTGGGCAGACTGAATGGCTTCTTGAGCTTTGAGTGTAAAACGTTCGTAATCCATGCTTGTATCTCCAATAGTTAATTAATGCTGAAGGGGAACGAAATAATCTTGGGTTAAAATAATACCAGCCCGTCTAAAAGGCAAATATTGACCCCAAAAATAAGCGGAGCTCTGTATACAAATAATCTTAAAATTTTCTCAGATGTATGTGTACGGCAGAACTTTATATACCCAGGTTTTGTGCTTGCAAAAATGATATATCCTGTCTATTATTCTGACATGAGTGATGAACAAACCAACCCAAACGCAGCAGATTCAGCTGTAAGTTCCAAAATAGTGCTGTTTCATGGGCTGAGCCAGCAGGAAGTTTTAGTGGCAATGCGGGCAGTGAAAGCAGCGCTGGATAATCAAAAAGGGATAGCCTTTGCCATGAGTACTGAGACCAATATGCAATGGAAAGTATCGGACTTAATCGAGCATGTATGGGAAGAACACCTGCAGATGACCCGTTAATAGCTACTTTTCGTCAAAATCCGGGATGCGCTTCTTTAAATCTTCCATGAATTGCTGCCCGGTATATCCAGAGCGAAGAGCAGCAAATACATTATTATCCTGCCCGGCCAGAGTTCCCAGTATACCGCTGAAACCAAGATTATCCAGGGCTAAGGCAACCGAAGAGGAATGGCCGGAGTAGGTTTTTATAACAACCAGACTCTCGTTCCACTCAATAGAAACATAGCCGCGCAGGAAGTCGTGTGCATATATTTCTTCGCGGTGTTTGAGTTCGTCTTCGGAAGGCAATGCATAAAAGTAGCCGGATTTTCCTGCACCGACCTTGCTGACTTTCAGCAATTTTAAATCGCGCGACAGGGTTGCCTGGGTGATAAGCACTTTATGCCTGGATAATACAGCCAGCAACTCATCCTGTGATTCAACTTTGGATTCACGCAGAATACGGGTG
Organism: Spirochaetota bacterium; assembly: GCA_018815555.1. Lineage (GTDB taxonomy): Bacteria > Spirochaetota > Spirochaetia > Treponematales > UBA12059 > UBA12059. The sequence continues at coordinate 604 of JAHIWF010000058.1, read as the reverse complement.
ATCAGTTTAAGCCGCTCTGGCCGATTAGTACCTTCCAAATCTCTCATTATTAAATTATGCCCTAACATGATTTTTTTTACAAGAACCTTGTTCTGATGCCGATATTCAAAAGAGTACCTTTTTAGCGGAGTAAAAACGCCTTATGTCTGACGAGATACATGGAGATAATATATCAGTTTCATCCACTGTACGTCACAACGACGGCAACCTAGAAGTTGTTCAGTCGGCGGACGGAATGCAGGCTTTGGCTAACCTGACACCGCCTGTAGGAGCCGGAGCAGCGCTATCTATCGACTATGTTCGGGAGCTGCTTACCCGCATGGGAATTGTCGAAGGCATACTCTGGGATGAACTTACAGAAGCCATATTTACCCTAAATACTGAACGAAAACCTATCAGGGATTTTGTGATAGCCAAAGGACTTGAAGCTGCTGCGGAATATCCTGAACACATAAAACTGGAAACTGTGTTTACTCAAAAGAAGCAGATTAACCAGGAAGCGAATCGCATAGACTGGCATGACTTGAGTGGCATCACACTGGTAAAAAAAGGTCAAAAAGTGGCCACAGTAGTTCCAAAGCAAGAAGGAAAACCCGGTCTGCTT
>JAHIWF010000057.1 GCA_018815555.1 Spirochaetota bacterium | reverse complement strand
CTCGGTCCAGGCCGGATCAAAAGTGCGACGGCGGCATAATTCCACGAAATCGGCTATTACGGTACTTTCCAGAGTACTGAGACCAGCATTCCAGTCGGCTGAAGAACTGGCACTGGCGGTGTCATTTTGTGCAGTGGCACTGTTAGTGGCAGAAGTTTGCACTCCGGTAACTCCACCAGAGCCGTCCTTTGAGCCAGCCTCCGACCCGGCGGCAAGGGTCCGCCACCCGGCCACAAAACGACGGAAACCGGCCACGTCCTGCGGAACCGCGTCCACAAAATCGTCAGCCAGGCGCACAAAGCCGTACAGGCTTTCCACATCGCGCAGCACCGCCTTGGGGAAAAAGGCACTGGAGTTAAAGTAGGTGGTACTGCCGCGGGCAAATACCTGTTTCTGGACGCGTTCTGCCATCATTCAGCCTTGTCCGCAGCCGGCATGGCCGTAGCCGGCCCGAATTTTTCGCGCACAATGTTCGCTGTCAGTTCGGCGGCAATCAGCACCATGGGCACGCCGATACCGGGGTGTGTATACTGTCCGGTGTACAGCAGATTGGAAACCTTCTTGCTGCGCAGAGCCGGCCGGAAAACCGCCGTCTGTTTTAAGGTGTGGCTGATACCCAGAGCCGTACCCTTGTAGGCATGATAATCCCTGCTGAAATCGCGCTGGCTGAACACCCGCTGCACTTTGATGGACGGCCGGATCGACTCACCGGAAATTTCTTCCAGGTGGCTGATCGCCATATCGGCATAAGCCTGGCGCTGTTCTTCACTGTCCTGTACACCGGGGGCAGCCGGAATCAGATAGAACACGTTCTCGCAGCCGGGAGGCGCCATGTCCGGGTCGGTCTTGGAGATACAGGATACATAAAAGCAGGGCTTGTCCGGCCAGCCCGGCTTCTTGAATATTGTATCAAAATGTTTGGTCCAGTCTTCCTGGAAATACAGGTTATGGTGAATCAGTTTAGGGAGCTGTTTATCCAGGCCCAGGTAAATGATAAACATAGACGGCGCAACCACCCGCTTCTGCCAGTAACGTTTGGGCAGGCTGACAGCCTCGGGCGGCAGCAGCTCGGTCTCCACATGTGCATAATCGGCATTGGCGATTATCAAATCGGCCTCGATGCGGCGGGTGGCTCCCGTTGGATTTCCCTCGGCATCCAGAGTTCTGGTCTCCACCGCCTGGGCTACGCCATCCTGCACAGCAATACTGGTCACTTCGGTACCTAACTGATACTGCACCCCTTCGCGCTGGCCCAGCTGGTACAAAGCATCGGCAATCGCCGACAGGCCACCCATAGGATAAAACACCCCCTGGGTTAGATCGACATGCGACATGATGGAATAGAGGCCGGGAGCGTCGGCCGGCGCGGTGCCCAGGAAGACCATGGCATATTCCAATATCTGGCGGGTACGGCGATCCTTGAACACCCGCGACACTTCTTTATCCAGATTGCCCAATACCTTCAGCTTAAGGCCTTCCACCATCATACGCCGGTTCATAAAGTCGAACACCGAGCGATACTCGCGGTACAGAAATTCCTTCATCGCAATATCATATTTATAAGCGGCGTCTTTGAGGTATTCGCCCAATTTGGCGCCAGCTCCCGGCTCCAGGGCGTCGAACAGTGCCGTCAGTTTTTCCGGGGTGCTGGACACATCACGTGCCTCGCCTTTTCCGTACAGCACACGGTACGAAGGCTCCAGCCGCTTGAGTGTGTACCAATCCTCGCGCTTTTCGCCGAAGAGCGAAAAATAGCGGTCGAACACTTCCGGCATCAGGTACCAGGATGGTCCCATATCAAAAGTAAATCCGTCTTTTTTCCATATACGGGCCCGGCCGCCGACCTGGTCATTGCGTTCCAGAACTGTTACCTGATGGCCATCTTTTGCCAGCAGGGCGGCAGTAGCCAGACCGCCATAACCGGCACCAACGATGACAATACGTTTTGGTGTTATTGTTTTCATGCCGCAAGTATAAACCGACACTTTGCACTTGGCAAGCTTGGGGGAAAGGCAGTTGTGGGTGCGTGGAAGACGGGGCCAAACCGAAAGTGAGCGAGCGCTCGCCCGGTACGCTATCAACAGGATATCAGCAAGCCACGAGCGCCACACAAATTGTGCGAGCGCTCGCTCGACCCAACTCAGCCCTTCAGCAAAGCCTCGAAGCGTTCCACCTTCTGCCTTACAATTCCCAGGCTTTCGCGCCAGAAATCCGGCCGGCTTATATCCACTCCCAGATGCTTCTGCGCCAGTTCCTCAACTTCCATGCGGCCGGTATCACGCAATAGCGAAACATAGGCCTGATGGAAACCGTCACCCAGGCTAGCCCGCCGGGCAAACACGCCCAGACTGAACAGATAACCGAATGAATAGGGGAAGTTGTAGAAACTGACGCCGGGCATGGCAAAATGCAGCTTCGACGCCCAGTAGTAACTGTCATACTCGCTGAGGGCATCGCCATACCATTCCTGCCAAGCGGAAGTCATCAAGGAGCACATCCGGTCGGCCGGCAGGGGGCCATTTTCGCGGGCTTCGTACAAACTCTTTTCGAACGCGAAACGCGCGGGTATATTGACCAGGAAAACAGCGGCATCCTGCGCGTCGGCCCAGGCCAGCTCCAGTAAGGCCGATTTATCAGTTGCCTCGGCGGCCAGCAGATCGCCCAACGCAGCCTCGGCAAAGGTACTGGCAGTTTCGGCCAGCGTCATCGGATAACGCGACTCGGCCAGCGGCAGACTGCGCATCACCTCACCGTGGTAAGCGTGTCCCAGCTCGTGGCTGAGCGTGGACAACTCGGACAAGGACCCCTTGTAGGTAGTGAACACATAACGATTGCGGCTTTTGGTAAACCCGGTACAGTAAGCCCCCGGCCGCTTGCCATCCAGCACCCGGCCTTCAATGCGGCGCTTTGCCTGCATTGAACTCACAAAGTCGCCCATCGCCGGGTCCACCGCGGCATAGGCCCGGCGCACCAGTTCCAGCCCCTGGTCAAAAGGAATGCCGTTAGTACTTTCGCCACCATCGGCCGCTGCGGAGGCTTGCGGGGCGGGAGCCAGAATATCCCAGGGACCCAGCCGCTCACAGCCATAGGCACCGGCTTGCAAGCGCAGCGCATGGCGACCCAGTTCACGGCCTTCGGCCAGTACCGCCAGCAGCGTCTCCAACGTGGTCTGGCTGATGCGGCTCTGAAACAGGGCGCTGTCCAGAAAATGCAGTTTACGGGTATGTGAACGCTGCTTGTATTCAGCCAGTCGCCAGCCGGACAGTGAATTCAGAATGGCGGCGAAGGCCTCCTGATTTCCGGCCATCTGCGCATTGATGGCCCGCCAGGCAGACTCACGCGCCGGCCGGTCGGCCTGTTTCAGCACAGCCGAGGCACCGGCCAGCCCCATGACGCTTTCTTTGCCGTCAGGCTGTTGTACTGTGCAGCGTATGGTTCCGGTAAGATTATTATACAGATTGCCCCAGGCGGTAAAACCGGCCGGCGACATGGTAGAAAGAGTTTTTTCCACCTCAAGCGGCAAGGCCAGATCTTTCAGTTTACGGATCTGACCAAGAGCAAAGCGGAAGGCTGCGGTATCATCAAAAGCGCAAAAAGCATCGTAAAAGTCTTGCGGCGCCAGTTTCATCAGCAGCTCGTAGGAGGCAGACAGCGCGCCCAACTGCGATCCCAGGGTATCCAGGCGGCCTTTCAGCTGCTTGGCCTGGCTGTTGAAGCCGTCGGTACTGGCCATGCAGTTCACATACACCATCAGGTTGCTGAGCAGCGTACTTACCTGCTCCAGTTCCACGGCAAAATGCCGGCAGTCCTGCAGCAGCTCGGTTTCGGTAGAAGCATTCAGTGTGGCGGCATCGGGAATGCGTTGGCCAATACGGGCGCCGCGCCCGGCCAGAACCTCAAGCGCAGTCTCGACGGCTTTCCAGTCAGCCAGAAAGCCGACAGCCTCAAAGGACTGATATTCAGCCGAAAGATCCCAGGCCGGTCCCTGTATGCCGGCGCTTGCCTGTGTTGTGTTGTCTGTTTTCATGCCGGCCAGTATAACACAGCTTAGCCCGCTAGCCGGCAAAAAATCAGTAAATCAGTATGCGCCTTCGGCAATGGCTGATGCCAGGCTTTCCATCATGGCCGGCCAGTTTGGATCCAGCGGATTCAGTGTTACTACCCGTCCGCCGATGGCATTGGCGATCAGTTGGGCACTGCGCAGCGGGAATTCCGGCTGGGTAAACACCACCCGGGTGCCGTGCTCGCGTGATTCAGTCACCACTTGCTCCAGATAGCGTGGAGATGGTTCCTTTCCGTCCAGCTCGATAGCCTTCTGCTCCAGGCCATAGGCCTCCACAAAGTAGGAAAAAGCCGGATGGAATACCAATACTGCCCGGCCTTGCAGCGGAGCCAGCTTTTCGGCAAAGCGACTATCCATGGCCGCCAGCTCGGCATCAAAGGCCTGCCAGGCCTGCCGATAGGCTGCTTCGTAGGTAGCATCGGCGCTAATCAGGGCATCGCGGATCAGCACTGCCTGCTGACGTACCTGAGGAATACCCAGCCAGACATGCAGGTCAGCGCCATCATGATCGTGCCCGTCATCATCTTCATCATCATCATGTTCCGCTTCATCAGCTTCATGGTCATCGTCGTCATGCCCTGCTTCATCTTCATCATGGCCTTCGTGCAGGGACAGTCCCTGCAGCAGGCTTACGATATCGAGCGAGCGGCTGGCCTGACCCAGTTTGGCCGTCAGGGCTTCCTCGAAAGGCATACCGCTGGCCAAAAAAAGCTGTGCTTCGCCAAGCCGGGCTATCTGACGAGGGCTGGGGTCAAAGGTATGTGGGTCACGGCCCGGTTCCACCAGGGTTTCCACCTGTACGCGGGAACCGCCAATACGCTCCACAAAATATTTATACGGGGTAAGGCTGACGAATACCTTGATGGTGGTTTCAGCAACCACACTGCCGCCGCCGGGCTGATCTTTCTGGCCGGCAGCGAAGGCCGTACCCAGCGTAAAAAATACCAGCAGCACAGCCAGGCTGGTTCTGGTTAACAGATTACGAAAAGCGGGATGCATCAGTGTTTCTCTCCTACAGTTTTAAGCAATACCAGAGCGTCAGGCAGGCTGCCGGCAGGAAGCGCCCAGGTGGCGTTCACCTGCAGGGTAGACAGATCCACCTGCACAAGCGAGGGGGTGGCCGGGTTGGTCAGCCAGCCGTAGCGGGTTCCCAGAGTCAGCGCAGCCAGCGGAAGATCATCGGCAGCTACAATAAACCCGTGGTCAACCAGATTGAGTGTCTTCTTTATGGCGAAGGTCTGCGGATCGAGCGAATACAGCACATAATCCGCTCCCAGCATTATCAAATATGTACCGAAGGGATCATAGGCCAGCTGCAGCGGCATAACCGGCAGCTGTCGGCTGCTCAGAGCCTTGGTATCAAAATTATAACT
>JAHIWF010000403.1 GCA_018815555.1 Spirochaetota bacterium | reverse complement strand
TCGCAGGTACGGCATTCCCTCGGGAGCGCCGCAATTTTCGCCTGCCCGAAATCCTGCTGCTTTCGTGAATCCACCAGAGCGCACAGGTCTGCGGTCTGCAGGTTCCCCAGATAGTTCTCCGGGCGGACAAAGTGATCACAGCTGTACAGGTCTCCGTTATGTTCAACCGCCATGGCGCGGCCGCAGGTTTTTGCATGTACGCACATCGAGGATGGATAGCCGGCGTACAGTCCAAGCAGCATATCAAAATGGCCGACGAAAATCCGGCCGATATCCGCCTTGATCCACTCGTCAAAGATACTGGCAAGAAAATCGCCCCAGTCCTTGGCGGAAACCGACCGCGCCAGCGCCATATTCGTTCCGGGGATGGTATCTACTATGGGTATGAACTGCATGAAGGCGGAACCGATATCCTTTAGAAATGAATACAGCTCCAACGGATGTTTGCTGTTATTCTCCTGCACCACGGTCAAAGTATTGAAGCGGATATTATGTTTTTTTATACGCTCCAGTCCGGCCATCACCTGCCTGAAGGTGCCCTTGCCAGACCGGTCCTTGCGGTAGCGGTCGTGCATCCGCTCCGGTCCGTCGATGCTCACTCCTAAGAGAAAATCGTGTTCCGCGAAAAACGCCGCCTTACTCTCATCCATGAGCGTGGCATTGGTCTGCAGGCTATTCGTCACGGTCATGCCGGCCCGTTTGTAGCGCTGCTGGTAACTGAGGGCTCTCTGGAAAAAATCAAGGCCGAGCAGGGTGGGCTCCCCTCCCTGCCAGACAAAGTTGACTTCTTCGATACCCGGCGGCTGGCTGTCGATGTATTGGCGGATATAACTTTTAAGGACAGCGTCGCTCATTACAAAATCAGCACGGTTTTTCCCGGGAAACAGGCCTGCCTTGTCCAGATAGAAACAGTATTCACAATTGATATTGCACAACGGCCCGATGGGTTTGGTAATGATATTAAAGGGCTCCGGTGAATGGACCGGAGCCGGATGGTGCTTTATTGTACTCACAGGTCCATGATCCTCTGTTTCTCGGCAGGAAGCCTGCCATGCCGGCAATCGGTTACCATTTCTTATTTATAGGAGAATTGGGCTTGCCTGTATACCCCGCCGGCAGGCGGATCTTTGGGAATACTTACGATTATCATGCTGACAATCCGTCCGCCGGAATACATAACGACAATGCTCGGCAATGGCTGGTTGTTGAAACGGATGCGGGTCTCCACCAGTTGTCCGCTGCTTGAAACATACAAAAGTTCGCCATTAGCGATTTGGTCCATTTCCACGCGCAGGCTAATAAGCGTCCGCCCCGGCTCTCCCGCTGGCTCGGTATAGGCGGTACTGGAGGCGTCCCAGGGTATCGTAAAAAACAATCCTGGCAGGCTGCTGGCGGCCATATTGTCGGGAAGCGCCTCATGAGGTTCATTAAGGGAGCGCGTCGCCAGGAGGCGGGGAATAGTTCTCCGGCGGAGTTCCTTCTGGCTTGCATCGAGATCCCTGACGACCAGGCTGTCAAGCTCGAGGCTGCCGGCGCTTTGCAGTGCCTGTGATTTCCAGCTATCCCAGCCTGCCGGCAACTGCTGAGCCTCCAGTAAAACCGGAGCCAGGAGTATCAAGGACAAAAACAGTAGATGATTCTTCATTACAGTGCTCCTTCAGCGTTTTTTCCGCTGTACTGCAAGCAGTGCGAAAAAGCCGAGGGCAAGCGCGGTGAGCAGCCCGACAAGGATTCTATCCCTAAAAAGCTCATGGAGATTCTGGTTATTGATCTCAGTTTCCTGCATATAGTTTTCCGGTACCGGCTGAACGCCGTTTTCCCTTGTATAGCGGATATAGAGATTGAGCATGCGCTGGAATTGTACGGGATACTCGGCGCTCAGATCCCTGGTTTCGCCGGGGTCGGCCACGATATCATACATGCGCCAGGTACTGTCTCCCAAGGGTTGCCTGTTCATTACAATTTTATATCTTCCGCTAAACAGCGAAGCGTTGCCGGCAACTTCATAGCCGACATAGTCATTAGCGCCGTATACCTCTTCGGCATCTCCGCGTAAAAGCGGGGTTAAATCCCGTCCGGTTATAGGCTCTACCTCCCTGCCTCCGAAGCGGCCGGTCTGTTCCTCGATGCCCGCAAGCGAGAGTATGGTCGGAGTAAGGTCGATTACATGCGTCGAAGCCTTAATGAACCCTTTTTGCGCCTGGATGCCGGGACCGGAAATGATCAAGGGAACCCGCTGGCCTCCTTCGCCCATATAGAATTTAAAGTAACTCAAAGGGGAGGCAGCGGCATTGGCGAAATTCGGTCCAAGAAAGCTGGCGCTGCCGATTTCGCCCAGGTTATCATAAGTATGGGTATAGCCTTGGCTTCTCAGGATGCCGGGAGGCAGTGTACCGAATTCCGGGCCATTGTCGGAGGTGAAAATAATAACCGTGTTGTCAAGCTCTCCGCTCGCTTCCAGATAATCAAGGAGCCGGCCAATATGGAAATCCATGGCACTTACCATACCGGCATATACCGCCATGCGCTTTGACTCGAGGCGCTTGTCCGTTTCGCTCAGCGCATCCCAGTCATCGATAAAGTCATGCTCCACCCGTTGGCTGTCCGCCGGCACCAGGCCCGCCGCGATAGTGCCGGCATGGCGGGACTCCCTCAGTTTTTCCCAGCCATCGGCGTAGGTTTCGATATACCGCTCCGTAAATTCGCGCGGGGCCTGCATGGGCAAATGGACCGCAAGAAAGGATAGATAAGAAAAGAATGGCTGCCCGTCGCCCTGGTTCGACTCGATGTAGGAAATCATTTCATCTACAAGAAGCTCGGAACTGTATAAGGGTTCCTCCAACTGCGTCGGTTTTCCGTCTCTGGTCCAGTTGGCATGGTCATATACCGGCAGATAGGGTCTCTGCTCCCAGTTGTCCGCTCCGGTATCGGCCATCGACAGGGTCCGTTCAAAGCCCCGGTTGTAAGGCAGCAAATCCTCGGTCTTCCCCAAGTGCCATTTCCCCGCCATGTAGCTGTGATACCCCTCCGTGTTCAACCTGGACGCGACGGTTGCCACATTGCTGCTGAGCACACCGTCGTAGTTATCAAATACTTCCTGTTCGGGAGGCAGGGCTTCAGGTATGTTGGGAACTCCCGCCCGGTGGCTGTTTACCCCAGTTAGGAGCATAGCACGCGATGGAGCACAACTCGGCGCAGTGTGATAATTGGAGAACTTCATGCCCCGTTCCGCCAGGCGGTCCAGATTGGGCGTTTGAATCTCGCTGCCGAAGGCACCAAGATCGCTGAAGCTCAGATCATCCGCCAGTATAAGTACAATATTGGGGCGGGCGGTTTTTTCATCCTCGATCGCCGGCGCCTCGACCCTGGCAGCGTTTTGGCCAAGCAGAGGCGAAGACAGAACCATCGATCCGCAGGCTAGTAAAAGCGAGCGCTGTACCTGCTTAGGCATCAGTCTTTACCTCCGGTCGACTTTTCCTTGACATTATCCGGGAAGCTGCAGCCAACCAGGCCGACAGGATAGTCTCAAGAACAATCATCTGCATGGACAAAGCCGCCCCGTGAACGGCAAAAGCCAGAAACCTGTACAGCACTATGCATGCCAGGACGAGCGAAACCGCAAGGAGCAGGTCGCCTTTTCGCCAGACGATAGCGCTCAGGATCATCAACCCCAAGGCCAGAAACATGCCGCCGATGTCGCCCATCTGCGACCCGAGCGCTGCGCCGGTAAGCAGGGGCATCATCAGGTTGCCAGCGGCGTCTTCTGGGTTTACCAGCCAGCCAAACCCGACAGCCAGAAAGAAAACCGCAGGGAGTACCAACAATATAACAAACACGACGTGCAGAAGCTTTTTCTTCATGAGCTTACTCCCGGCGTCCGGCCAGAATGCCGGTAATGACATGGGCGGCTTCCAGGCCGGAGTTCTGGTTCTGGCCGGTAACAAAGCGCCGTTCGCTGTCGATGGACACATGGGTGGCAAAAAAGTCACGGAAGGCAGTGCCGCTTTCAAAAATAGCACCGGCCTTTTTAAGCTCGGGTTCCGGATGCTTGGGAGTGAATTCGATATTCAGGGCTTCCAGCTGACTGTTGGTAACGCCCGTCATAGTACGGCCTTCGATGAGCAGTTTGCCGTCTTTGTCACGGGCGTTCACCAGGCCGAGGGCTCCATGGCATACCGAACCGATGAGGGTCTGGTTTTCTGAGTAATAGGCTTCGCTGATCTTCCTTGCCAGCACCTCGGATTGGGCCAGATCATAGGCTGCGCCCCAGCCTCCGGCAAGGAACACGACATCATACTGGGCAAAGTCCACATCGTCAATTTTCATGGAATTTTTGGCCTTGGCCTGGAAAATCGCATCTTTTTTAAACCGTTTGTCCTCATCAGAAATGACGGCGAAGTTAAATGAGGTAGGATCGATAGGAATCTCGCCGCCTTGGATGCTTGCCAGATCCACATCCATTCCCGCCTCGAGGAAAACGTAATAGGGATGGGTCATTTCCGAGCCGAACACTCCGGTAGGTTTGCCCTCGGTTTCTCCGGGAGGTGCCAGTACGCTGTGGCTGGTGGTAATAATAAGAGCCTTGCCACCCTCAACCTTATACGTCGGTCCATCATACTCGGGATGGATGCCCAAGCGGTGGAAAACAGTCGGAACCAACGCGATTACCACGACAATAACGGCCGCGACAGCGCCGCCGATGATAAACAGTTTATTTCGTAATTTCATTCTTTGCTCCTCGTGAAGACATGATTGCTCCGGAAACACTGTACCGAAGCCTGGTATAAATGCTACAATGTAACACTACAGCGAATAAGATTGAAAAGCAATGGAATTCCGGGAGCAAGACACTAAGTGATACATAATGCCCCGCTCGCCACATTTAAGCAGAAACAAGGCGTGCACTATAGGAGCCGCATACTGTTTCTATATGAATTCCATGCGGACTGGTTATTGCTGCCGAGAGGAATTGTTGGGTTATCACCTCTTTTCCTCGCTACCTCTTAGTTACGATCTTGTGATGAGAGCTCAATAAACAGGTTGACACGACGGGCAATTTCCTCACCTTGGTCATCCTGCAGGAAGTGGCTGGCTTCCGTCAAGCGAACATGATCCCACCCCGCTGACCCCGGTATATGATCGATCAGTGTCTTCTGAATAACCGGATTGCCCAGATGGCCGCCATCATTATTGCCCCATATAGTAAGGAATGGTTTTGAATAGTGACCAAGGCCTTCCCAGCCGCTTTCAGTTACACCGGGTAATTGATTTACCAGTCCCGGGAAAACGCGCACCCCGCCCATATAGACACGCGAAGGGAACGGTGCAGCGTAGGCCATCTCTTCCTCCTGCGATAGGTCGTAATAGGTTTGTGACTCCACAATAACTTCTGGACGGAATCGTTTGTCATTGCGGGC
>JAHIWF010000402.1 GCA_018815555.1 Spirochaetota bacterium | reverse complement strand
TGTTGACAGAAAAATCCATACGGCGCGATACTATAGCCACTATTCACTCAGTGAGTACCCGTATCTGACGACATAAGGAAATAGCTGTATGACACTTGATGATATACAAGAACTGGCTGCCGCCAGGCAGCCCTGTGTGCTGCTGACGCTGCTGGCTTCCAGCGGCTCCAGCCCGCGCCATGCCGGCTCGGTAATGCTGCTGCACAGTGACGGGCGGCAATCCGGCACCATCGGCGGTGGCGAGGGCGAGGCTCAGGCCCTGGTCCTGGCCCGGCAGGCATTGCAGGAAAGTCGCTCGTTTCTAGCCGGCACCAGTATGCACGGAAGCTCGGTTCTGGGCGGAGAACAAATCTGCGGCGGTGAGAACCGCCTTCTGGTGGAATACATCGACGATACCAGTGTCTATGCGCAGGCCGCTACCTGGATCCAGTCGGGTAAAAGCCCGCTTCTGGTTAAAACGCTAAGCATGCTGGAAGCGGATACCAGCAGTCCGGGGACCGCTACCGAGGTACATGTGCAGGTACAATTGGATGCCGCAAATACAAACAGCCGGCGGCAGGCCTGGTTCGACGAAAGTAAAATGCAGTATTGCCATCCGTTGCGGCCACTGGAACAGCTACTGGTATTAGGTGCCGGCCATATCGGCCAGGCGATAGCTCGTGTTGCGCAGGCGCTCGGTTTTGCGATCAGCGTAGCCGACGACCGGAGCGATTATCTGGCCGGGGCCGATTTGCCGACAGAGGCAACCCGGCTGCAGGGTGAATTTGCTGCGATAATCGACAACTATGCCTTTACGCCGGCCACTTATATTATAGTGGCTACGCGCAGCCATGCGTTGGATTTTGACTGCACCCGCCGGATACTTAAAAAACCCCACTGCTATGCCGGGCTGGTGGGCAGCGCGGCAAAAACCAGACTGGTTATCGAAAAACTGCAGCAAGCCGGTATCCCGGAGGATACTGTTGCCGGCCTGTTTGCGCCGATAGGACTGGATCTGGGTTCGGAAACACCCCAGGAAATTGCCGTTGCCATCATGGCCGAAATAATTGCCTGCCGGCACGGCCGCGTGCTGCCGGTTTCGCTGCGCCAGCAGAACCGGCAGAAAGCAGCCGGCATCAGGCAAGCGGCCGATTAGCAGAAAATAGACAAGCAATAGAATCAGACAGCAGTGTCGTTGTAAAGGGTCAACCTGTACTATGCACCAGCATAGTAGTAGTCTCGGAAACCATCGGCTTTTGCAACGACAACCTGGAACACCTGCAGCAACTGGAGTCCGCCGGCATGCATATCCTGGTCTGCGGTACCTGTCTGGACTTTTTCGGTCTGAAGGCGGAGCTGGCCGCGGGTACTACTTCCAACATGCAGGATATTGCCCAGGTACTCAGCCGCGGAACGGTATTGCGCATGTAGGCATTGAAATATCAGCAAAATCCTGAATTTAACTTGTATCAAATTAAGGTGTGACGTATAATTTGCGTCACACCTTAATTGTGTTACAATTAGTATCAGGAGGGCTGCATATTTTTGGACCAACCGAATCCATGATTTTCAATTTTTATGGCGCGATTATACAGCATCAGGACCAGCCTTTTTCACTGTCCGCGCTTTGTGCCATGCTCTCGGCTTTTGATGTGTCGGCCGAGGCCGCCAGAGTTGCCATTTCGCGCATGCAGCGCAAGGGGCTGCTACGCAGCCGGCGGGTTGGCCGCAATGCCTACTACTACCTGAGCGAAAACGGCTGGCAGCAGATCGGCCGTACCGAAACCCGCAGCGTGTATCGACCGAAAGCGCCACAGTGGGATGGCCGCTTCCAGCTGGTGGCCTATGAAATCCCGGAAAACCGGCGCGAACTGCGGCAGCAGCTTACCGAAAAGCTGCGCTGCGCTGGTCTGGCGCGGGTCGGTTCCAGTCTGTGGGCCAGTGCCTGGTCACTATCGGAGGCAATACAGCAGTTTCTTGCCTCCGCGGAAATAAGCCCATTCATTACCAGCTTCAGTGCCGAAATCCAGCAGGATCCGCGAGTCTTTGCCCGGCGGGTATGGCAATTGGACATGATAGAGGCACGGCATAAAAGTTATCTGGACAAATACCGCCAGGCCACCAATGCCTATCTGGCCGCCGCACACAGCGATAAGCCGCCGTCCGATATTGAATGTTTCCGTAATTATTTTATTTCGCTCAATGATTTTATAGAGACGATGGCCCGACAGCCGCCACTGCCGCCAGAACTGCTGCCGGCGGACTGGCCGGCCCCGGCTGTGCAGGAACTGTATGTCGCCTATCGCAAATTGGTACATGATGGATCGGATAATTTTATTAACACCGTTCACAAACCGCTAGAACTAGACTAGCCAGAGGAGGATTCGATGAGTGAAACCAGAATCAGACTTTCAGACCCGGAAAGCCGTTGCAAGCGGCTTTGTCGCTCCCGCAACAACAACCCGCGGATGGCCCTGTTATGGACTATCCGCCTGGTCGTATTCAGCAGCATACTGCTGCTGTTTACAGCCTGCAGCACCGGTGGCCGCCATGGCCCCGACGAAACACTAAGCTTCCCGACCCGTCAGGAATATGCGGCACCCCGGCTTATACACAACACCGGCAGCGCTTTGCTGGTCGTCGACATGCAGCGTGCCTGGGAACCGATTCTGAACAGCCGTAAAACCGTACTTACCCTGCAAAAGCTAGTCGAAAAAGCTCGGGCAGCCGGCGCAATAGTGATCTGGGTATACCAGGATTCAGAGAACTCCCGCCCCGGCACCAGACGCTTCGAAGTCGTGGACGGACTGTATCCGACTGAAGAGGACCTAAAGATAGTAAAGACTGCTCCCAGTTCCTTTTTGGGTACCGAGCTTGAGACCGAGCTGAATGCCCGCGGTATTGGCCGTTTGGTTATCGGTGGGCTTGCTAGCAATGCCTGCGTAGCCGCAACGGTCTGGAGCGCCGTGGCCAAGGATTTTCAGGTAATCGTGCCAAGCGACGGGCATACCGTGCCCTCGTCAGCAGCCACCCAGCAGCAAATCGATGATAAAAATGCTGAGTGGTCGGCAAACCCGAAAATTCAGGTAATGCCGGCTGCTGCCGTCAGTTTCGACGCCCGGCCGGTCGCGCAGCGCGGATTGACA
>JAHIWF010000056.1 GCA_018815555.1 Spirochaetota bacterium | reverse complement strand
CTTTAAGCCGGAGGTTTTGCTGTCTTAGTCCCGGCTGTGTTCTACTGCCCTCCGTCACCTCCGGGCTGTGCCGCACTGATACCCGCCGTAGACAAAGCGGCTGCCAGGGCATAGTCGTGCCCCGCTACCAGATCCTCAAGCGTGGGTTGTACAGCCAGATCGGGTGTGACGCCGATGCCGGACGGCATGTCGCGGACCGCGACCTCGTAGGCGGCTGTCGAGTAGCGTACGCGCAAGCCGGTCATACGCAGCTGTTCGTTGATCGACGAGTCGCTGCAGCGATAGCCACCGGAGCTCGGCGAGCCGACGAGCGTGCCTATGGTATGATATTTTAGCAAGGCCAACAGGAAAGCGTTCATGGAGAATCCGGCTTCGTCCATGAGGACGTAGAGTTGCCCGCCGAATCGTGCCGGCTCCGGCTTCTGGGCGACACGCCAGGGCAGGAGGAAAAGGTGCCCGGGTCCAAAGAAAGGCAAAGGCCGGTTGATGAGGTAGCGGAACAGTGCGGCGGTCGGTGCCGGTGCCCCGCCATAGTTGCCGCGCAGATCCAGAATCAGTACATCGTAGTTTCTAACACGTAACTCGGTAAAGAAATCAGCCAGGTAAGCCTCAAAAGCTTTTTGGTTGGCGGTAGCAAAGATGGGAATCCGGAGGTATGCGTAGCCGTCGCGGAATGAATGGTCAGGCTGCGACCCGACAGTATCGAAGATGACAGCGCTGGGAATCTTTGCCAAGGCCGGGTCGCGCACCGCCGCAATGGACTTGCGAGCCGCGTTCCGCAACAGGGTGCCGTCGGTGGATGGTACAGCTGGCGGAAGGTATTCAATATCGAAGGAATCGAACTCACCTATAAAGAGATAGAGCATCGCCGCGAACCAGCGTTCGGCGTCATAGCGCGGGCGACCAGTATCGCTGCCGTCGGTGCTAAGACGGGCGGCAATGTGGTCGAAAAGCTCAGCAGCCGGCCATTCGTTTATCGAGACGAGCTCCGAACCTGGCGGCACACCAGTACCATAAAGATCGGCGATGGTGTAGAGCTGACCGTCCAGGCTGCGCACAGAAAGCGGAAAGAATCGCCCTTCTGCCCGCATGCGGGCTTCGGCAGCCGGCGAAGGGTCGAGGAAGCTGTGGCCACAGCGCAAGGCGGCAAGCGCAGGTGCGAGCAGGCGGTAGAACGCGACCTCGTCCAGCGGACTCCTGGCGACTACCCGCTCCGCCTCTTCCAGGGCACGGGACAGTGCGGCACGGTCGGCGTAAAGGCCTATTGCCTTCTGCTCGACGATGCGTCGAAACTGTTTAAGGTCGCGGCCAAGCTCTTCGGAGCTATAAAGCCGTGCTAACGAGGGGGCAAGGTGCGCCGATTCGGCTTCGCTACTGCCGGGAGTCGCGCAGTTGCTCAGAATCAAAGCCACGGTTGCTACAATCAGAAAATTCTTGAGATTGGTCATTTGTTCTCCTGGTATATAAAATTAACACAACATTCCGGCTACCCGGGCCGGATCGCTTCGATCAAAATGGCGGCCGTTCAGGCACGACAGCATCCATGTCGTTTGAATGATAGGCGAAAGTGCGGCAATGGAACATACGATTTTAGTATCAGCAGCGGCAGAAAACCCCGGCACTTGGATCTGATATATAGTTTGTAGCCAATGATTCTGCCGATTACGAACTGCGTTCGATGGCGTAGCCGAACTGACATGGCTATCATGCGCATAGACAGCGCACCACCAGGTTCAGACGCGAAACAAAAGCGGGTCAATAGCAAGAAAGCGAAAGGAAATTTTGTGG
Organism: Spirochaetota bacterium; assembly: GCA_018815555.1. Taxonomy (GTDB): domain Bacteria; phylum Spirochaetota; class Spirochaetia; order Treponematales; family UBA12059; genus UBA12059. The sequence continues at coordinate 577 of JAHIWF010000056.1, read as the reverse complement.
TGAGTAAAGATAATCAGATCGGCTATTCGCGCTTGGCGTGACTCAGCCGAACCAGATGCCGGCCTTGCGTGTCAAAATTGAGGCTTTAAACGAAATCTCAACCCATGAGTACATCAATAGTGTTGACTGTGCCAGCTGCGGCTTGCGGTATCAACTGGCCTTTAATCCTGATACCGTTCACCTTTATTTCCTTAACACCTTTGCTAACACCATCCGGGTTGCACACCTGGATGGCATACTCGGCATCGCGGAATTTTCTATTAACCGAGAATTCTTTCCAGCTGCACGGAACGCAGGGATCCACCACCAGCCCATTGCAGGCCGGACGGATGCCGAGAATGTGTTTCACCGCCGTTTGGTACATCCAGGAGGCCGTTCCTGAGAGCCAGCTGTTGCGACCCAGGCCGAATTGCGGATGTTCATCGCCCAGGATGTTTTGTGCGTAGCAGTAGGGCTCTATTTCATACTGTTCGATGCGGTCGTTTTTGGCTGCCGGATTTACTTGGAGATAATAGTCGAAGGCGCGGTCGCCATTGCCCAGAAGTGTTTCGGCGATCATTACCCACGGGTTGGAATG
>JAHIWF010000055.1 GCA_018815555.1 Spirochaetota bacterium | reverse complement strand
TGATGATGAAAACAAAACTGAAGATCCCTCAGAGTATAAAAAGCGCAAGGCCCGTGAAGAGGGCCGGGTAGCTAAAAGCCAGGACCTAAGCTCAGCCATCGGGCTTCTGCTTACAACCGCAACCCTGGCGGCTTTTGCTCCTTATATGCTTTCCAATCTGCGCGATATGCTGCGCTGGTTTCTTACCGCCTCGGTTCAGTTGGACATTACTACTGATTCAGGGCCGGTTGGAAGGGTTTTCCTTACCTATTTTGCCAACATAATGCTGCCGGTGGTGGCGGTCGCCTTTTTGTCCGGCATCTTCAGTAATCTGCTGCAGGTGGGCTTTCTTTTTACCACCAAACCGATCAAGCCAGACATGAAAAAAATTATTCCCAAGTTTGGTCAGTACTTTAAGCGCGTGCTTTTTTCCGGTGAAGGTTTGTTCAATCTGGCAAAGTCCATCGGTAAAGTTTTATTGATAGCTGTTGTGGTATTTTTAAACATCAATGCAGAGGTTCCTAAACTGATCCATTTGTTTTCCAGCCCCATGTGGAACTCTTTCTCACTGGTTGCCTCGCTGGCTATGCGCATCATTCTACAAGCCTCGTTGTTGATGCTGGCCATTGCTGTTCCCGACTTTCTGTTTCAGCGGCGGCAGTTTAAAAAGCAGCTGATGATGACCAAACAGGAAGTTAAAGAAGAGCACAAGATGATGGAGGGTGACCCGCTGGTAAAAAGCCGGCTGCGCCAGCGTATGCAGGAGATCCTGTCACGCAATATGATCGTGAATGTGCCAAAGGCTGATGTGGTTATAACCAACCCGACGCATTATGCCATTGCACTGGAATGGGACAGGGCTTTGATGCGTGCTCCGGTAGTCAGTGCCAAGGGATTGGACGAGGTAGCCTTGCGCATACGCCGGGTAGCCGAGGAGAACAATGTGCCCACGGTGGAGAATCGGCCGCTGGCCAGAGCCTTGTACGCCGAGAGTCAGCTGGGCGATCCGATTCCTGAGCAGTTTTATGAGGCCGTGGCTGCGGTGCTTGCCCACGTGTCCAAGATCGACGCCAAAGCCAGGGCCCGCTATACCAATCCCCCTTCAGGGCAGCGGGAGAGTTCCGGCAGCAGTCGCCCGGCAGCCGGACAGACTGGTGCCGATGTCTGACGTTTTCGGACTGTCACAAGCTGGTGTTTTTATGGTAGTATTGACCAAAATATACGTTTTTAAGGACAGCGGTGCCCTCAGGCGGGCCTGCGGCACAGGGGCTGATTGATGGCTGAGACCAGGCGTTTCTTCCGGGAAACCTTCATGACTAATTTCTCCGATTATGCCGTAGCAATCGCTGTGGTTTCGGTGATCTTCATGATTATCATACCCCTGCCGACAGTGCTGCTTGATATGCTCATGGCCATTAATCTGGCGCTGTCCCTGTTTATTGTCCTGCTGGTGCTGTATACCCGAAAAGCTGTGGATTTTTCTATTTTTCCGACGGTTCTGCTCATAACAACTATATTCGGGCTTGCTCTCAATATTTCTTCGACCCGGCTTATCCTCTCACAGGGCATAGATTTTGACGGCCGTATTGTGCTGGCTTTCAGCTCCTTTGTAACCGGTGCTGAGGGCACCAGTGGTATTGTAGTCGGTTTTATCATGTTCATCATTCTGATAGCCGTGCAGGCCATCGTTATCACCAAAGGCGCTACCCGTATCTCCGAGGTAGCTGCCCGCTTTACCCTGGACGCGCTCCCCGGCAAGCAGATGAATATCGACGCCGAGCTGAATTCCGGCGCTATCAGCGAGGAAGACGCCAAAAAGCGCAAGGCCGAACTACAGCGCGAGGTGGATTTTTACGGACAGATGGATGGTGCCAGCAAGTTCATTTCCGGTAACGTCGCCCTGGGTATCCTGATCAGTGTAATCAACCTTATTGGCGGTTTTGTGGTTGGCATGCTCATCCATGGCGAGCCCTTCCAGCTGGCGCTTACCACCTACGCCTCGCTGACCATCGGTGACGGTATCGTTTCGCAGTTACCGGCACTGCTGGTTTCTACCGCCACCGGTCTGATCATTACGCGTTCTAACACTGAAGGTACTTTCGGCGAAGAAGCCACCAAACAGTTTACCCAGAATGCCCGAATTTACTGGATAGCCTCGATTGTCATGTTTGTGATGGCCTTTATTCCCGGCTTCCCCTGGTATGTTTTTCTGGTGCTTTCCGCTGCTACCGGATTTCTGGCTTATCGCCTGTCGCGCCGAACCATGGCTGCTTCCGATAAAGCCAAGGCCCGCGAAGGCGATGCCGGAGCAAAAAAGCCGGAATCGTCCCAGGAATTGTCGCCGGTGGTGCCGCTGGATCCCATCAGCCTGGAGTTGGGTTACGGATTGATACCGCTGGTGGACAAGGACAAGGGGGCCGAGCTGCTGGAGCGGGTTACCCGTATCCGCAAGGAGAGTGCTCTGGACATGGGCCTGGTGGTGCCGCGCATCCGTATCATCGATAACATGCGGCTGGAGCCTTCGGAATACTGCTTCAAGATAAAAGGGGTTGAAGTCGGGCGCGGCATTATCCGCCTGAGTTTCTTTTTGGCCATCAATCCGGGAGGCGTTTCGCAGGAGGTTCCGGGCGAAAAAACCCGCGATCCGGCTTTTGGTCTGCCGGCTGTCTGGATCTCCGAGGACAACCGCGACAAGGCCGAGCGTGCCGGCTATACTGTGGTGGATCCGCCCAGTATCATTGCCACCCACCTTACCGAAATAATCAAGCGCTACGCCTCGGAAATCTTGGGGCGGCAGGAAGTGCAGTCCATGCTCGAGGCTTTGCGCAAGGATTATCCGGCAGTGGTCGAAGATGTGCAGAAGCATCTTTCGCTGGGAGAAATCCAGAAAGTACTGCAGGGACTGCTGCGCGAACAGGTATCTATCCGCAACCTGGTGGCCATTTTCGAAACTATGGCCGACTATTCAGGTATTACCAAAGATGCCGGTTTCCTGGTGGAAAAGGCCAGACAGGCTTTGGGACGGCAACTCTGTCTGCAATATGCCGATCAGGACAAAATGATGCGCGTACTTACCGTCGAACCGTCACTTGAACAGCGTATCATTGATTCCCGGGTAGACACCCATGGCGGCACTATTGCCGCCCTCGAGCCGGCGGTACAGCGGCAATGGATAAAGTCACTGACGACCGCAATTGCCGCCATCCAGCAGAAGGGCTACTTCCCCATGATACTTTGTTCCGAGGCTGCCCGCGCGCTGGTAAAATCCAGCACCGAACGTGAAATTCCCGATCTGGTGGTGCTGTCCGTTCCTGAAGTCGCTTCGGACATTCAGGTTGAAGCCATCGGTGAGATTCGTATAGAAGGATAGTTAAACATGCAATATTTGGTTGAACAGGGCAGTACGCATCGCGAAGTACTGGAAAAAATCCGTACACAGTACGGTGATACTGCCAAAATTCTCAGTCATCGCAGCTTCCGCACTGGCGGAATTCTCGGCCTGTTCGGCAAGGACCGGGTTGAGATTACCTTTTATATCAAAGACGAAGCCCCGCGCGAAACCGAAAAAAAACGCAGCGAGCTGGAGGATGACAAGCGCCGTATTCTGGAAAAAATCAATCAGGACCGCACCCTCATCGAGGTACTGACCGAAGTGCGTTCGCTGAAAGAAATGGTCAGTGATACCCATACCAGAGAAGCGGCGGCTGAACATGCGTCACTGGATGCCCTGGACGCACTACTGGAGGATAACGAGTTTTCTTCAGCCTACCGACATGAGCTTCTGGACAAGGTTAGGGCTAATTTTTCGTTAGAGGATCTGAATGATTTTCAGCGGCTGCAGGAAGTAGTGCTGGAGTGGCTGGGAGACCGCCTGGTCAATAACCAGTCCAAGCCGAAACCGCAGCGGCCCCGCGTTATCGTGCTGGTGGGTCCTACCGGTGTGGGCAAAACCACTACCATCGCCAAAATGGCGGCGATTCACAAGCTGGGCATGCTGGATCTGGAACCCCATGATGTACGCATGGTTACCATCGATACCTTCCGTATCGGTGCGCGTCAGCAGATAGAAACCTATGCGTCCATCATGCAGGTACCACTTTCCAGTGTCGAAACCGCCAAGGATCTGCGCGATACTATAGCCCTGCATCACGATACCGACCTGATTCTGGTGGATACCATCGGCAAGAGTCCGAAAGATGCAGTGCGCCTGGCCGAGATGCAGCAGATCCTGGAAGCTGCCGGTACCCATGCCGAGGTCTATCTGGCTATAGCCGCCACCACTAAAACCCAGGATATGCTGGAAATATTCCGGCAGTTCGAGCCCTTCCGCTACTCCGGGGTTGTAGTTACCAAAATGGACGAAACCACCCGGGTTGGCAATGTGCTTTCTGCCTTGGCCGAGCGCAACAAGCAGGTGCTGTGGATAACCGATGGTCAACGTGTGCCTTTAGATATCGAACGGGCACATCCGCTGCGTTTTTTAATGAATCTCGAAGGTTTCAGGCTAAATCGGCCGAAAATGGAAGAGAGATACGGAGAATATTCTGATCGTGCTTGATTGTAGCTGAAAACTATGGAGAAATGAAAATATGGAAGACCAGGCTCAAAAGCTGCGTGAGTTGATGAAGACCAAACCTCAGACCGGCCAAACCGGCCCTACCAAAAAAACCAGAATAATTACGGTTGCCAGCGGCAAGGGTGGGGTAGGCAAGACTAATCTTTCGGTTAATCTGGCCATCGCCTATGCCAAAATCGGCAAAAAAGTTATTGTCATGGATGCCGACCTAGGTTTGGCCAATGTGAATATCATGCTGAATGTTATTCCCAAATTTAATCTGTACCATGTTATCCGCAAGCAGAAAACCATGCGCGAAATCATGATCGATACCGATTTCGGCATTCAGATTCTGGCCGGGGCCTCGGGCTTTTCCAAGATCGCCAATCTGTCCGAGGAAGAGCGCCAGAATTTCATTACTGAACTGTATACCCTGTCGAATGCTGATATCATCATCATTGATACTAGTGCCGGTGTATCCAGCAATGTGTTGTCTTTCATCGCTGCGGCTGACGATGCTATAATTATTACTACCCCCGAGCCGACCGCCATTACCGATGCCTACGGAATAATCAAGATCATCGCCACCGAGGTGGAAAATCTGAACATCAACCTGAAACTGGTGGTAAACCGGGTAAAAACCGTAAGCGATGCGCGTAAAATCGCTGACCGTATCATCAATATATCTGGTCAATTCCTAAATCTTAAAGTGGATTATCTGGGCTGTATCTATGAAGATCCAATTGTATCCAGTTCAGTTATCCGCCAGCGACCCTTCATCGTCAATGATCCGAAATCCAAAGCAGCCATTTCGGTACAGCATCTGGTTAGCCGTATCGAAAAAACCGAGTTCGAGGCCGAACCGGGTATTGCCCGGCTGATCCGCAAGTTGTTTGGACGTGATTAAAGGGCTATATAAATCCTCTTTTATCGTAGAGAGTGCGTAAAAGCTTGACGAGAGACTCGGTTATACCTTAATCTAAGGGTATGGGAGGAATGTCAGGCTTGGATACAGGGATACGTGTATCTGTAGGTGCAGGGCTTGTAGCTTTTGTGCTTTCAGTGATAATCGCCTTATTCTCGCGCATCCCCTTCGGCACCCTCCTGCTGAGGGCTTTTCTTTTAGGCCTTGGATTTGCTGCCTTGGCTTTCGGCCTGGTGTTTCTGCTCAAACGCACCCTTCCTGAACTTTTTAATTCCAGCTACGACAGCAATGATGTGCTCGATGAACAGGCTGATAGTATGGGTACAGCGGTAAATATAGTATTGCCCGGTGGCGACGAGTTGCCTTCCGA
>JAHIWF010000401.1 GCA_018815555.1 Spirochaetota bacterium | reverse complement strand
CGGCGGCCCCGGCGGTCCGCGAGTCCCCGGCCGACGTTTTTTGACGGCCAAACGCCATGCCGTCAATGATTACAGCATCTGCTTCCTGGTGCACTTTGGCCCCTAGGGATTCTGCTATATACAGAGCCGCTCGCACATCATCACTTAGTGTTACATTACGGATGGTGGTCTGTCCATCAGCCAGACTTGCCAGCGCCACCAGACGCTGAACAACACTCTTGGAAGCAGCAGCCGACAAGCTGCCGCTAATTGTAGATGGATGCACGGTCTTGGTCATCAGCGGCTCCTCTGCAGAAGATCCAGAATTTCTTCGGGAGCTGTCGGCCGAATCACCGGTCGGCCGACAGCGCTCAGGCAGATAAAATCGAGTTTGTTCCGGCCCATCTTTTTATCATGCAGCAGCAAGCCGGCTACCTTTTCAGGGTCTGCCCGAAGCTGCAGATCCTGCCCACTGGCGGTCAGCAGCTGGCGACAGCGTGCAGCCGCCACCGTATCCAGGCCGGCATAGCGCTCCGAAAAATTGATGGCGAAAAGCAGGCCTTTTATAACGGCCAGCCCGTGCGGGATGCCCTCCAGCAGTTCGATGGCATGGCCGAGGGTGTGTCCCAGATTGAGGAACTTCCGGCTGCCCCGCTCAAACTCATCATTGCCGACGATGCGTACTTTTACCGCAACAGCCGCCCGGATCAGGGCAGACAGCCGATTGGCGGCCACGGCATCCTCTGCCAACCCGGCTGCACTGCGGCCGGCTGCTGCCTGCAAATATTCCTGTGTCGCTTCAAACAGCGTCCCGCCTTCAAGCAGGGCATATTTCAGCAGCTCGCCGAGCCCGCTGGTAAATTCAAGGGCCGGCAAACTGGCCAGAAAATGGCTGTCGATGATTACAAATTCAGGCTGCCGTATGGTGCCGATCATGTTTTTGGCGGTGCCCAGATTAATACCATTCTTGCCACCGACGGCCGCATCGAGCTGGGCCAGCAGCGTAGTAGGAACAAAGCCGCAAGACAAACCGCGCAGGTAAGTTGCGGCTACAAAGCCGGTAAAGTCGCTTACCGTGCCGCCACCGACCCCCAACAGCAAAGTCGAACGGTCGCAGCCAAGGGCATACAGGCGCTCATACGCCATTTCGACCTGCTGCAGCGTTTTCGCCGCCTCACCCGGCGGCAGAATGATACTGCGCTGCGCGTCGAAGTATTCAGGATACAGGCTTGCTACATTTTGATCACTAATAGCTATATATTCGCGGCCGGCTATCAGTTGCCCAAGCAAAGCTGAAGCGCTCCCGAAGCAGAGGGTTGATGTTGCTCCGGCTGTTTCTAATATCAGGGACTCAGACACTGTCGCCTCCTGTATCTCGCTAAACAAATTGTGTACCGGCCCCAAACAGCGGACCAGTATAAAAAAAAACCGTGGTCTTTACGACCACGGACAGTATACACCCAGGTCGACAGTCTTCAGCTGCGGCTAAATGCGAAAAAATAAAAGTAAAAGCCACTGAACACTGTCATGTAAAAAACCTCCGATTGCTATGCGGCAGGCAGCCGCCATTCAGTAGCAGTGTATGCCTCCATAGCGATATTGTCAATAGAAACAAAAACAGACGGAAGGGCTGGTGCGCCATCGGCCTGAACTCAGCCTTCTGTCTTGGCCGCCAGAAGAAGATTCGAACTGCGCAGTTTAAAAAATTCCACTGCGGCCTGCAGATTCTCGGCCTGACTGGAGAGCTCTTCTGCCATCGAGGCCATCTCCTCGGAGGCGGAAGCATTCTGCTGCACTACCGAATCGAGCTGGGCTATGGCTTTGTTTATTTCGCCGGCTCCGCTGCTCTGCTCGCTGCTGGCGGCACTGATAGCCTGCACCAGCTCGGCAGTCTGCTGGATATCCGGTACGATTTTCTGCAGCATGCCGCCGGCCTGTTCAGCAATGGCCACACTGCGACCGGACAGATCGGCAATCTCCGACGCTGCCTTCTGGCTGCGTTCGGCTAATTTACGCACCTCGGAAGCTACCACCGCAAAGCCCTTGCCGCTCTCGCCGGCGCGGGCAGCTTCGATGGCCGCGTTCAAAGCCAGCAGATTTGTTTGGCTGGCTATCTCTTCTATAATGGTAATGCGCGAGGCGATCTCCTTCATTGCATCTACCGTACGTACCACAGCTTCGCCGCCCTGCTTGGCATCGTTGGCTGCCATGCGGGCAATCTCTTCAGTCTGGATGGCATTGTCGGCATTTTGTTTTATATTAGCATTCATTTCTTCCATAGAAGACGATACTTCTTCGATGGACGCTGCCTGCTCTGCCGCCCCCTGCGACATCTCCTGCGCGGTGGAGCTGATCTGCTGGCTGCCGTTGGAAACCTGATTCGCGCCGGTCTGTACGTCCTGCACCACCGCGCCGATGCGCTCAACCATATCGCGCAAGGCATCAGCCAGCATACCGATTTCATCGCGCTGATGCACGGCCAGCTCTCCGGTCATGTCACCTTCAGCCATGCGCTTGGCAAAGGCAACCCCCAAAGCCACAGGTGCAGTTATGCCGCGTGTCAGCACTATGCCGAGCAACAAAGCCAGCACCAGACCGACAATCATGCCGATCAGGGCAATGCCCTGGGCCTGTGTACCCTCATGCAGGGCAGCCTGCACTGCCTCCTCGGCGACAACAACGTTGATGTGTATCAGCTCATCCAGTAAGGTGACAGCAGCATTCTGCTTTTCTACCGCCACCGTCAGAGCCATATGACTCATCTCGTCGTAGAGGGCAACCACATGGCTGGCATGGCCTTCGAGCTCGGCAAAAATGCGGAACACTTCGCGGGCATTCGGTTTTATCACTGTCTCGAAAATCCGGATAGCTTCTGTTCGTCGACCACTGCTGACCAGGCTCTGGACGCGCTCGACATTAGTATGGAACGGATCATGATAGCGCGGGATTTCAGCCAGCAAGGTCTGGATTTCCGGATCCGTCATGGTGGTGGCGCTGGCAGCCAGCCATTTACCGAAATTGCACATGGTTGGATCGGTACCGCCACTGAAACGGTTGCCGGAAAGCAGCAAGGTGGAGATATTATCCATCAGAATATAATGGTCCGTTATAAAGCCGCGGATCTGCGACAGAAAAGCATCGGGGTTAAGCACACCGGCGCTGTCGATTTCCCGGCTGTCCTCGAGGAACAGATTATTCTGGTCGGACCAGGCATTCCAGGCAGGAACGAAGCGCTGCCAGACCGCGGCCTCTTCAACAGTTTGGGGCAAAGGTTCATACACTGCCCAGGCTTGCTGATACCTTGTGCGCGCCGCTTCGATATTCTGAT
>JAHIWF010000400.1 GCA_018815555.1 Spirochaetota bacterium | reverse complement strand
AGTACATCGATCGGCCGTTCAATCTTCTGCAGGTTTGCAATCAGTTGGCGCACCTGGCTCAATTCGCTGAAATCGGCGGTCAGATACTGGATGCTGCCGCTTCCGGTCCCGCCAGAACGCAGCACTACCGCAAGAGCTTCCGACTTGCCGGCATTGCGGTTTACTAAAAGAAGGTCCGCACCGGCCGCATACAGGGTTTTTGCGGCCTCGAGACCGACACCGGAGGTAGCACCGGTAATCAGACATAGTTTGCCATCCAGCCGCTCGCTACACTGCAGCGGCTGACGTTTTCCGTTTTCGATCACCTGCTTCATGTCCGGCCAGTTATACTGCTTTAAATATTGTAGCATCAGGCTTATCCGAACTTTTTATGCATGAATTTGCGGTACGGTTTGGCAAACCAGGGAATGTTGTCAAAAATATCACCCCACAGGTCGTAATAGTCGCGCTGATGGACAATTTTACCGGCCTCATTCAAAGTCAGCTTGGTACAGCCGTAAATGGTGGAACTGGGCGTCTTCTTAAAAATCATGGTCATTTCCCATTGCATAAAAACCACCGGGCCACTTTTTACCAGGGTCTTTATTTCCATACGCAATTCCTGGCAACGCTGGGTGAGACGGTCGCACAAGGCCTTGAAGTCCGCTATTCCTTCTACTTGCTGGATGGAATCTTTGAACACAATGGAAGTGTCATAATAAGGGAATATATGGGACCAATCAGGCTTACCCAGGGTATTATAAGTGCGCGACCACAGATCACGTATCTGTTCCTCAGTTTCCAGCTTAAAAACCGCATTACCAGCCATACTGCCTCACTTTCATTTTTGATACTAGGGCGCATCATTTTCTTAATATACTAAAAATACCATACAGGGCAAAATGTTCGTCAATAGTAGTATCAATTGCAATACCTAGCTGCAGATTGACCACTGGCCGGACCTGCTGGCTGTGCACCTTTCTATTATCATCCGCCGGCAAGCTGTTTGTCCAGATTTATGGTATCGCCGACGGCTTTCCCGCGGTAATACGAATCGGCCTCTACTCTGCGGCCGGTTTTACGTGTTTTGGTTGCGCCATAGGTCTGCCGGATATAATCCCGGTTCTCAATCTTGGTGGCAGCATCGATTTGGACTACCAGAGCCCGGGTTTCAGCTGCATAATCCGGGCCGGCTACCGGGTCGGAAAGCGGAGCTTCAGTTTGCTCTCCGGCTGGATCAGCTGCCCGGGCGGCCAGGCGCTCACCGATACGATGAACGATACCCTGGCGGAAACTGTCCACATGGGCAATTTCCTGGCTGTAGCTGCGGCCAAGAATAAGAATCAGCTTGTGCAAATAGACGAAGAGCTCCCGCGCCGTTACGATATTCACTTCCCGGCCGATTATCAGAATACGACCGACACTTTCGCTGCGGTAATGCAAGGCCTCGGTAAAGGTGGCCCGACACAAAATAAAAACCAGGGCTGATTCCCAGCTGCGCAGCCGCTTTTTCTCCAGCAGCGTTGTTTCCTGCACCGCTTCGGCCTCCTGGACTTCGGCCATGCTTAGCCCGTGTTTGGCCAGCAGCAAGGTGGCTTTGTCGAGGGCGGCGGCGGCTTCGGCCTCGCTGGGCGAACGGCCTAAAGCCAGCAATTTACGAACTTTTTCCAGTACCTGTGTCTGTTCAGTATTCATGCCGCCAGTAAAACACAAAAAGGCGGCCAGAGTCAGCACCCTGCCGCTTGACACAAAGCAGATCACGGATGAAACTACAGCATTGGAAGCAAGGAGAAACGGTATGTATCTGGCATTTATTATCGTTGGCGGTGTTGTGATTGTAAGTTTGCTCGGGGTACTGCCCAACATTATCAGCACGCTGCGCCAGGGAAAGACTGCGGCAGTGAGCGACTCCAAAGTGGCCGAACTGGAAAAAAGGCTGGAAACGCTGGAGAAAGCCAACGCTGAGTTGCTGGAGCATCAGCGGGTACTCGAAGAAGACAGCCACTTTATGCGCCGTCTGCTGGAAGGCCGGCAGCCACAGGAGTGACCACCGGCCCTTATTACTATTTACTTGCTTAATAAAGCCTAGTAATTGGCTGCGTAGAATACATTGGCAGTGTAATAGGCATCAGTATTGTTGTTATACACTCCGTACCAACTGGCATCTACTGGAGAGGTTGCGGTGGCGTCGGCATTGCTATCGCCGCCACGGGTATCATCACGAAAATCGGTAAAAATGGCATTGCCGGGAACAAAACTACCCCCGTCGACAATAGTAATACCGCTGCTTGAGCCGCAGAATTTTACCACCACACCGCTGCCCAGCGTCAGGCTGCCGCCCGCTGCTACTTCCATCTGGCTGCCATGGTAGCTGACAAAAGGCAGTTCAGCTTCGTCCCATACTATTGTTCCGTTTATTTCATCTCCACCTAGAAAGATCGCCTGAAAACTATTCTTGGATGTTGTTCCACCACTGGTATAGCTGAAGGTATTCGTACTGCCCAGATTGTAGTTCGAAGAAACAGCCAGAGGCCAATAATTATTGTAGAATACATTGTTGGTTATTATGGTACCTGTTGCCGCAGCATGGGCATCCAGAGCGGCTTCGCCGACGCCGGAAGGTAAGCCGCCGTCATTATCGCTGAAGGTGCAATAGCTGACCGTAGCCCGGCCGTCAAGATACAGGGCCGCACAATCACCAGCACCAGCATAACGGAAGTTACAGTAGGAAAAGCTAGCTACCGAGCCGGTTAGCAGCCAGGTACCCCGCCAGTCTTTGGCAGCAGCTGTTGTGGTAATTCCATCCAGAGCGGAATCACCACCGGCGCTGTCATCCTTTATAGAAGTAAAAACAATGGGGTTCTCGGCAGTTCCGATGGCATTTAAGGTCGCACCATCAGCCACCAGCAATGCGCCGTCTACATTAAATTTTATAACTGTACCGGCCGGGATAGTCAAACTGGCACCGCTGCTTACCTCGATACTGCTGTCTAAATAATAGACTTTGGCGGCATCCCAGATTACCGTAGTACTGATATTATCTTCAACCAGAATTACATTTGCGGCAAAGCCGGAGTTGAGCCCTAAAAGACCCATAAAAAAATCACAGGAAACCATGCTCATAAGCAGCACGGCAAACAGTACAGCGCGACCAAACATTCTTCTCATTACAAGCTCCTTGTATACTCTTCTGGGGATACACTATGGAATCCGTATAGAAGAATAGCAGGAGCGGCCGGTTAAACCCGTACAGCCAATTGTGAAAAACATACAGCCAATTGTGATATCAGTTCAACTCAAGCCAGTCCGGCGGGCGCGGACGCACCCGAAAGACTCCCAGACAGCGGTATAAGCGATGCAGGCAGGTACTGGTGGCACTCACCAGGCCCTGCTCAATATTCCAGATACTGTTGCGGTGGATCAGACTGAGCTCAGCCAGGTCGTCCAGCGTCAGACCGTGAGTCTCGCGGCAGGCTCGCAGGGTAGCACCGGTCAGGCGTACAATTTCTGATTCTGGCAGCTGCTGTACATCCGCACGCTGCCAGTCGGCCGCCACAGGTGCAATTTCCAGGCGGTCAAGGTTAGGTTCCATGATAAGACTTTCGGTACCGAGTGCAGCCAGAATCCAGCAGCGCGTGCTGCTGTTCAAATCATAGTCACCCCGTTCCACAGCCCCTATGGTATTAATATGAACCCCAGCCAGATCGGCCAGTTCGTCGCGGCTCAATCCGCGCAAAAGACGCACCCGGCGGAATTCCTTGCCGGTATTGCGCAGATAGGCGGATGCATCAAAATCGTGATAGGCAAGGCTGGGGGAAAGCAGCATGATTGAAGCATAATACTTGATT
>JAHIWF010000399.1 GCA_018815555.1 Spirochaetota bacterium | reverse complement strand
CGGTCGCCGGAGTCGGCCGGCAGGTCGCCGGTAATGATGCGCAGCAGGGTGGTTTTGCCGGCGCCGTTTGGTCCGGCCAGGGCGGCCTTGGTGCCGGAGGCCAGGTAGAGTGCGGCGTCCTGCAGGATATCACGGGCGCCGAAAGCCAGGCTGACACCGGTAAACTGTACAAAAGCCATGCCGTTAGTACCGCATAAAGAAGATGGCTTTTTCGGCGTCGGCCCGCAGCACGGTGGCTTGCTGGATGTCGGCTGCCGGTACCGGTACCAAAGTAAGGCTGTTCTGGTCGGACCGGTACACAAAGCTGACCGGTTTGCGTCGGTCGGTGTCGAAGCGCAGGGTAAAGGCTCCCTGCCAGGTTCCGGCCATCTCCGGATGTATGAACAGGTCCATGGCAACCTCGCCCTTGTCGCCCATTCCTTCGGCGATTACCGATGGTACCAGGGTTTCGTAATTCATCCAGGTAAAGCGGCCGGTAGGGGTAATAACCAAAACGCCGTTGTACAGACTTTCGAAATATTCGCCGCTGGCCACAAAGTTGGCCAGTACGTTCAGACGGCGGCGTTCCTCGGTGGCGATAATGCTGCGGGGGTCACTGGTCTGGCGACGGAAGGTAAAGCGTATGGCCGGGTCGGCCTCTGTTGCGCTTGTACCTCCGCTGGCGGCTGTTGTGCTGCCGGCTGCCGGGGTAGTGGCGGCATCGTTGCTGTCGGCGGTGGTTGTTGCCAGTGTTGCCGGCAGGGGTGCTGTCTGGGCCTGGAAGGCACGGCGCACTGCCGCCGAGATATCGCTTTCCGGCGGGGTAAATACCAGGTCGCCGCGTTGCGAGAAGTAGATGACAGCGCCCATGGGCTGCAGGATGAAGCTGCCGTCAGCCGCCTGTTCGATATTGTTGTAATTGTAGGCCTTGGAGAACCAGGGCAGCTCCACGCGCAGCTGTTTGCGGGACGGATCGGTGAAAATGCCGAATCTGGTCTGGTAGCGGCTCAGGTCCACCTTGCCGCTGGCTTCCATGCTGCTGAAATATTCGGGCCGCCAGGTTACATCAAAGATGTCCATCATGCGGGCATCGACTGCCGGTTTATCGCTGGTAAGGGCCGGCCGGTCTTCCCGGGAGGCATCCCACAGGGTCAGCTGGTTGGAGTAAACATAACCGCTGGTGCCGTCACTGGTCAGGGCAGAATACCAGGCTCCTTCGAGTTCCTGTCCGCCGGTTTCTACCCGGGCTCCGCTTACCTTTCGCAGCAGCTTTATCGGTTCGTCCAGGCGCAGTCGGTAGACCTGATCGGCGGCTATTTCCGGTTTTTCGCGCAGCACCAGGCCATCGCGGCGGCTGGCTGCAAAAATCCAGGCCAGCTCGGCGAAGGCTTCGGCTGCCTCCTGTGCCTGCCTTTTATTGTCGTACACACTCAGCCGCCATAGTTCGACTTCCTGTCGTTCTTCGCTGCCCGGTACCTGCACAATCCAGGTCTGGCTGATGTTGGACTTGAATTCCACCGCCAGTACAGCTCCCTGATCAATTCCCGAAGCTTCTGGAGCCCAGAGAACCAGTCCCCAGCCTTCTAGCCGGCTGCAGCTTGTGCTCAGCATCAGTAGTAGTGAAAAAAAAGCGGCTGTTCCGGCCCGCAGCGGCCTGGACTTTACAGGTGTAGGTGCTAACTTCATGATAGGTATATTTATAACGGATGTCGGGGTGTCTTGTCACGTCGTTGTCCATGGATTATGCTGGTTTATCGGAGTTCAGGCATGGCTAGTGGTACTGTAGGCATTATCGAGATCGGTTCAACCGGTATAAGACTTCTCATCGCAAACGTTTCCGCCGACGGCAGTTTCGAGCTGCTGGAGACGGCCGGCCGGCAATCCATGTTGGGCCGTGATGCCTTTACCAGCCGGCAGATCAGTCGCGAGGCGATGAATCAGACTATCTCCATCCTGCGCGGTTTCCGCGAGATACTCAAAGCCTACGGTCTGGAACCGGCCCAGGTGCATCTGGTAGCCACCAGTGCGCTGCGCGAGGCCGAGAACCGCGATACTTTTGTGGACCGGGTAGCCATGCGTACTGGCTTCCGCATCGAAATTATCGAAGACATCGAGGAAAGCCATTATCTGTATTTGGCTGTTCAGCACGCGCTGGGCGAAGACGCCGCCTATTTTGCCAAATCCAATACGCTGATGATGGAAGTGGGCGGCGGTACCACCGAGTTGATGCTGCTGCGTCGGGGGCGTATCGTTTCGGCGCATTCGCTGAATCTGGGTACAGTTCGGGTCGAGGAGCAGGTAAAGGCTGCCGCGGCCACCACCAGTTATCTGTCCCGCATCCTGGCCGACAGTATCCGTACCGTCTGCGGCAATCTGGAAGAAGAACTGCCGCTTTCGCGGGTGCGCAATTTTATTGTACTGGGTACCGATGCCCGTTTTGCCGCCAGGATCATCGGGCAGCATGGCCGCAGTCAGTACCGGGTGGTAACCAAGGCCGCCTTTGTCGAATTTGTGGACCATCTGCAGGCCCTCAGTATTGACGAAATTACCGCTACCTATCATCTGCCCTACAGCGAGGCCGAAGCGGTTATTCCCGGCCTGATCATCATCAGCCTTTTTCTGGAACGTACTGCCGCCGAGGAACTGATTGTTCCCAGTGTGTCCATCCGTGAGGGCATTCTGCTTACTCTGGCTGGCGGCAAGGATCAGCAGGTGGCGGCCGAATTGCATCGGCAGGTGGTGGCTTCGGCGGTGAATCTGGGCCGCCGTTACCGTTTCGACGAAAAACATGCCAGCTGGGTGTCCCAGGCTGCCCTTTTTCTGTTCGACCGGCTGCAGGATACCCATGGTCTCAGCCCGCGCGACCGGCTGCTGCTGGAAGTGTCGGCTCAGCTGCATGATATCGGCTCCTTTATCCGCAGCAGCAGCCACCACAAACATTCTGAATATATAGTAAAAAACTCCGAGATTTTCGGTTTGCAGCGTCAGGAGCTGGTCGTCATCGCCAATATTGTGCGCTATCACCGGAAAGGCGGTCCTTCGGCTGCCCATATAAATTATGCCAGTCTGGTACATGAGGACAGGGTACTGGTGCTGAAGCTGGCTTCGCTGCTGCGGGTGGCCGATGCCCTGGACAAGAGCCATACCCAGCGGCTGCAGTTGGTGGATCTGCAGATCCGCGACGAAAACCTGGTGCTTATTACCGATGCTGAATATGATTTGTCGCTCGAACGTCTTTCGCTGCGTGCCAAAAGTGATCTGTTCGAGGATGTTTTCGGCCAGAAAGTCATTATATTATGAGCAAGATTCAAAACCGCATAAGTCGGGGGAGTTTTTATGCCTGCTGAAAAAGCTGCCGTGCCTTATTTTAACCGCGAACTTTCATGGCTGGAATTCAATGCCAGAGTGCTGGAAGAAGCCCTGGATGCGCAGACTCCCTTGCTGGAACGCCTGAAGTTCATGTCCATTGTCTCTGCCAATTTCGACGAGTTTTTTATGGTGCGTATGGGGGCTCTGCGCGAGCAGCTGCGCCAGGATGAACAGGTTCCGGATCTTTCCGGCCTTTCGCCGGCTGAGATCTACCGGCGGGTAGCGGAGCGGGCTCATGAGCTGACCTCCCTGCAATACAAAGCCTTTTCCAGTGAGATTATGCCGGCGCTGGCTCGGGAAGGCCTGCATGTGCTGAGGCCTGCTGTCTGGAAGCCGGCAGTGCTGCATTTTTTAGACAATTTTTTCCGCACCCGCATAATGCCGGTGCTTACCCCGCTGGCGGTTTCCAACGAGGACGACGATGAGTTTCCGACCACCGGCAATCTGCGCATTCATGCTGCCTTTCTGCTGCTGCCGGCCGAAGCCGAACTTGATACCGGTGCCAAGCTGCGCGATGATTTTCTGTATCCCGGCGAGCGCTTGGCCCTGGTGCAGGTTCCGCCCAACATGGCCCGTTTTATTCCTGTACCCGGGCTGGATGACGGGCAGGTGCACATGGCCCTGCTAGATGATGTTATTTTAACCTTTGGGCATCTGCTGTTTTCCGGCTGGCGGGTGCAGGAGCGTTGTCTCTTTAAAATTGCCCGTGATGCCGATATCGGCGTGGACGAACTGCGCGACGACGATTTTGTGGCCGCAATGCAGGAAGTTCTGGCCACCCGCCATAATTCCATACCAATCCGTATGACCACTTCCGGGGAGTCCGAGCGCCTGGTTGCCATTTTGGCCGGAGCCATGGAGCTGGACGAGCGCGACGTGTACTGTATGGACGGCCCGATTGATCTGCGCAGTTTTATGGAACTGGTGTCCATGAAAGGCTTTGACCATTTGCGCTATCCCCCGCGGGAAGCGCTCAAGGTCTTCTCTCCGGGGGAAGACAGTTCGCTGTGGTCGGAACTGCAGCGCCGCGATTTGCTGGTACACCTGCCGTATGAATCATTCTCCGTGGTTACCGAGTTTTTCGAGACTGCGGCCAAAGATCCGTCGGTGCTGGCCATCAAGGCTACCCTGTACCGCACCTCAGGTGATTCGCCGGTGGTGCGGGCCTTAACCCGGGCCGCGCGCAGCGGCAAGCAGGTTACGGTAATTGTGGAGCTGAAAGCCCGCTTCGACGAGGAACGCAACATTGCCTGGGCCACCCGGCTGGAGCAGGCCGGGGCTATCGTGGTATATGGTGCCGCCCATCTGAAGGTGCATGCCAAGGCAGCTCTGGTGGTGCGCCGCGAAGAGGATGACCAGATCCGCCGCTACGCCCATGTTTCCACCGGCAACTATAATGAAAAAACCGCCCGCCTGTATGGCGATATCGGTCTGCTTACCGCTAATTCTGCCATCTGCACCGACATCGGCGCTTTTTTTAATGTAGTCAGCGGCCTGTCCCAATCCGGCGACCTGAAAACCCTGGTCATGGCGCCTTTCGAGCTGAAAAGCAGCCTGATAGCCATGATCGACCGCGAGGCCGAACGCTCCTCCCTTGATGCGCCGGGCATGATTGCCGCCAAGCTGAATGCCCTCTGCGATCCGGAGGTAATTGCCGCCCTGTACCGAGCCTCGCAGGCCGGTGTGCGCATACTGCTGAACGTACGCGGTGTCTGCCAGCTGGTTCCGGGCCGGCCCGGTCTGTCCGAAAGTATACGGGTGGTGTCCATAATCGGCCGCTATCTGGAGCATGCCCGCATTTATTACTTCCGCAATGGTGGTTCCGATGACCTGTACCTGGCCAGCGCTGACTGGATGCCGCGCAACCTGCTGCGCCGGGTGGAGCTGATGGTGCCCCTGCTGTCGCCGGAAATCCGCGACCGGGTGTACGAAACCCTGATGGCCAGTTTTATGGACAATGTTAAAGCCCGCGAGCTGGACAAACAGGGGCATTGGCAGCGCATAGCCGCTGCCGAGGGGCTGGAACGCTTCAGTTCGCAGGATAATTTTTACGCACAGGCCGAAAAGCGACTGGATTTGCAGCGGCAGCAGACCCTGGCTACCGAGCTGCAGGTACGGCGCAATAAACTTTGATCCGCAGCGGCCCGCCGCTGCCTGGTCAATCGGCGTTGCCAATCTATACTCCCCTAAATCCAGTTAGTCATATAAGTAATATCCAATTACGTATATGACTAACACTACAATCGGAATTTCCCGACAAACCCGAGTATATCGGGAAAACATTGCCCGAGCCTGTTTTTACGTGTATAATGCTTGTGTATGTTGTTTGCCCTTGTTTGAATCCGGAACCCTGCGAGGAGTCTGTACTTGAAAATATTGATGGTTTCCAGCGAGGCAACTCCCTTTGCCAAATCAGGTGGTCTGGCCGATGCCGTATCCGCCCTGTCGCGGGCTCTTTCGCGGGCCGGCCATGACGTGCGTATTGTGCTGCCGCGCTATTATTCCATTGCCAAAGCAGAACTTACCGAGCTCGAGGGTCCGCTGGGCGTGCCTACCGGCCAGGGTGAGCACTGGTCGGCGGTGTATCAGGGCGTGCTGCCCAATTCGGCGGTTCCGGTATATTTGATTGACCACGAGGCCTTTTTCGGCCGCGACGGCATCTATGGCGATAAAACCGAGCCGGATTATGCCGACAATGCCCTGCGCTTTGCCTTTTTCTCGCGCGCGGTGTTTCAGCTCTGCCGCAAACTGGCCTGGATACCGGATATCATGCACGCCCACGACTGGCCAAGCTCGCTGGTGCCGGTGTACCAGCGTTTTCTGGAGGCAAATACTGAATTTGCCGCCTGTAAATCCATATTGACCATCCACAATCTGGGCTATCAGGGTGTGTATCCCAAGGAGCAGTTTAAATTGTTCGGGCTGCCCTGGGAGGCCTTCCATGGTGCCGGGCTGGAATTTTACGAGTCGGTAAACCTGCTTAAGGCCGGCCTGACCTGCGCCCACCGCCTTACTACGGTATCGCCCACCTATGCCCGGGAGATACAGACCGGCGAACAGGGCTGCATGCTGGACGGCTTGCTGCGCAGCCGCAGCCAGGAGCTGGTGGGCATTCTGAACGGAGTGGATCTGCATGAATGGGACCCGGCCACCGATCCTCTGCTGCCGGCCAAGTATTCGGCTGCCGATCTGGCCGGCAAGGCCGCCTGCAAGCGAGCACTGCAGAAGGAGTTCGGGCTGCCGGAAGACGACACTGTGCCGCTGATCGGCATGGTGTCGCGGCTGACTGACCAAAAGGGTATTTCCGAGCTGTTCGGGCCGATGTACGGGGCAGCCTGGCATATCTGCCGCGACATGAAGCTGCAGTTTGTAGTACAGGGCAGCGGTGAAAGCTGGTGCGAGGCGGAGCTGCGTACCCTGTCGGAGAATGTGCCCAATTTTAAGGCCAGGGTGGGCTACTCGGAAAAAATCGCCCATCTTATCGAAGCCGGTGCCGACTTCTTTATGATGCCCAGCCGTTATGAACCCTGTGGGCTCAACCAGATGTACT
>JAHIWF010000398.1 GCA_018815555.1 Spirochaetota bacterium | reverse complement strand
TTTCTGCTTGGGCGCATAAAAGAGCTGAGCGGCGGCAAGAGTCTGGCGGCCAACCTTGCGCTGGTGTACCACAATGCCGCCCGCGGAGCCGAGCTGGCGGTGGCCTACGCCAATATGGAACAGGCTTGAGGCTGGCGGCGATGACCGCCTGGTCAATATAAGCGCAGAGCGCCCATAACGGCAAAGGCGGCTATGACACCGGTAATGGTCAGTTTGACCAGGATGCCCAGCATGGTGCCGGTGAGTATGGCCAGCGCGGCCTTCCAGGGATTGCGGTTGCTGCGGTTGAACAGCATCTCGCCCAGCAGCGCGCCGAGAAAGGCTCCCAGAATCGGACCGTAGGGCGGCACGAACAGGATTCCCGCCACCATGCCGATAATGCTGCCCCAGATGCCGGCCTTGCCCGCACCGGCTTTTTTGGCCGAAGTTACCGGCAGGATGTTGTCGATGATCAGGGCAAACAGGGCGGCCACCGCCAGCAGAATGAGCAGCAGTGTATTGTACGACTGCCAGCCGCTGGCGAAGGAAATGACAATCAGGCTGGCGTAGGCGATAGGTGGCCCGGGAATGCCGGGCAGCACACAGCCGAGCAGGCCGATGATGATCAGAATCAGGGTTACAAGCGAAACGATGATGGCTATGGTCATGGGGCGAGTATAGCACAGGGCTTGAAGCATCGCCACCGCGTTTGGCAGTGCATACGCGCCGCTAGCGAAAGCGGTCAGCAGCGCTGGTTGAGCCGGCTGTATCTTGCTGGCGAGGCTGTTGGCCGCCTTTGTCTGCCCGCTGTGTGCGGCATCAGACTGGTTTTAGTTCGGTAGCTTCTGCCATCCCCCAGCCATTTTCGCGGATTTCCGGCTGCTCTACTTGCAGATAAGTGCCGCGGCTAAGGCGAAAAAATCCGGCGGCTTTGGCTGTCTGACTGGTGTGCGGGGCAGATAATGGGAAACGTCCGCCCGGGCCGCAAAGCAGGTAGCGCAAGCGGCCGGCTTTATTCAGCATGGGGTCAGAAACCACCCGGTAGACGTCCGGGGCAGCTTGGGCGGCTGCTATGGGGAGTAGTGTTGGCACGGTGACTGGAGCTGCCCCTGGAGCGTCGCCTGACGGCGTGGCGAAGGCAAACCAGGCGAATTTTACTGTCTGCCGGTCCAGTCCGGCCTGGGCGGCCAGTTCGGCGACTTCACTCGGCATGGTCCAGGAGAATTCTTCATGGCAGGTCTGGTTCGGCCCCTGGCTGAAGGCCGGACAGGCTGCCTGCAGAGTGCAGGGGGCCAGCAGCTGCAGGCCGGCGGCCAGCAGGCGGTCGCGCTGGCTGATAAGCGCGCGCGCGGTGGCCAGCAGGGCCGGCTCGAGCAGCAGGAGCCGGCCGCCGGGGGTCAGACGGCTGCGCACCTGGTCCAGCAGAAGGCCCACATCGCCGCCGGCCGCCGCTACTTCATTCAGGCTGTGCCCGAACATTATCAGGTCGAAAGGTCCAGCCGGCAGCGGCTGTTCGGTAAGATTCAGGACTATTGGATGCAGATCAAGCTCTGGCATATTCGGTCTGGTCAATATATTTTCGGCAAGAGCCAGTGTGTCGGCCGAAAGGTCGCATATAGTCAATTCGATTTTCTGGGCAAGTGTCTGGGGGGCTGGTGTGTCGGTTCCCAGTGTCTGGTTATCGTGTGCCTGGTATCGGCTTGCGGTCAGCCAGTCGAGCGCTGCCGCACTGAGCGGTCCGGGTCCGCAGCCGGCATCCAGGATGCGGAACACCGGGTCGCCGGCTTGCTCTGGTTGTGGAGCTTTTGGTGTTGGTAGGGTCAGCCGGCTGAGGCAGTAGGCTGCCTGGGTATAGGATACCGGCCAGTAGTAGAGCAGGTAGGCGGCCAGCAGATCAGGGTCGTCCATATAGGAAAGCGTCGCTTCGGCCTTGTTGACCAGTGTGCGCTCGCCGGTAAGCCCGCGCTGTAGACGAAGTAGGGCTTGGCCGACTCGTACGGCCTGGGCGGATTGCAGCTTGCCATCGGGAAGGGCCAGCTGGCGGATGTACCGCAGCCATGTTTCCAGACCGGCGGCGTTGAACTGCCGGCCATTGGCGGCCGAATTAATCTGGCTGGTGCTGTTTGGCGGTGATGTGCGGCATTTTTTGCCGATGCTCCGACTTTGGCCCGGTCGTTGCGGTTGAGTGCTGTTGTTGCCGGCTTTTGGCTTCATGCACTCATAGTAGCGTTGAGCCCGCTCTGGCGCAATACGTCAGCTTAGCTAGCGCGAGGCAGCGGTGTAAAGCCCGGGTCGTTACTGCCCGGATCGTTGTCGTTCAGGCCGATCAGGAATAGTACTTGGGCGAGAGCCTGCGGCAGTAGCTGATACAGGGGGGCCCGCGCTGCGCCCATGTCCGGGTCGATCATCAGCAGCTGATAGCCATAGTCAGCAAACAGTGGTGCGCTTGCCATAAGCGGATTGGCGGCAGTTTTGTCGAAGCCTGCTGCCTGGGGCATCAGTTTGCAGGGTGAGAAGCGCGGCAGGCCGCTTTTGTCGCGGACGGCGGCAAAGGGGAACATGCGGCAGATCAACGGTCTGGCTTCGTACACCGGGCAATGATAGGGGTTGTCTGCCAAATACAGAGGACAGCCGTGCCTGCCGCCGGAAAATTCCTGGGCACCGAGAGACCCGGCCGCCAGGGCATAGGCGGCCGGCCGGTCGCGCGCGGCCAGAAACACCGCCAGCATCGAGGCTTCTACCGGCAGGATGTCAGGAACAAAATCCTCGCAGCAGCTGCCACAGCCGGAAGGGCAGGAAAGATTGCTCACGGCTCCGAAAGTGGAGACCGAAGTGTTGGCGGCCAGGTATATTCCGGACAGGGTAAGCAGCCGCTGCTTCAGGTACCCGTCGGGCAGGATGTTTATGAAGTCCATGGTGGTAATGTGAAGGGAATATAAGCTGCCGGGCCTGAGCTGGTCAATCGGGGGTGGCGAGGGGCTCAGTCTCCTGAGGAGCTTTCGCCCGGAACATCCGCGCTGCTGTTTTCGGTGCGGCGACCCGGCTTCGCCACTCCAAGTGCGGCTTCGCGCACCGCCGCGGCCTGCTCGGCGCTTAGGCCGGCACTTTTGGCCAGATAGTCCGGGGCAGCCTCGGCCACCGCCTGCAGCGAACCGAAACGCTCCATGATGGCCTTTGCCTTGGCCGGCCCGATGCCCTTGATGCCTTCCAGCACGCCGAACTTGACGGTTTTGGCGCGCAGTTTCTGGTTCATCGAGGTGGCAAAGCGGTGGGCCTCGTCGCGGATAGCCACCACCAGATGCAGGGCCGGTGAGGCCCGGTCCAGCACCAGCGACTTGCGCGCACCCCAGGGCCAGAGCTCTTCGTTCTCCTTGGCCAGGCCGACCACCGGCATATCCAGCCCGAGTGCTTCGACAACCTCATGCACGGCGTTTACCTGCCCGCGGCCGCCGTCTATCAGCAGCAGGTCGGGAATCGCCGCTTCCTCGTTCACCAGCCGGGTAAAGTGACGGGCCGCCGCCTCGCGCATGGCGCCAAAGTCGTCGATGCCGCCCTCCAGACTGCGTATTTTAAAGATGCGGTAATTTTTCTTATCCGGGATGCCCTGCTTGAAGCTGACCAGCGAGGCCACGCTGTGCTTGCCGGCCAGCTGGGCGATATCGAAGCCCTGGATGAACTCGGGCAGATTCTCCAGCTGCAGAGCCTCGCGCAGGGCCTCCATGGCTTCCAGGTCGCCGGTTTCGCGCCGCCGCTTGGCGATATCCTCGCGGGCATTGTGCAGGGCCATGGCCATCGCCGCCGTGTGCTTGCGTTCGGCCGGCAGCGCGATACGGCATTCCGCCGCCAGTTCGCGCCGGAAAAACTCGGTAGCCAGTTCCAGCTCCAGTCCGTTGTCGTCACACACATACAGTTCCGGCGGCGGCAGCCGCTCCGGGCCGTAATAAGCGGCCAGAAAGCCGGTAACAGCTTCGGCAGCCAAACCGGCATAGCGCTCACGGAACAGGTCACGCCCCACCAGCTTGCCGGCCCGCGCCTGGAATACCACAAAGGTAATCAGGCTGCCGTCCATGCGCCAGGCCAGGTAGTCGCGGTCACCTTCCGAAAAATCCTCCATGGCACTGTCCGCCCGAAAATTGCGGATGGCGGTAATGGCGTCGCGCAGTTCGGCCGCCTTCTCGAACTGCATGGCCGCGGCCGCCCCGGTCATGTCGGCAGCCAGCTGCTCCAGCAGCAGTTCGGTCTCGCCATTCAGCAGAGCGGCTACCCGTTCCACGATTTTGGCGTAGTCATCCTTGCTGATTTTACCGACACAGGGAGCGCCGCAGCGGCCGATATGGTAATACATGCACGGCGTTTTATGCGCCTTCATGTTCTGGCAGCGCCGCAGCGGGAACAGCCGGCGGATCAAGTCGATATACTTGTCCAGCACGTCGGTACTCGGATACGGCCCGAAATAGCGGCTGCCGTCGTTGATGATGCGCCGGGTGCGGAACAGCCGCGGAAAGTCCTCGTTGGTGATGCGTATTGACGGGTAGGATTTGCCGTCCTTGAGCATGATGTTGTAGCGCGGCGCGTGCCGCTTGATCAGGTTGTTTTCCAGCAGCAGCGCTTCGTATTCGGTGTCGGTGTGGATCCATTCCAGGGTAGCCGCCCGCGCTACCAGATGCCGCGTCTTCACATCAGCCTTCGAGGAAAAATACGAGGTCAGCCGGTTGCGCACCGATCGCGCCTTGCCGACGTAAATGATCACGCCGTCAGCGTCCTTCCAGAGGTAAACTCCACTGCCTTCCGGTGCCTGCTTTGCCGTCTCGCGCAGCAGCTTCCTGGTCTCCGCTTCTTCCTTGCCCATCAGCTACAGCATAACCAAAAAGCGCCTGGAGGGACAGAGGGATTTTCCGGTTTGATAGGGCAGCAGGAGTCGGGGGCCGCCAGGCCACGTGCGATCAGCCACCCTGGCCAGACGCGGCCCCCCGGCGCAGCCTCCTCGCGGCGGGAACCCGCCGCTGCGTGGTCTGCGCCTTCCCCCGAAGAGCTTTTCCTCAGTCCAGAGGCCTCCGGGCCTCGCAGCTTCGGCTTCCGAGGGTCAGACCCCGAGAAATCCTGGACTGGGGTCTGACCCCCGAGAAACCTGGACTGGGGGTCAGACCCCGGTATCATATTCGGCCGGGGTCTGACCCCAGGTGAGTATACCTGATTCATGCGTTGACAGCTGAAATAGACCGGAAGTAAACTTCCATGGGGTCGGCGTTTGTCTCAGGCTAAAGGCGGAGGGCTAAAAATCCTGAAATGACAGTAACTATCGGTTAAAAACGTACTAATAGGAGAGCTTCTATGAACAAATCTATAAGATTTTTTATGATTTGCCTGCTAATGGCTATGGTCCTTGCGGGGTGTGCTACAAAGCCCGTTATTGATGAAGCAAAGCAAAAAGAGATTGATGCGTTTTATGAAAAAGTGGATCGTGTACTACGTGATCGAAATTTTAATGGTTCTGTATTAGTTGCCAAAGATGACATCATATACTTGGCCAAAGGGTATGGGCTTTCTGAGGAAAATACAGAAATAAAAAACCAAAGAGAAACCATTTATCAGATCGGTTCAATAACTAAATCTTTTACTGCAATGGCGATTATGCAATTACTGGAAGCGGGCAAATTAAATGTTCAGGATCCAATAGATAAGTACTTTCCCAATTATCCCAATGACTCAAAGATTACCATCCATCATTTGTTAACACATACATCGGGTTTTGATCAAAATCCAATCAGTCTTTCAGAGTTTAATGAACTGTTGGTCCAATATAATGGCATATTGGACAAAAATATGGTCACAGAACTCATGGGAATGGTAGCAAGCAAACCCTTGCTTTTTGAACCAGGGACCAAGTTTGATTATAACAGTCACGGCTATCGCATATTGGGTGCGATAATAGAGATCGCTAGTGGGCAATCATATGGCACCTATATCGAAGAAAATATATGTAAGCCTCTAGGTCTGCAAGATACTGGTTATAATGAACGCAATGTCTTGCTGGAAGGTCAGGCTGTTGGATTTGATAGAAGTTGGATCGAGCATGTGCCCATTACGTTTTCATCCGCTAGTGGTGGCTTGCATTCAACGATTGATGACCTGTATACATGGACTCAGGCCATTAAAACCAACAAGCTCATCTCAAGAGCAACAACACGAAAGATGTTACATCCTTTTTTAGCACAGTATGCCTATGGATGGTACGTCGATCAAAAAGGTGGATTTACGCATACGGGTACCTGGGGTGGGTATCGCTCCTTAGTGACCGTAGATGCCGTAAATGATTATACGATTATAATTCTGAG
>JAHIWF010000397.1 GCA_018815555.1 Spirochaetota bacterium | reverse complement strand
GTCGGGATCGTGCTGGTGCGAAATTACAACGGTGTCGATGTGGATAGGTTTGTGGCCGTCGTATTCGATGGTAACCTGACTTTTGGCGTCCGGGCGCAGCCAGGGAATTTCGCGACTTTTGCGCAGACGGGTGGCTTCGTGCAGCAGCTGGTGCGAATACATGATAGGGGCAGGCATTAGTTCCGGGGTTTCGGTGCAGGCAAAGCCGAACATCATGCCCTGGTCGCCAGCGCCTTGCAGGCCTTCATATTCTTTCAGGCCGGTACCGGCGACGCCCTGATTGATGTCGGGCGACTGCGAGTGGATGACGTTGAGGATGGCCATGGACTCGTAGTCAATGCCGTAGTCTGGGTTGGTATAGCCGATTTCCTTTACCACGTCGCGGGCCAGTGTCTGGATGTCGACGTAGGTGTTGGTGGTAATTTCACCCCCGACCAGCACCATGCCGGTGGTTGTAAAACATTCACAGGCTACATGGCTTTCTGGGTCTTCGGACAGGCAGGCGTCCAGGACTGCGTCGGAAAGCTGGTCGCACAGTTTGTCGGGGTGGCCTTCGCCAACCGACTCCGAGGTAAACAGATATCGTGAATCTCTCATAACAAAACTCCTTTACGTTTCGGGTTCGCTTAGTAGCGGTAGTGTTCCGGCTTGTACGGGCCATCCGGGCTGATAGCCAGGTAATCGGCCTGTTTTTTGCTGAGGGTAGTAAGCTTTACACCGATTTTGGCCAGGTGCAGACGGGCTACTTCTTCATCCAGTTCGCGCGGCAGTACTTTGACTCCGGGCTGCCGATTTGTGCGGTTTTTCCACAGGTCGATCTGGGCCAGTACCTGGTTGGTAAAGCTGTTGGACATGACGAACGAGGGGTGTCCGGTTGCACAGCCCAGATTGACCAGGCGGCCCTCGGCCAGCAGGATTATGGAGTGTCCGTCCGGGTACTGCCACTCGTCAACCTGCGGCTTAACCGGTTTGTGTTTGATGCCCGGGGTGGCCAGCAGGCCGGCTACGTCGATCTCGTGGTCGAAATGGCCGATGTTGCAGACGATGGCCTGGTCTTTCATGCCGGCCATGTGGGCAGCGCTGAGTACTTCTACGCAGCCGGTGGCGGTTACCCAGATGTCGGCCAGCTTGAGGACGGCCTCGGTGGTGGTTACTTCGTAGCCTTCCATGGCAGCCTGCAAGGCGCAGATCGGGTCAATTTCGGTGACCAGCACTCTGGCTCCTTGGCCGCGCAGGCTCTGGGCGCAGCCTTTGCCTACATCGCCGTAACCGCAGACCACGGCAATTTTGCCGGCCAGCATGATGTCGGTGGCGCGCTTGATGCCGTCGATCAGCGATTCACGGCAACCGTAGAGGTTGTCGAATTTGCTTTTGGTTACCGAATCGTTAACATCGATGGCCGGTATCAGCAGTTCGCCGCTTTTGGCCATCTGGGCCAAGCGGCGCACGCCGGTAGTGGTTTCTTCGGAAACACCGAACAGGTCCGGCAGGATGCGGTGCCAGCGGCGGGGATCTTCCTTAAGAATCAGTTTCAGGCGTTTTTTGAGTTCGGCTTCGTCGTTGGAGCCGGAGGGCGTATCCAGTACGGCGGGATCGTCCTCGGCCTGGTAGCCAAGATGTATCATCAGAGTGGCGTCGCCGCCGTCGTCGACGATCAGGTTGGGGCCTTTGCCATCGGGGAAACGCAATGACTGGTCCAGCAGTTCCCAGTATTCTGCCAGGCTTTCGCCTTTCCAGGCGAAGACTGGAATGCCCTGGGGTTTTTCAGTACTGCCTTTTGGGCCGGCTACGACCGCGGCGGCGGCTTCGTCCTGGGTGCTGAAGATGTTGCAGCTTGACCAGCGCACATCGGCTCCCAGTTCGGCCAGTGTTTCGATGAGTACGGCGGTCTGGACGGTCATGTGCAGACTGCCGGTGATACGGGCGCTCGCAAGCGGTTTTTCGCTGCTGAATTTGGCGCGAGCGGCCATCAGGCCGGGCATTTCCGGTTCGGCCAGGTCGAGCTGGCGGCGGCCGGCGGCGGCCAGGTTCAGATCCTTGATACGGTATTCTGTACCCATACTAAGTCCTTTCGTTACAAATGAAAGGGAGGAGCGGGGCAAGTACGTGGTCTGTTACCGGGGTGCGGAAAAAGGCGGGTGTTGTCACGCGGGACTCCCTTTTAGCTGGATTATTGCCATGAGGTTTCATGGCGCCGCCCGCAATCTGGTTCAAATCGGCGGCATTGACGGCGTGCGCTACGCGCTGCTGCCAACGAGTAAAGTATCGAACAGAATGGCAGAAAATTCAAGGGGAAATGCAGGGGTCACTTTGACTTGTTTGTATTGTATTGTATATATATATTGTACTTCTGATGTTTATACTAAAGAGGATCTAGTTGATAATCAGAATATATATATGGAGAATTTATGAGCAAAGATATGAATAGAGCTGATGGTGCTGATAGTGCAACGGAAGAGGGTAAATCCGGTGATTCTACAAAGGTGAAGGATCAGCGTAAAAAGTTTGCCGAGTTTGGGCTGAATACTGTACTTACTTTGGTAACAGTCGGATTGCTGTGGTATTTGCGGGCCAGTCCGCTGGTTTGCAGTGTGGAAGGCGGCGGCTGTACCCTGATCGGAGTCTTTGGCGAGGGTTTGCGGCTGCTGATTCCGGTTTTGATTGTTCGCCTGCTGGTCGATCTGCCTTTGGGCTTGTTGCGTCTGCCTACTTTTGGACTAGTGCAACGTCCGCTCTGGCAGGCCAGGTACGAACTGGGCCTGAGCGCCTTCGACGCTTTTTTCCCGGCCTGGATACTGATTTTGGGGACCGGACGTTTTGTTAATGTGGCGTATCTGGAAGTATTGGGTGTTTCGGACGGCATCAGGGCTGGCTTGCCGCTTGTGCTGTATGCGGTGCTGGCGGCTGTGCTGGGGTGGACTCTATGGCAAGTGATTCGGCGAATTCGTGCGGTGTTGTGGCATAAGCCGGTCCGGACGGAGTAATTCTGTCTGCAGCTTAATGCAACCGTATATGAGTGGTTGCATTAAGCTGCAGGTCCGGCATTCCGAACTTGTTTAGAAGTTCAGTAATTCTGGCGTTCTGCTGATTTGTCCTCGCCCGTCCAGC
Organism: Spirochaetota bacterium; assembly: GCA_018815555.1. GTDB lineage: Bacteria > Spirochaetota > Spirochaetia > Treponematales > UBA12059 > UBA12059. Next base: position 609 of record JAHIWF010000397.1, on the reverse strand, counting down.
CGCCTTTGCGCAGCAACGGCAGAGCGTCTACACAAGTTGTCCGAGAGCGTATTGCCGACGCCGGGTCTGAGCCCAGGTTGTCCAATACAGCTTCCGATTCTACAATGTGAACCTCATAGTGTAGATGCGGTCCTGTACTCAGTCCGGTATTGCCGATGTAGGCAATGGTCTGCCCGGTCTGTACTGTATCCCCGACTTTTATGTTAAATGATTTAAGATGGGCGTAAAGTACCAGTATCCGCCCACGGCGCAGGATTACATAGTTGCCCAGGTCCATTTCATAATAACATGCGATAACTTCGGCGTCCATGGTGGCCAGAACGGCGTCTCCTGAACGGAAGGTGCTGATATCAATTCCGCGATGCACATACTCGGTTCCATATATCGGATTTTGGTTCCTGCCAAAACCCATCGACACCTGCCCCAGCTGTTTCTCGACCGGGTAGCCTAAGGGCAGCTGGTGCAGGGGATATTCGGCCCAGTAGCCGGTGTCGACCAGGATTTCGTTACCTTGGCTGTCTGTCTGACCTTTGCTGGGGCCGCTGTAGCTCCACAGCTGTATCGTTTCGTCCAGTTCACTACCTGCAGCCGCGAGCCAGATCCTCGGAG
>JAHIWF010000396.1 GCA_018815555.1 Spirochaetota bacterium | reverse complement strand
TCTTCGGCCGAATCTATAACACTCGCCTGCAGACTGGCAGCCTCCGTTTGAAGCAGTGATGTACCACTGTACATCTCTTCGACAAAACGGCTGATTTCCGATTGGAGGGCTTTGCGGTTTTGCGAGAAACGTATACCGCTGACAGTGGACCATGAAAGTATGCCGATAACCAGTACGGCCGCGGCAGCCCTGGTTCCGTATTGTAACAGCTGATGGAGGTAATTTTTCCGCCTATGGGTAACTGCTGCTGCGCCGCTTTCTTTTGCTTTCCTGGATTGCTCCAGCCGGTAGTCAATCTCGGCTGCGCCGGAAGAGCGTAGTATTTCCAGTGGATCGACTGCCGCTGCAGTTTTGCGTTTTATGGCTTTATCTGGATTCATGTTAACCTCCCGGTATAGTCTGGGCCAGTTTTTGGTAGGCCCGGGCGAACAGCCGCCGGGCATGGAACAGGCGCGATTTTACCGTTCCTTCCGGAACCTTAAGCAGCTCGGCGATTTCTTCCAGGCTTAGACCGTCAATTTCCTTCAGATGCAGGCAGGTGCGCTGTCTGTCCGGAAGGGAAACCAGTACATCCACTACCAGCTTCTGCTCATTGCTGCGCAACAGCTGGTGCTCGGGATTTGAATCTGATCCGGCTGACAGTTCCGGCAAGTTGACCAGTTCTGCATCCAGCTCAAAATCGCGCCGGCGCCGGTGGCGGCGATGTAGGTCGATAGCTACATTCCTGGCAATACTATAGACCCAGGTACGGTAGGCCGCCTGACCTCTGAAAGATGCCGCCGAGTGCAGAACCTTGATCGCGGTTTCCTGCAGGCAATCCTGTACGTCCTCGTAGTTTCCTTTGCAGAGTGTAAATAAAAACCGTTTCAACCCGGGCAGCACCGGTTCCAACTCTGTCCAGGCGGTCGTGCCTGGTAGTGTCGGCTGAGCCACCGTGTTTCCCGTGCCATCATGGGTGCCGGCGGCGGCAGGCCATAGAGCCTGCCTGGAGTTGCCTCCGGATTTCAGGGTCATTTGGTATATTGCTGGATGATGCGCAGAATGCGGGCAAGTTCCGGCCTGGTCCGCTGCAGCCGCTGCAGCAACTGTTCCTGGTCACCCCCGCGTTCCTGTATCAACCGGGCCAGTTGCTTGAACCGGGTCCAGCGCTGGTCACCCAACAGTTCGCGCATGGCCAGTTCCCTGCGGATTTCGGCCATACGCAGTTGTACCTCATAATCGATACCGCTGCGCAGAATACGCTCGATTTCCGCTATCGATGGTGAGGACCTTACCATTTCGCGGGTAAGGCTGGCCCGTATGACAGCGAGCTCGGCTTGCGGCAGTTTTATTGCCTCCAGGTAGCTTTGCTGTATACGATCGATCCGTGTTTCATCCTGCTCACTGAGGTTTAGCGCCGACAGTGCGTTGTTAAAGTCCTGTTCCTGGGCGTATATGGTACCTACCCCAATTAACAGAAAACCCAATAGAATCAGACGAGATATTAGACACGGTCTTTTCATACCGACTCCTTTCGCTTTACCTGCACCTTCTCTACAGCTTAGACGAATACTGTACCATGCGGGTTCATAAAAATATAAAAATAATTTCAGGAAAATAATTGAACCTGGGAGCATTGATTTCGTCTTACAAATACGCACGAAGGAGGTGCATATGAAGATGAAATACACAATTCCGGTTCTCACTATGGCATGTATGCTGGTTTTCGGCCTGACCGGTTGTAATCTGGCCGGTGGTACTGTTTCGGTAAGTGACCAGGAAACCGCCGAAGCAATTGCAGCTACCCTGCTAGAAGGTGACGGTGGTGATTTTAGCTTGGTCAATACTGAAGATGATGATGACCAGGCACGTTCGCTGGACGCGCGGTCGCTGGAGGTAACCCGCACCAGAGAATATCAGTACAGCACCGTAGAAACCAGTTTTACCAAAACCTGGTATAATGGAGACTGGGTGAACGAAGTTGACCCGCCGGAAGCCTATGACCGCTTCAGCAAAGTCGGTACCCATATCGTAACCCTGAACGGGCCGCGTATGGATGGCAGCATGCAGGGAAGTATGGACCTGCAGATTTTGCTTGGACAGACCGATGGGGTTGATACCTATAGCATGACCGGCACTACAGCCCGGACAGGCGATATGACCCATCCTGACCTGGAGAGCCAGCGGACTGTAACCCGTACAGTCGATATCAGCAAAGAATATGCAGCTGTGGTTATGTTGCGGGACGATATCGGTGACGGCGACGGCCAGATTATGCCCCTTAGCGGTACGGTTACTATCACCGGCGAGATATACAGAGAAGCAACGGGAGGCTTCGGCAGCCGCAGTGAACAGCGTATCATCGACGCCGAGATTACTTACGATGGCAGTACCAGGCTGAGGGTACGGTTCAGGGATACTGATACCGAGGTTTTGATAGATGCCAGTACCGGCGAGGTAGTTGCGGACACTCCCTGAGTCAGGTTGATTCATCCGGCCGGGTTGGACTGGCCGGATGGATTGCTGCATGGCGCTGCCGGAACAGTGCTTGCAAGCTGCCCAGCGCTGCGAAGTTTTGTGTCTACCAGTAATACTAATCTGCCCTTCGGTTAATCCAGCTTGCAACGACTATCCTACTTTACATTAGCTTCGAGCTTTTGCCTGAAGACTCGATTTTTGCAAAGCAAAATTTGCGCCCTTATACTATCCGTATTACACTGTATTAATGAATGAAGTATCGCTTGCCCGTATCGACGCCTTGATTATCGATGGTGTCGTTGACTTGCTCCAGGCCCACGGAGTTGGTGTCACTGCCGCCGGATTCTGCAATGATGATATCGACGACCCCTTTGCTGCTTCCATCGGCTTCAGCTCGGAGCACCTGCGAGGTGTGCTGGTACTGATTCTGGAGCGCCCCCTGGCCGTGCGCAGCCTGCCGAATTTCAAGCAAGGAACTGTTCCTGACAATACCATCATTGCCGACTGGACTGGCGAGTTGGCCAATCAGCTGCTTGGCCGCTTAAAAAACGGCTTGCATAGCTATGGGCTGGATATTTCGCTGGGTACACCAACCGTATTCGCCGGCCGGGGACTGAGTCATTTTGCCCATAAATCGCCGGTATACCGCTGCCTGGCCTTTAAAAACGAATACCGCTGTCTTGCAGCGTTTCAGGCTGACTACAGCCCGGGCTTTGAGCTCGAAGAGAAAGCAAAGGATGACGGCAGTGCCTTAGCCGAGGGCGAGGTGCTGTTTTTCTAAACCCGCGCTATCCAGACACTGTCAATGCCACGACCAATTCCAGATTTAGCACCGCTTCTGAATACTGAACCCCTGAGCAATCCGACGGAAGCTAGGGCTTTACGATCGACAGCAGCTTGAGCAAGTACTTGCTCTTCATCTGTTCGCTGGCCATTATTTGTTTGACCGGTGGCAGGCGCAGTATAACTCCGAGTATGGCTGCCATGGCGCGGTGGCTAGCCAATGCGTTGTTATCAAATATCAGGTTCTGGAACTTTCCGCGTTCGATGGCCATGATTACTGCGCGGTGGGTCGAATCGACTGGCGTTAGCACGCGCTTGGGTCGCGAGCGGAGCGAAAGTGCGCCGGTCTTGCAGGCGCGGACACAGACGCCGCAGCCCAGGCAGGCGTCATGCAGGATTTTGGCTTTGCGAAGCTTCGGCTGTTTTGGGTTCTCGGCCGATACCAGCGCCATCGCCTCGACCGGGCAGGCATCGACGCACTTGCCGCAGCCGTTGCATTTTTCTTCAGTGACCAGCGGTATCCAGTTGGTGGTATGCACGGGGTGCAGAAGGCCGAAGCGGCGCTGGGCTATAAGCGCTTCGCAGCAGCAGCCGCAGCAATTGCAGATAAAGTTGACCCGCCGCTGCACGTTCTCGCCGAACTGCACCAGCCCGCGCTCGTAGGCGGTATCAAGCAGTGTCATGCACTCGGCCACATCTATCGCGCGGGCGTGGCCGTGCCTGGTCAGTGATTCCGCGGAGCTGTTGAAGGTCATACAGATATCCATCGGCGCATCGCAGGCGCGGCCGAGGTGCATCATCTTGTGACGGCAATAGCACATGCCCACGCCGATGTGCGAGGCGGTCTTGATTACCTCGCTGGCGCGCTCGTAATCAAGCACCAGGAGGTCTTGGTTGCCCGGCGCATGTTCAGCTGCCTCCTCCGGTCGGCCGGATTGCATGGGCAGCATGGGCTCCTGCACGAACACACGGCCGAGCTGGGTCTGACCATCGGTGAACAAGGC
>JAHIWF010000395.1 GCA_018815555.1 Spirochaetota bacterium | reverse complement strand
TTAGTCTTTTTCGCGGTCCAAGCCGGGTGGCTGGATGCGTTCCATGTCGATAAGCTGCTCGGCCAGCTGGCGGACGTTCTCGCGTAGTTTAAAGATGCAGTCGGTTATCACCACATGTTTGCGGGCCACGTCTTCGGCAAAGGCCCGGCAGGTCGGGGCGCCGCAGGAGCCGCAATCCAGCCCGGGCAGCTTGGCGGCGATCTGTTCCATTTCTTCCATCATGATCATGGCTTTAAGCATGTCCGGGTCCAGGCGCAGGGCTTCCCGGGCTTTCAGCTGGGTTTGCCAACGCAGGTCCAGGCCTTCGGCTGATACCGGTTTTGGTCGCTCTGCCCGTTGCTGGCTGCGCCGCTCGCGGGTGCGGATGCGGGCACGGGCGATGTAGGGGTTTTCGACGGTGAGCGGGCCGCCGACACAGCCGGCCGGGCAGGCCAGCGCCTCGATGAAGGCCACGTTGTTCAACTTGCCGTTTTCCAGAGCCTCAAATACGCCGATAACGTCGGCCACGCCGCTGACGCTGATGCCGCGCGGGTTGCCGACGGCATCACTTTCGCCGTCGATGTGGGCCCAGGCAATACCGCGGGCGCTGGAGTGGGCTATCGGCTGTTCTTCCACGCCGGGCAGGATGCTGCGCAGGGGCACATACACATCTTTTATGCCGATTACTCCGTCGACTGCTGAGTGTTGAACCCCCTGGGGGTAACGCGAGACGGTTACTTTGCCGGCGCAGGGAGAAATGAAAAATACGCCGACATCTTCGCGCCCGGGGTACAGCCGCTCTTTTACCAGGCGGGCGGCGGTTTCCATAGGCGAGATTATGGGCATCAGGTATTCAATGAGGGTGGGGAAGCGCACCTGAATCAGTTTGACTATGGCCGGACAGGCCGACGAGATCATGGGGCCTTGAAAACTGCGTTCCTGAACAGCTTTTGCTCCGGCTGCTGCCACCAGTTCGGCTGCCCAGGCTACTTCCACTACGTCGTCGAAACCAAGCTGCTTGAGTCCGCAGAGGATGCGGTCGACGGTATATTTCTCGTCAAACTGGCCGTAGAGGGTGGGGGCGGGAATGGCTACTCGGACGGCGAATTTTTCCAGGGCGGACAGTGGATCGGAGACCGGTTTTTTGGCGTTTTGCGGGCAGACCCGGATGCATTCACCGCAGTCGATGCAGCGCTCGTCCATGATGACGGCGCGGCCTTTGCGCACACGGATGGCTTCGGTAGGGCAGTAGCGGATGCAGGTGGTGCAGCCGGTGCATTTGGCGGGGTCGAGGGTGACTGAGTGAAAAGTGTGTCCGTTCACGCCTGGTCTGTGGCTCCCTGCTGTAGCTTGATGGTTATGCTTACTTTGGTTCCGCTGCCGACGGCGGATTCGATATGCAGGTCGTCGGAGTTTCGTTTAATGTTGGGTAGGCCCATGCCGGCGCCAAAACCGAGCTCGCGGGCTTGTTCTGGAGCGGTGGAGTAGCCTTCCTGCATGGCCATCTCCAGGTCGGGGATGCCAGGGCCTTGGTCTTCCAGTTTTACCAGTATGCTGTCCGGCAGTATCTCGACATCGGCAACACCGCCGCCGGCGTGGATGACCATATTGATTTCGGCTTCGTACATGGCAACGGCAGCGCGTTTGATGATGCCGGGGTCGATGCCGAGACGGCCAAGCGCTTTCTTGACTTCGGTACTGGCCTTGCCTGCTAGCGAGAAATCGTCACCCGGAACTTCGTAATGCAGTTTCATGGCCTGCTCAGCACGATTCCCGCATGCCGCCAGTACGGATGCCGGCTTCGTAGAGCCGGCCGCAGGCCAGGAACATGCTGTATTTGGTGGTAATTATGGCCATGCCGTTTGACGTGGCTTCTTCGATCATATCTTTAGTGGGGGTCTTGCCGCGCACGAACACGATTACCTGTATGTCCATCATTTCGGCCGTACGGATTGCCTGAAGATTAACCAGGCCGGTGAGCAGGACAACGTGTTCTTTTACGAAGGCCATTACATCACTCATGAGGTCGGCACCGCAGGCCGAGCTGATCTCGGTATCAAGCAGCTGTTCGCCCGATAGCAGTTTGCCTTCCAGTGTCTGTACAATATCCGCGACTTTCATTCGATATCCTTATAACGATATAGCTATTTCCGCCAGTGTAGCACGATATCCGGTGCGGAGCAAGGCGCACGTGTCGGGGGTCTGACCCCACAGCGGTCTCGGGCGGGGTCAGACCCCACAGCCGCCACGAACAGATTCAGTTGGGGGTCAGACCCCACAGCGGTCTCGGGCGGGGTCAGACCCCACAGCTGCCGCAAGCAGATTCAGTTGGGGGTCAGACCCCACAGCTGCCGCAAGCAGATTCAGTTGGGGGTCAGACCCCACAGCGGTCTCGGGCGGGGTCTGACCCCACAACTGCCGCAAGCAGATGCAGTTGGGGGTCAGACCCCACAGCGGTCTCGGGCGGGGTCAGACCCCCACAGCCGCCGCGAACAGATTCAGTTGGGGGTCAGACCCCCACAGGCGCTTTCAGGCCGGGGACTGTCCCCCCGGCCGGCGCTTGTACTATAATGGTGCTACGGAGGCTCTGATGAACGTGAACTGGCTGGAACTGTTTGGCACTTTGGCGTCAGTGGTGGTGGCAATATCGCTGATGATGCGGAACATTAAATGGCTGCGCATTCTGAATACTGCAGGCTCGCTGTTTTTTATGGCCTACGGTGTGTTAATTGCGGCCTTGCCGGTGGCCATCCTGAACGGCTTTATTGTTGTTATCAATATATATTTTCTGACCAAGATGTACCGCACGCGTGACCGCTTTGATCTGATTGAGCGCAATATCTTCGAGTCGCCCTACGTTGAGCTGTTTCTGAAGTTTTACCAGGCGGACATTCAGCGTTACCAGCCGGGTTTTGCGCCCAAGCCCGGCGAGGGTTGGCAGGCCGATCTGGTGCTGCGCGACATGATGCCGGTTTCGCTGATCATCTACCGCCCGCTGGACGAAGCCACTGTGGAAATTGGTCTGGACTACGCCGTGCCCAGTTATCGCGATTACCAGAATGCCCGTTATTATTTTAACCGGATTGCCGAACGCATTGCCGCCGGCCGTTCGCTGACCCTGGTGCAGAAAAGCTGTGTGCCTGAGCATCAGAAATATCTGCAGCGCCTTGGTTTTCAGCTTGACCCGGGGGTAGCCTCCTCAGCCGGCTCGTTGCAGTCCGCAGGCGCCGATGGCGACAACGTGAGTGTGTACCGCAAGATTTTACGGCCGGCGGCCGCTGGCAAAGCGCCAGCCAGCCGGGCTTGAGCGGGTCTATGCAGTTTTTGCTCGCTGGCGAGGAGCAGTTTGAAGCGGTTTACCAATTCTGCCAACTGATGATACGCACTGATGCCCGCATGAGTTTTACCGATGTTACCGAGCGGTCAGTGCTGCGCTCCTGGTATGACGATCCGGCGGTGCAGCTGTATGCCGCTGTGGATCTACCGTCGGCAGCCGGCCTGTCCGGGGCCGCGGGCACTGCTGAGCCTGCA
>JAHIWF010000394.1 GCA_018815555.1 Spirochaetota bacterium | reverse complement strand
GGCACCACCTCCACCAGCTTCGGATGCTCATCGGTCGGCAGCAGCCTTAGTGTCAGCTGCTGCGCCGCGCTGCCGTCCAGGTTTACCGTGCCGCTGGCCGAAGATATCACGACTGATCCTGCGGGGATTTCGGCTGTTACCAGCAGCGGCTCGCCAAGCGGTAGAGGACCAAGTACGGCACTGGCGCTGCGGTTTCCCTCGCCATCTTCCACTACGGTGGCTGTAGCACTGGCCAGTTCTATTTCGGGAGCGCTTTCGGCAGCCACGCGCAGGTTGACCACGGCAGTATCTGGCATCAGAAAGCGTGAGTGGGCGGTATGGCCGCCGAGGAAGGCTGGGTCAACAGACAAGGTCAGGGCCAAACGGCCACTGCCCTGTGGTAACAGATTACTGTTGGCACAGGAAACTGAAAGCACTGCAATTGTAATCAGGCAAATGATAAGACGGCCCGGCCGGAAGGCGTCCCTGGTCAATACATACATGGCATCCCCCACTTTATAATCTGCAAACGATTATATCACGAACTGCCCAAAAATCAGCCAGAATTGATTACAACAGCCTCAGCAACCCGCCACCGATCCGCTACCAGACGCAAGTCTTTAACCAAGAGCTGCCTTGTACGCGGCTAAGGCCCGCTGGCGTGCGGCGGCATGATCCACAATTGGCTTTGGATATTCCGCACTGCCGTATTCGGGAATCCAGCGCTTCACATAGTCCAGCTGCGGATCCCAGCGTTTCTGCTGCTCGATCGGATTGAAGATCCTGAAGTACGGTGCGGCATCGCAACCGGTACCGGCCGACCACTGCCAGTTGCCTACATTCGACGACTGTTCGTAATCCAGCAGCTGCGCGGCAAACCACGCCTCGCCCTGCCGCCAATCCAGTAATAAATCTTTACAAAGGAACGAAGCACACACCATGCGCACCCGGTTGTGCATGCTGCCGGTTGCGCGCAGCTGCCTCATGCCGGCATCCACCAAAGGGAATCCGGTACGGCCTTCTGTCCAGGCTGCAAAAGCCGATGCATCCTTTCGCCAATGTACCCCGTCATACTTGCGTTTAAAATTGGCGGCGGCGCTCTGCGGAAAATGATACAGGATCTGGGTAAAAAACTCCCGCCAGATCAGCTCTCCCAGAAAACATTCCCTTCCCGGTCCCAGACTGCCATCAATGTTGCCGCTGGAGCTGCTGCCGTCCGCTGCTTCCGTAAACAGCTGACGCAGAATATGCCGGATGTTGACGGTGCCGAAGCGCAGATGCGGCCCCAGATACGAGCCACTGTCCAGCGCTGGAAAATCCCGTGTGGCATGGTACTGGTCTACTCCGCTTAAGGACCAGGGAGGCACCGGCTTGGCTGCCGGCGCGGCTGCTGTAGCCGCAAGTTCCGTAGAGCCCACCCAGGAAAACCCATTCGGAACCGGCCGCTCGGTCCAGCCCGCCGGCCGACCGCCCGAAAAGCCCACAAACCCGCCGTGGGGTCTGACCCCACCCGGAAAACCGGTCCCACTAGCCTGAGGTCTGACCCCACCCTGAACCTGGCTCCCGCCGGCCCGGGGTCTGCCCCCCAAACGGGGACTGTCCCCAACACCGCCCCCAATGCCGGTATCCAGCAAGCGCTGCAGCCAGCGCCGGCTGTAGGGGGTGTAAACAGTATAAGGCGATCCGTCGGCTTTCAGGATTTCTTCAGGTTCAAACAGCAGGCAGTCTTTATGTAAAGCAAAGGGGATGCCGCGCTCCGACAACAGGCAGGTAATAGCGTCGTCGCGCTGCCGGGCATAGGGTTCATAATCGCGGTTGGCATGCACTTCAGCCGCCTGCACCACCCCCGGCAGCCACTGCCAGACTTCGGTCGGCCGGCCGCGCAGCACCAGCAGCCCGGATCCCAGCTTCTGCAAGTCCAGCTGCAGCCGTCGCAGCACCGTGAACAAAAAGGCCACCCGGGAATCATCCGCCGGTAAAGTGTCGAGAATATCACTATCCAGAATAAAAAGCGGCAGCACCGGCCGAGTTCCGGCCAGAGCGGCCTGCAGGCCGGCATTGTCCTTCAGGCGCAGGTCGCGCCGGAACCAGAAAACACTACAAGCCGGCATGTGTCAGAACCTGGTCAACCTGCATCAACGGCCGGTTTCGGAATCACTTCATCGGTATCCAGAATAATGGTTACCGGACCTTCGTTCACATAAGCCACGTCCATGCTGGCGCCAAAAATGCCGCAGGCGGTATTCGGCACCAGAGCCGCCATGCGTTCCTTAAAGCGCTCGTACAAGGACTCGGCCATGGCTGGTTCCGCTGCCGGTCCCCACGACGGTCGCTTGCCTTTCCGGGTATCGGCAAACAGGGTAAACTGCGAGATGGTCAGCACACCGCCGCCTACATCGAGCACCGAAAGGTTCATCTTCTCGTCGGCATCCTCGAAAATGCGCAGCCCGGCAATCTTGTCCGCCAGCCACTGCATATCCTTTTCACCGTCCTGCTTTCCCACGCCCAGATACACCAGCAAACCGCGCTCTATCAACCCGCACACCCTGCCGTCCACCGTCACACTGGCCTGCCGAACCCGCTGCACCACTGCCCTCATAGTTTCTCCATCAATCAGCCGAGTATATTGGAATCCTGATCCACATAACAATGCAGATACACTTCGTGCTCCATAAATATGCGCACCAGTTCGGCGTCCAGCTTTCCGGCATCGGCCTCCTGCTGCACGATCTTGATGCACAATTCTTTGGGCAGTGCCTTTTTGTAAGGACGGTCACTGGCCGAAAGGGCATCGTAGATATCGCAGACACTGAGAATACGCGCCTGCAAGGGTATACTGTCGCCCTTTTTACCGTCCGGATAGCCGCTGCCGTCCAGCATTTCGTGATGGTCGCGGCAATAATCCGGTATGCTAATAAATTCTTCCGGCCAGGGAATTTTGGTCAGGAATTCCCAACTGTACACAACATGGTCCTGAATAATTTTGCGTTCGGCATCCGTAAGACTGCCACGCCGTATGCGCAGGCATTCAGCCTCTTTTTTGGTCAGCAGTTCAATGAGCTGGCCATGTTCGTCAGTTATAAATTCTGGAAAACTGGCCTTCTGCAGGCGTTCTATTTCCCGGTCTATGTCTAAATCCGTAGCTGTAGGTTCATTCAGAATATTGATCAGCTGCATGGCCTCCATAACTGTGGCGTCCAGTATGGTCTTTTCACTTTTAAGCACCTGCGCATGTCGGCTTTTTTCTGATAATTCTTTATACCCGAGCTCAATGGTGCGCTTCAGGTACTGCAGGCGCAGCATCAGAAAGTCGTAGTCGCGCGGATACAGTTTCTTGGCCTTCAGGTAGATGTTCGGATCAATATATACCTTGCCGAAATCGTGCAGCAGGCCGGCATATTCCAGTTCGCGCAGGGCTGTTTCGCTGAAGTTCATACCGGCGTATGGCCCGTCTGCGCATATGCTAATGCCCTTGGCCAGCGCCACAGCCATGCGGGCCACCCGCTCGGAATGTCCACGGGTGGAAGGGTCACGGGACTCGATGGCGAACACGCTGGCACGCACAAAGGCGTCGAACTGGAAGCGAATATGTTCCAGCATTCGGGCATTTTCCAGTGCGATGGAGGCCTGGTTGGCCACTGCTTCCATCAACGGCTCGTAGCGTTTGTCGAAGGGATATACTTTTGTCATAAAATCTTCAGGTGTTTTCAACAAGACCTGGTTCGACTCGCGCGAATCCGGCCAGGCCGGATCTTCCTTGGAGTTTATCAGCTGAATTACGCCGATAATCTTCTGATTATTGTTCTTTAACGGCACCACCAGCATGCTCTTGGTGCGGTAGCCGTATTTATTGTCGAAATCCTTTTTAAAACGGTACGGCACATCGTCCGGCAGCTCGTACACGTCTTCAATATTAAGCAGACAGCCTTCCAGCGCCACATAACCGGAAATGGAACTGCGGTCAAGCGGCATAAGAAATTTTTCATAACTGGTATTGATTGAGCTGGTATGGGCGTACTCGAAGCGCAGACAGTTTTCGCCGGCATGTTTTTCCACCAGCATAATGGTTCCGGCATCGGCTCCGGTAATGCGCTGGGCAGTAGTCAGAATCAAACGCAGCAGCGTATCCTTGTCACGTTCCACTATCAGATTCTTGCCGATCTCGATCAGCGCCTGCTGGTCATGATAGGCATCAACCAGTTCGGCGATTTCTCCCCGGTCAAAAGCGATATTGGCCTGAAGTTTCCGCTCTACCTGCTCGATCATCTAGTGCTCCTATGGCTCAAGCGCCGCCAACCGGACGCGGCTGCAATTTTTCCTGCAGCCGTTCAAACTGACGTGTCTCCAAACCGGCCGGCTGCCCTGCCAATAAACGGCTGACCGCCGCGGCTTCGTCGGCCGATAGCCGGGCGCCGCCCAACAAATGCTGTTCCAGGCTGGCACAGGCTAACGGCGCGACTGCCCGGGTAATATCAAATATAACGTTGGCATAGTCGCGGATCTCGCGCTGGGCGTGGGCGTCGGTACGCAGTACCAGAAAACGGAACAAGTTATGCAAATCCATCTGCCAGTACCACTCTGTGTACAGCGAAAGCGGCAGATTCACCCGCGCCAGCTCCCGGGCAATACCCGAATCGACCAGCTTGCGGTATTCTGTATACGCTGCCTTCTGGCCGGCCGCCAGAGTAGCTATTACCTCTGCCGCCTCGGCTGCACTGACAGCCTCGTTTTCCCGCCCCTGCTTGTTGTCGCTGCTCTGATGGCAAACCACTTCCGGCTCTGGCAGCCAGAATTCGTCTTTCATTACCGAGTAACGTCCGGAAATCTCGTTTACCCGGGCGGTGCGATGGCGTATCCATTGTCGGGCTACAAAAACCGGCATCTTGATATGAAAGGTTAGAATTACCTGCTCGAAAGGGGAGGTATGTTCGTTGCGCAGTAGATAATCAATGAGTCCGGCATCCTCGCGTACGGTTTTAGTACCTTCACCATAAGAAACCCGCGCAGCTTGCACGATACGGGCATCGCCTCCCATATAGTCAACCAGGCGCACAAAACCTTTTTTATGTACCGGTATTTCTTTGTCCAGCAGGGCTTCCGCCTCGGGGACTACACAATGTGCCATAGCCTTTTCTCCATTCTTGTCGGTCACTATACCAAAAATATTTCTGTAAAACCAGCTTGCAAATCACCAAATTCTCTGTGGAAACCCGTCAAAAACCCCGGAAAAAGATCCCAGCCTTTCCTTGTCGCTGCCCGAGCCATGACAGTCCGAGCCCCAGGTAAGAAAAAAACCGATCTTTTGGGCAGCTTCGGACAAAATGCTGTTTATCCGGTTGCCAGCGTCATTTTTATATGGGTACATTTCCAGGCCGCGCACACCGGCAGTATAAAACCACTTTAATAGCTGCAGCATGCGTTTACGGTCCTTGTGCAGTTGCTGTGCATTATCGTCAAATTCATGACCAAAATGCGGCAACACCAGAAAGCCGCCATCACTTTTTGCCAAAGCCGCCAAGTGCCGCACCTCCGGCTTGGGAATACGCCGGTTTTTCAAAGGCCCCTTCTCGAAACAGGTTTTTTTAAACTGCTTATACGACATGTTTTTTGGCAGAACAGCTTTTTCGGCAAGATAGCGGTAAATATCAGTTTTAGAAAGACGAAAGGGTTGACCACTACAGCTTGCCCCCTCCCCGCTGCCGCTTCTTTGCGCCAACAGAGTGCTTACAGTCAACTCCGGCAGTTCATACTGCACCGAAAACCAGTTGCAGAAGTCTCCGATAATGCGGGTGCGCTCAGTCAGCAGCTCACAGAGTAAACCATCCACCTGTTCGTATCGACCGTCGGGGAAATAAACCAGGAGCTCGCTTTTATAACCGATTTCTTTCTGATTGCAGTCTACTTCAACCGCTGGATAGCTGTGCAGGCCAGCCCCACGGGCTGCCGCTACATAGGATGCGGTACCACCCATGGTATCGTGATCGGTAAGACATACCAGTTGAAGTTTGTGGTGCACAGCCTTGGCAATAAGCTCCTCAGGCCAATCAGAGCCATCGGAATACCTGCTGTGCATGTGCATGTCGGCGGTCATACTTCAAGAGTACTTTATGGTGCGGTGATTTGCAACACAATTCAGCCAGGCATTCAGAGCTCCCGGGCCTGCTCCAAAGTACCGCTCCAGACACTGTCCAGCAAGCTGGCCAGCTCTTCGCTACTGAAATTACGCGGACTTTTTGGCCAGTTGCGGCAGCAGCATCAGAGATCGTCGCTGCTGCCGAAGAAGTCGTCCTCTCCGCCAAAAAAGCCGTCGCTGCCGAAATCAGTCGGCATGGCTCCGCCATTACGCAGGGCATACAGTACCTCGGCGTAGCGCACCAGGGCTACCCGCCGGCCCAACACAGTGGCGTCATTGCGCACCTTGCGCAGAAACTCCCCGGCAGTCTGCTGCGGGTTGATGCGGCTACGTTCCAGACTGGTTCCCAGGATAATGTCAGCCAGCTGGTCCAGCCGGTAATAAATACGCTCAAAAATGAACAGATTGCGTCGCAGAGGCATCAGATGGGCGATCATGGCCCGTTTTTCGCGCAGCACCCCGGCACTGTTTTGCGGCGGAGTAGTGCCTTGGGCATCCTCGCGCAGCCATTTGGTCAATATGTCGTCTTTCTGGAAGGGTTCAAAAATACGGTTGAATTCATCAAATAACTGATTATAACGCCTGGCATAATTGCCCAGGGCGGCTACAGCGTTGGCTTTAAAAGCTTCGATGTCGTCAGCAAACCAGCGGCTTTCAAAATCGGCTGCATTGCTGATGGTAACCGGCAACAGGCGCAGACGCTCGCCAGCTTTCTTTTCCGCAGCCTTGCCGGCCGATACTATCAGTGGCTGGCCGCCGGCGCTGTCTGTTACTGTTACAGAGCTTTCTGTACAGTAGACCATAACACTGCCGGTAGGGCTGGAGGCAAATCCGAATTCGGTGCCGCGTACACCCATAACCGCACTGTCGGTAAGCACTTCCATGGAAGGAGTTCCGCTGAGGCGGCTTACCTTGGCACTCATCTGTCCGGCCAGCAGCTCCAGACTGCTCTTCGGACTGCTATCCTCGGTTTGCAAGCGCAGATACATATTGGTGCGCGCCTTAATGGTAAGTGTACCGCGCATTCCGGTAGAAGAGTCCAGTGCTATAATAGCTAGTCCGTCGCCGGAGGTCTGCACAAGATCATTCGGCAGCACTTCGTCGCCAAAATTGGCCTCGCCAAGCTGTTTCCCCTGCCGGGTGATGGTAACTGAGCCTTCTACATAGTCGATTATGCCAAAAGGGCGCACGGCCTGGGCAGAAAGCATAAGCAATCCTGCAAACAGCAGACCAAATACCAGCATACTTTTCTTTATCATGTACAGCTCCTTGTTCAAAATCGGCACATTAGACAGTATACACCGCTTTTCCGGAAAACACCAAAGCCGGCGGATAAAGCCGCCGGCCTGGAATTACATTATGCAAAAGGACAAATGCTGGTCAGTATCAGAATTTAAATCCCATGAACCACTTGGGCCAAACCGGCAGTACTCGGCCGAAGAAATTGGTGCCGTCACGCTCGTCTTTTGAAAGCTCGTAACGCAGGTGCTCGGGCACCGAGAAATTCAGGTAATCGCCGAAATCAGCCTTGATACCGAAGTAAATACCGGCCCCGCGACGACTGCCGAAGCCGAAAGAGAAACGGGCACTGCCGTAGCCGTAGGATTCGCAAATCAGCTCATGGCCATATGCCGCATAACCATACAGGTCGTCCAAAAACTCAATAGTTTGTCCCATATTGGTGACTTCATAGGCCAGCTCCGCATCCATAGTAAGGAAGCCCCAGGTAAAACGGTGCCCCAGGCCAAAACCGGCCGACCGGGTAGCATCCGCTTCGGTAAAAATTTCCGGAGCTACTTCGCCTACATAGGCCACCGCATACAGCATTGGCGTACCCGAGCGGTAAGTCAGATACATCATTTTATTGATAAACTGATAATCGATCGCCACATCACGCACGCCGTTTTTAATATTGTTGACCAGACCAATGGCGATACCGTCAAGTTCGTCGGCTACATTTACCAGACCTATCATAAGGCCTTTGCCTTTCCCTGTCTGGTTGATCACACCGGAAACCTGCACACCGCTGAACGAGCCAGAGGTATTCAGAATACCGGCAGTCTGGATGCCGCGCATGTGTCCGCCGACATGGTTAAAGATACCAGCCGACTGGATGCCGCCCATATCTCCCTGTACTACGTTAAAGATACCGGCGGACTGAATGCCGCCGAAACTAGCACTCGCGGTATTAAAAATACCGGAGGCCTGCACGCCGATAACCGGGGCCGCCGCGGTACTGAATATTCCGGCAGTCTGAATGCCGTACAAGCCGCCCACCGACGACCCGATAGCACCTACCGCCAGATTGGTCGTGTAGGTTCCGAAGGGGAAAGACAAACCGGGAACGAAACCAATTACAAAAGGCGAAAACGGATACTGGCGCGGCTGATCCTGCACAGTGCCGGAAGAACCGACTTCCCTGGCCGGAGGAGGCGCTTCGGTTTTAGTCTCCTGCACCGTGGTTTCATTGCTGTTGATGTTGATGATTACCGTACCGGCCGGCTGACTGAGTTCTGTCGGCTGATTGTAGGTCTGGGTGGCATCGCCGTCTGATTGCGTCTGGCTGGAATTGTAGTTGTCGCGGGCAGTCTGCAGGACTGACTCTTCAGATGGCTCCCCTAAGCTAGACTGAGCCTGAATTCCGGAATACAGCGGAACAAGCATCAAACACAGAACAATTGCTATGTTCTTCATAATCACTCCTGAAAGCGAGTGGTATTTGCCTCTATACAGAGCGCACGGCAAGAATATAGCGCACTGGCCTGCAAAAAACAAAGAGTAAACCAGGAAATCATGTTGCTACAAAATAATGCCGCTATCTTGATTCTTACGTGCTTCCAGTCGATACTTTGGGTATCATGCTAGAAACTATCGGCCGCGCTGTCCGCACCAGGATTCAATCACTCTTGTATGCGCTCGGCTTCTTTTTTAATGTACTTAAAGAGACTACCCGCTTTTTCCGGCGCAAGCAGGTGGCCTTTAAGGTTCTGATTCTGCAGATCCTGTTTACCGGCTACGAAGCGCTTACCATAAACGCCATTATGGCTGTTTCTATCGGGGCAGCGCTCATTGTTATCGGCTCCAGCCTGCTGCCGCAGTTCGGCCAAAGCCAACTGATGTATTCCATATTGATCATCGTTATTACCAGCGAGCTGGGGCCGCTGCTTACCGCCTTCGTCATCACCGCCCGTTCCGGCACAGCCATTGCCACGCAGCTGGGGTCCATGGTGGTAAACCACGAGATCGAAGCCTACATAGCCGTCGGCCTTAATCCCATCTCGTATCTGGTGGTTCCCCGCTTTATCGGCGTGGTGGTTTCCATGCTTGTGCTTACGGTTTACTTTAACCTCTTCGGACTGCTTGGATCCTTTATCGTGGTGCAGGTAATTCGGCCGATGGCACTCAGCGAGTACCTCGGCGGCCTACTGGCCACCCTCAAAGTCAGCGACCTGATTTCCGGCCTGACCAAAGCCTTTATTTTCGGGGTTATTGTCTCGGTGGTCTCCACCTACCAGGGCTTTTCGGTCAACCGCTCATCCACCGAGATTCCGGTAGCCGGTATCCGCGCTGTGGGGCAAAGCTTCATGCTCATAATTATTGCCGACGTTATCGTCACCCTTATACAATATGCCTGAGGCACGCCGCAACCAGGCTCCGGCATTGGAGTTGAAAGAAGTTTTTTACTCCAGCGGGGATTACCTTATTCTGGATGACATACGAGTACTCTTCCCGGCCGGCCAGTGCAGCGTAATTTTAGGTCAGGCCGGTTCGGGTAAAAGCAGCCTGCTTAAGGCAGCGGCCGGCCTGGTAATCCCGCAGCGCGGGCAGATACTGGTAGCCGGGCAGCGCCTGCTCAATTTCAATTTTCGTCAGGAACAGGACTTTCGCGCCAGCTCCGGCTTTGTATTCCAGGACTCCGCCCTTTGGCAGGACACCACCATCCTCAATAACGTAGCCATGCCTCTGCGCGTTCATAATCCGAAACTTGACCAGAAGACTGTATACAACACTGTCTCGGCCATCCTGCGTAAGGTGGGCTACAGCGAAGACATGATGCTGCGCCCGGCCGACCTGTCTACCGGCGAGCAGAAACTGGTATCCATCGCCCGGGCCATTGTGCACGAACCCGCCCTGCTGCTCATGGACGATCCGGTAAGCGCCCTGGACGAAGATGCCGCCGATCACATTTCCTCCATATTAGAAGAGCTGAAGAAAAAAGGTACAACAATTGTCATAGCGACCAACAACTCGGAGCTGGCCTACCGGCACGCCGATAATCTTGGCGTCATCAAAAACGGACGCATCCTGGCCTTCGGCTGCTACGATGACGTGCTCGGCAAGGTGGAATTCGCCCTGTCCGGCTCGATGGCCCGCCTGCTGGCCCGCGGCAAGCGTTCGGGTTGCGCAGACCATCTGCCGGACATAGACAATCCGGAAATCATGGAAAGCCCGCAAGCCGGGCAACGGAGCACAACATGAAATTCAAAATCAAATTCGCCGACCAGATTGTCGGTCTGTTTATACTCATTTCGCTGGTCGCCTTCAGCGGCATTATCATCATCATGGGTATCAACCAGCGCTGGTTCGCTAAAAACTATTATTTTAAATCCGAATTCAATTCATCCGCCAGTATCGCTCCGGGCACCGGCATTCAGATGCGCGGCTTCCAGATCGGCAAAATAGACAAGGTAACCCTGAACGACGAAAACAAGGTAGATGTGGAATTTTACATCTATGACACTTATTACCATAAAGTAAAAAAATCTTCACTACTGGAACTCTCAGTATCGCCCATCGGCCTGGGTTCGGCGCTGCTCTTTCATCCCGGCAGGGAAGGAGATGTGCTGGAGGAATGGTCTTTTATTCCTACCGCCGATTCGATTGAAGGCCAGAGCATCATCGAACAGGAACTGGCCGACATCCCGGTAAAGGACGACACCATCACCCGGTTATTATCAAATGTTAACCCGGTGCTCGAAAACGTAAACCGTACCCTGGTTGCGGTCACCCGTACGCTTACCGAGGTTAACCGGGCCATTTCAGGTCAGGGTTCAGGTCCGCTTACCGGCATCATCGGCGACATCAATGATGCGACATCAAAACTGCCGGCCACGATGGACAATGTAAATTCTGTTGTAGATTCGGTTGACGAGGTTGTTATCGGCGTGCAAGACCGTGTAGCCGTACTGCTGGACCAGGTAGAAGAACTGCTGCAGGCCACCCAGACCACTGTGGCCAACGTAAACGGCATAACCGGCAACCTGGAAGAAACCACCGACGCCCTCCGCGACCCAACCGGGCTGATACCCAAACTGCTCGATCCGCAAGGTTCGCTCAAGACCATACTGGACGACGATGATGCCCTGTTTAACCGCATCATCTCCATCACCGACGATGTGGAACGCAGCGTCCGCAACATTCAGCAGATTATCAGCAGCCTGAACAGTGAAGTGCCAAAAATCGCCTCGGTACTCAACGAAACCAAATCGGCCATCGAAAAAGCCCAGGACGTGCTGGAAGGTGTAAAAAACAATCCGCTTATCCGCGGCGGTGTTCCGGAAAGGGCGGTTCAGGAAAGTTTGTATAACAGTATGCGCGAAGGGAGCTTCGACGAATGAGAACCTCTAACCGAACCGGCCTGACGGTTGCGTTGCCCGTGTCTTTGCTGCTCGCGGCAAGTCTTACCCTGCTGGGCGCCTGCTCCAGCCTGCCGTCCAAAAACCAGCCGGTAAACGAACGCAAAAACGAAGCCGCCGGCTATATACAGCTGGCTGATGATTTTCTGGCCAAGAACCAGTATGCCTCAGCGCTCCAGTTTTACGACCAGGCCCTGCGCACCAATCTGGCGGTGGACTATGTTGAAGGGGCGATTACCGCGCGCAGTTCGCTCGGAAGGGTATACCTGCGGCTGCAGGCCTGGGATGAAGCCCTGCGCGAGCTGAACGACGCCCTGCACGATGCCCGCATCCTGGACGACGATGCCCTCCTGGCGCTTTGCCTTAACAATCTGGGCGAATATTATTATATAAGCGGCGACGACAGCCAGGCTGTATCCTATTTCCAGTCTGCAGCCATCCTGGCCGACAGTGGCAAGGACGAAAAACTGCTGGCGGTGATAAACCATAACCTTGGCGTGGCGGCGGTACGGGCCAAAGACCTTGAAGCGGCCAGAAGCTTTTTTGAAGCGGCCCGTTCGGCCAATGAAAAAGCCAAGCGCTGGAGCGAATATGCCGCCAACTGTTACATGCTGGCCTCCATCGAGAACCAGAACGGTAATACCGCACTGGCCCTGGAATGGGCCGGCAAAGCCCTGGAAGCCGACAAAAACGCTGAAAATTCCATCGGCATAGCGGCCGACCTGGAAGCCCTGGCCCGCCTACAGCGCAAGG
>JAHIWF010000393.1 GCA_018815555.1 Spirochaetota bacterium | reverse complement strand
GAGCTTCTGATCAATCAGAGAACTGGATTTCGTCTAATTGAAGCGGAAAATAAGCTGGTATATATTGATTTTAATACTGATTTTTTCTTTTTGCCCTCTTTCTCGAATGGGGTGCATCGTTTTTCTTCGCTTGCGCCCAAAGAAATAATAAGACTGGTGCTAAAAACCCTGGAGCAGAATTACCCGGCATACACCTTTATTCTGACTATAGACGGGTTCGAGGCTGAAACGTCCGGGCCTCTTGCAATACTTGAAGCAAAATACAATAATTTAATTGACAAAGGTGCATGGTTGACTATAATCAAAGCAAACACCGAATTGAATGTACGCGCACTATGAAAGGAGCACTTGAATGAAAAGGCACTTGTTTTTTATCGCAGTCGTTTTCATGCTGATGAGCGCTGTGATGACTTTTGCTGATGAGGCTGTTCTCATCGATTTTTCTCTGCTGACTGCCGATATCATTGAGCATCCGCTGCGTCAGGGTGTCCTGACCCAGAACAGGGCCACAATGATGGATTTTTCGGCCACAGCCGGCACTGGATATACCGATGAGCAGAAGAAACAGATGGCTGTTTCTCTGGCTATCGAATCATGGGATGTAGTTCTTGCTTCGTCCTCCCGCACCAACCAGAACCAGTCCCTGTCTTATACCAGGGAAGCTGTGGTTGCAGAAGATGCAGCCCGTTTTGGCGGTTCTCCTGTGCTGGGTGTACGAGTTCGCTTCCCGCTGGAAAACTATAACTCCTGGGCGCTTATTCAGCCGCCCTTCCAGGTTCCGGCTTTTGAGCCGAAGGCAACCATAGCCGATGATGGTACCATTACTCCGGAGACCGACAACAATGCTGGCGATCCGGTTAATGCCCGCCTGAGCCGTTTCGAAGGCAGCTATGACACAGAGAGCAAGATCACCACCGCACTTGGCGTTGTCAAGAATGTTGGTGTTCTGAAATCAGTTGCTGTTAATGTTCGTGGACTGAATTTCCCTCATGGTTTGCATGCCATCCTGATTGATAACGATGGAAACGAAAAGACCGTTTTCCTTGGTTACCTTAACTTCGATGGCTGGAGAACACTCCGCTGGGACAATCCTGGTTACATTAATGACGTTCGCAATCGCGAACTGCGTGTTTTCCCGCTGTACCCGAAGAGCACACCGTTTGTGAAGTTCGGCGGATTTATGATTACCCGCAATGCTGATCATGCTGGTGGTGACTTTATTGCTTACTTTAAAGATGTCAAGATTTTGTACGACAAGGCCGTTCTTGAGCCCGTACGCGACATCGATGATGAAGCGATCTGGGGTATTGTAGGCGACCGTGAAGAAGACCGCAAACGCCTCGAAAGCCAGCGCTTCGGTGCCGACCAGGTACTCCGTTATCTTGAGTCTCTCAAGCAGGAAACTGGAACTGAATTTACCGAGTAAGCATAATTAGTATCTGTATCAATAAAAGGGCTGTTTTCAGCCCTTTTATTTTTCCCCGGGCCGAGTACAGTGCGGGAGTATATGGACGACGACGACGAAATAGAGTTGCCAAACCGTATTCTGATCGAAAAGGAATATGAGCAGAATGTAATGGAGTATGAGCGCATACTCGCAGATGTTCTAACGCAATTAAAAAAGTGTTTGGAAATGGCTGGCATGTACCTGACTTACAAGGCCAGAGTTAAAAGTTTTCGCAGCTACTTTACCAAAAAAATGAAATTCTTCCGACAATCCAAATTGCTCCGTCAAACCATTTTGCCAGTAACTGATATGCTGGCCATCCGAATAATCTGCCCGTTTATTGGTGATCTTATTCAGGTCGAGGAAAATATCGCATTATGCTTCAAAATTGTCGAAGTAGAACGCAAAGGCGCCCAGCATTCTTTTAAAGAATTTGGTTATGAATCAACGCATATTTTGATCGAAATACCTTCGGAACTTCAAGCTTATGCCAATGGCCTGGATTCTCCGGTGGTAGAACTGCAGGTTCGTAGCATCTTACAGGATGCCTGGGCGGAAGTTGAACATGAACTGGTTTATAAAGCCGAGTTTACGCCGCATGACGAGCCCATGAAGCGAAAACTGGCTGCTCTTAATGCCAATCTTACCCTGTCTGATATGCTTTTCCAGGAACTGCGCGACTACCAGCATAAACTCAGCCGTGAATTGGAAACCCGCCGTACGACCTTTTTTAGAAAAATCGAAGATACTATCGACAGTCAGTTCTTCAAAAATGCCCCAGCATCAATTGCTCAGGAACCAACTGGAATACAGCCCCTGCCGCATGACTATTATGCCAGTAAATCTATAGATGACCTGCTGCTTGAAGCTCTCAATGCCCACAACCGGCACGATTACAAGCGTGCGATAGATATTTATAGCTATATCATCAGCATGAATCCCAAGGGTGAAATCCGGGCCCTTATTTATACCCATCGTGGTATGGCCTGTTTTGCCGAAAGCCGCTATCTCGAAGCGCTGGATGATTTTTCCATTACTTTGCAGTACGATCGCAATTATTATAAAGCAGCATACTATCGTGGCGTTGTACATAGCGTTCTTGAAAATTACAGCGAAGCTATAGAAGACTTTAATCATGCTCTGGAATTACAGCCGTATCATTATTATTCATTGTACCGCCGCAGCCAGGCCTATTATCATCTTGGAGACTATCCCAAAAGCCTGGCTGACTGTAACGCTGCCCTGGATCTGGAGCCGGAAAATAAACTGCTTCAAAATC
Organism: Spirochaetota bacterium; assembly: GCA_018815555.1. Taxonomy (GTDB): domain Bacteria; phylum Spirochaetota; class Spirochaetia; order Treponematales; family UBA12059; genus UBA12059. The sequence continues at coordinate 329 of JAHIWF010000393.1, read as the reverse complement.
TGAAAGCAATGTCTTTGCAGCGGCTTGCAATGTAAGCGCTCTTGACGCGTCTTTGCGCCACGCCCGGCGGGACGCGCTTCCGGTTCGACTCTCCATAAACAGAAAAGCCCAGCTTTTCAGCTGAGCTTTTTTGTTGCGCCGTATCGGCGAATCCCCTAGGAGAGTCGCCTTCACTGCGGGCGCATCGTGCGCCCTTGTTCAGGCCGACTGCGTCGCTCGTGGCGCGTCCATGCGCCACGCCCTGGCGGGACACTCCTTGCATTCGACTCTCCTTTAAAAAATGAACCCGACCTTGCGGTCGGGTCTTTGTTTATCCCCTAGGAGAGTCG
>JAHIWF010000054.1 GCA_018815555.1 Spirochaetota bacterium | reverse complement strand
CGGCTTTCTGGATCGAGAAGGGCATAAAAGGCAACATCATCAACATGTCATCCATGTCTTCATATATTCCACTGTCCGGTGTGTGGGCCTATGGTGCGGCCAAGGCGGCGGTGCTGAACCTGACCATGGCCTGTGCCAAGGAATTCGCGCCTAACGGCATCCGCGTTAACGGCATAGCCCCCGGTTTTTTCCTGGGCAAGCAGAACAAGGCTTTGCTGGTGGATGAAGCCACCGGTGACCTAACCCCGCGCGGCAAAGACGTGATTGCCCATACCCCCTTCGGCCGCTTCGGCGACGTAAGTGAGATTGCCGGTGTTACCCTTTTTCTGGCCTCCGACCAGGCGGCCGGGTTTGTTACCGGCGTAACCGTGCCGGTGGACGGCGGCTATCTGGTGCATAATATATGAAAACATTTATGGATGACGATTTCCTGCTTGAAAGCGAAGCAGCCAGGAAGCTCTATCACGACTATGCGGCAGCCATGCCAATTTTTGATTATCACTGTCACGTGCCGCCACAGCAGATAGCCGAAAACACCCGCTTCGAGAATCTCACCCAGCTCTGGCTGAAGGGTGACCATTACAAATGGCGGGCCATGCGCACTGCCGGTGTGCCTGAAAATCTTATAACCGGTGATGCTCCGGACCGTGAAAAGTTCCGCGCCTGGGCGGCTGTCGTCCCCAAGACCCTGGGCAACCCGCTGTACCACTGGACCCACCTCGAGCTGAAACGGGTGTTTGGCATCGAGGAACTTTTAGCCCCTGAGAGTGCCGACCGCATCTATGATGCCTGCAATCTGCTGCTGGCCAAGGATGAGTATAAGGTTCGCGGCCTGATGGGGCGTTTTAATGTTGCTGGTGTGTGCACTACCGACGACCCGGTGGACGATCTGCACTTCCACGACAGCATCGCCGCTGATAAATCCTTCGGCATCAAAGTGCTGCCGGCTTTCCGGCCGGACAAGGCGCATGCTCTCGAACATGCGCAGCGCTATCGCGAGTGGATAGCACTACTGGAAAAAGCTTCCGGTATAACGATCAACAGTTACCCGGCACTGCTGGCCGCTCTTAAAAACCGGCATGGTTTTTTTCATGCGCGCGGCTGCCGGGTATCCGACCATGGGCTTACTTTTGTGCCTGCTGTCCGGGGTGATGCGGAAAGCTGCGACCGGGTGTTCAAGAAGGTGCTTGCCGGCGGCGAAGCCACCCGGGAAGAAATATTAGCCTTCCGCGGCGCTTTGCTGGTCGAGCTAGGCGCTATGGATGCCGAAAGCGGCTGGGTAATGCAGCTGCATCTCGGCGCGATGCGCAGTGTAAACAGCCGGATGCTGGTAAAACTGGGGCCGGACACCGGCTACGATGTTATCGGCGACTGGCCGCAGGCGGAAGGGCTGGCCCTGCTGCTGGACAGTCTGGATGCCCAGGACAAGCTGCCCAAAACCATACTCTATGTGCTCAACCCGAGGGATAACGAAGTGCTGGCCACCATGGCCGGCGCGTTTCAGGGCGGACCGGATGCCGGCAAAATTCAATTCGGTTCCGGCTGGTGGTTCAACGACCAGAAGGACGGCATGGAACGTCAGTTGACTGCTTTGTCCAGCATGGGATTGCTCTCTGCTTTTGTGGGCATGCTTACCGACTCGCGCAGCTTCCTCAGCTATCCCCGCCATGAGTATTTCCGCCGCATACTCTGCAATCTGGTTGGCGGCTGGATGGAGCGGGGTGAGATTGCCCCTGACCTGAAACAGGCCGGCAATATGGTGCAGGATATCTGCTACCGTAACGCCGCCTGCTGGTTCGGCATTTCGTTAAAGGAGCACAATTCATGAGCACGGTAAATAATCAGCTGAAGATACAGCGCAAGCGCGAACTGCTTTTTAATATTCTGGAGCGGCAGGGACTGCTTGAGGCAAGTGAGGCAGATTTTGACCGGCGCAGGGCGGCTGCCTTCGGTCGGGTAGATCTGGGAGAAGGAGCCTTTTACTATCCGCGCTCCTTCTTCCGGGCGGTTGATACTGTCTGCTTCCTGGGCGGAGTGGAAGGTTTGGCCGCGAAAAAGCTGTATCTGGCCAGCCGCAGCAAACTGCCGGGTGGATTTACCGGCTCCAGTCATAGCCTTGGCGGCTGGCAGCTTATGGAAACCGGATTGAGCTACGAAAATTATCTGGCAGCTAAAGACTTGCTTCCTTTTCTGGCTCCGGTATCTCTGCGCGGCCAGCGTACCACCATCGGCTGCGGCGACCGCTTGGGGCTGGCCGGTCCCGGCCATATTCGGGCTGCTGATGGCTATGCCATCAGCCCGGTGCTTGCCCAGCAGTCCATCCGCGAACTTACGCTAACTGGCAGAATATATCCGGAAGTGGTCAAGGATGCGGCTTTTGCGGTTTTGCAGGAAGGCTATGCCAGCGGCTATGGTGCAGACGGCGACCATCTTAAGACCCTGGCTGATATCGATATTGCTGTTGATGCCGGCATGCCCATGATTACACTGGATCTGACCGAGGTAATGAATCCCGCTCCGGCCGATTGGAGCGATGAGGCCGTTGCCTCTGCCTTTGATGCATTGTCCGACACTGTTAAAACCCGCGTGCTGAGCGATTACTCCGGTAAAACCTTCAGTCTTGGTGATGAATCGATAACACTGTCTGAAATTGAAGCCAAGCGCTGTGCCCTCATGTACTGGAAGGCTCTGGATTTTTCGGTAGAGGTGGATGCCCGTCTGCGCTCCAGGCGCGGCGATCATTACGATCTTGAGATAAGTATCGACGAAACTACCGCGCCGACAATTCCGTCGCATCATCTTTTTATAGCAGCCGAGCTCAAGCGCCGGGGGGTTACCGTAAATTCACTTGCTCCGCGCTTTATCGGCGAGTTCCAGAAAGGCATCGACTATATCGGTGATCTGGCCGAATTCGAACGGCAATTCGTGGTACATTGCCGCATCGCCAAGGCTTATGGCGACTATAAAGTATCCATACACTCGGGCAGTGACAAATTTTCGGCCTATCCGATTATCGGCCGCCTGACCGGATTGCGCGTACATGTAAAGACGGCCGGTACCAGCTGGCTGGAGTCATTGCGGGCTGTTTCGCTGCACGCGCCGCAGCTGTTCAGGCATGTGTTGGACAAAGCCTACCGCTACTATCCGGATGCCCTGAAGCTGTATCACATCACCCCCGACCTTGCCAGAATCCCCAAAGCTGCGGATCTGTCCGATGCGGAGCTGGCCTCATACCTGGCCCTGCCGGAAAGCCGCCAGCTGCTGCATGTTACCTACGGCGGGCTGCTTAACGACCCTGAACTGCGACCGCAGTTCTTTTCTTTCCTGCAGGCCGGGGAGGAAGCCCATTATGCCTGCGTACGCGACCACCTACGCAAGCATATCGAGCTGCTGGGAGTGCCGCGGCGTGACTGAACCTGGTATGGCCCCGTCCGATAAACTTCCGCTGGTTTTTCTGGACTTCGACGGTGTGGTCTGCGACAGTCTTCCGGAATGTTATGCCGTGTCGCGAACCGCGTTCTATCGCCTGCATCTAGGGCTGGCCGAGCCGGCGGAGTCAGAATATGACCAGCGGCATTTCCGCCGGCTCCGTCCTTACATCCGCCGGGGCGGTGATTATATGTTCATTCAGCTGGCCTTAAGCCGCGGCCTTGACCTTCGTTCACAGGCGGATTTTGACGCTCTTATCGCCGGGCAGCGCGAGCTGGATGATTATTTTCATACACTGTTTTATCAGGCACGCACTGAACTCCTGCAGACAGATCCCGAACGCTGGTACCGTCTTAATCCGCTCTATCCCGGTATGGCCAGGCTGCTGGCCCGTTATTCCGGTAACGACCGGCTGCTTATTCTTTCCACCAAGGAGCTGGCCTTTATCGAGAAAATTCTGGCTTTCAACGGCATTGCCTGGCCTGCCGAAAACAGCTTCTGCTCGGGGAAAGAGCAGAAGCTGGCATATATAGACCGGATTATGGATAAGCGGGCAGCAGCCAGAGCGCTATTTATAGATGATCAGGTTGACCATTTTAAGGGTGAGTCCACACACGAGTTGCGCTGTCTGCTGGCCGAGTGGGGCTATGTACTTCCTGATTGGCGGAAAGACTGCAGCTTCGAATCTGTTTCACTCAACCAGCTTGCAGATGTGCTGCACGATAACTTATGATTTGAAGCAAGAGTAATGCCAACTAAAATACGTCACAGCATACGCCGAAAACTTCTCCTGTTTTACAGTGTGGCAATTCTGTCTGTAGTGCTGCTGGATCTTGCCGTCCAGCTTGCCGCGTACAGCGCCATCAACGAATTCGAAGGGCGGTTTTCGCGTTATCACAGCATTCATCGTCTACGTCTCGAACTGGCTGATCACTATACCCGTACCGAGCGTCTTGTTCGTGAGACAGCTCTGACCGGGCCGCTGCCGCTGGAGAAAGAATTTCACGAATTTCTTTTTGTGCTGAGCGGATTGGAAAGCTCTGAGCCGGAATCGCTTAATGCCTTCTTCGCACTGCAGGCTAGCAGCAGGGGGCTAGATGCCTATTTTAACCGTATCGAGGCGGCAGTGCAGCGGCGTATCGCGCTGGATAAAGACTGGTATGTGGATATGGCCCATGCCGGCCGTATTTTTTCCTACATGGACAGCTACTTGTCAACCTTTTTATCCGAAGCCATGAACTTTGGTGAGGCCCGTTATCAAGTGCTCAGAGAGCGTATCAGCCGGATACGCAGTTTTACCTTGGGAGGTCTGGTGCTCTTCGTGCTGCTTTTCGGCATGGCTGCAGTGGCTTTTTCTTCTTCGGTTGCCAACCCTATACGCCGTCTGGCCGATGCCTCCGAGCGCATTGCGTCCGGCGAGCTCGATGTACCCGAGGTGCATGCTGCCAGCGGTGACGAAGTAGAGGTACTGGCACGCTCGTTTAATATCATGAGTAAGAGCATCGCCTCCATGCTGAACGATCTGAAAGGCAAGGCCGAGTTGGAGCGGCGTCTGCGCGAGGAAGAGCGGGAGCTGATGGAGAAGGAACGAGCGCTGCGCGAGGCCCAGTTCATCAGTTTGCAAGATCAGATACAACCGCATTTTCTTTTTAATGCGCTTAATACCATTGCCCGCATGGCGCTTTTTGAAGGGGCGAAGCAGACAGAGGGACTGTCTCTTGCATTAGGAAAACTTTTTCGTTATGCGTTGGGAGCGCCGGAATCGATGGTGCCTGTAACCGCCGAACTGGGAATTGCCGAGGAATATCTGGCTTTTCAGGCGCTTCGCTTCGGTGACCGGCTCAGTTGGACTATTCAGGCCCGTAAAGCGGCAAAGGCTGCACTGATTCCCCGCTTCAGCATACAGCCCTTTGTGGAGAATGCGGTGCGGCATGGTATTGAGCCGCGGGAGGAAGGCGGCAGTGTTAGTATCGAGGCTCATGTTAAAAGCGGCCGGCTTATTGTTAACATTGTCGATACTGGAGTGGGCATGCCGCCACTGTCCAGAATCCGAAAGTCCGGCGAAACAGAAGCTGCTGCGGAAGGGATCGGCATAGCCAATGTGCGCCGAAGGTTGGAGCTGCGCTACGGTGCGGCCGCACATCTGTCCATAAAAAGCCAACCTGGTTCAGGCACCCGGATACACATGTCGTTTCCGCTGGAAATGACAGAGGCTGCTGAATGATATTGCGGGTACTGATTGCTGACGATGAGGAACTGGAGCGCCGCGCCTTGCGCAGCATCCTCAGTGCAATAGAGCAGCCGCGGCTTGAACTGCTGGAGGCCGCAAACGGCAGACAGGCCATTGAGCTGGCTGAGAGCACCGTGCTGGACCTGGCATTTCTGGATATACGCATGCCGGGTATGGATGGATTAAAAGCGGCGCATGAGCTAAAAAAACTTTGCCCCGCTATACATATAGTTTTTGTTACCGCCTATGGTCAATTTGATTATGCACGTGAAGCACTGCGTTTAGGTGTAGATGAGTATCTGGTAAAGCCGGCATCGGTCAGTGAAGTTCGGGATACAGCACTACGTGTTCTAGCCCGCATTGAGGAACAGAGGGAGGCGAGCGCGGCCGGCCAGCGCAGCGGAACGGAAGCACAGCGAGCACTGAACCTTCTGGAAGCAGAACTGCGGGCTGATTTTGGGACAAATGCAATGGATACCGAACGCCTCCGGTCGTTTTTTTCACTTAAGGGATTGAAGGCTGCCGGTCTGCTTGCTATTGTGCTGCGGCCGTGCTTGAGTGCCAAGCTGGACGCTGCCGGTCGCCGGCTGGCCTTCCGGCGCATACGGGAGCTGGCTGAACATCGACTCGGAACTGCCGGTTGGAACAGTATATTACAGGAGGGGGAAGAGTATCTGTTTTGTGTCGCGGCGCTTCCCCGGATTTCAGAGGACCCGGCTGCAGTCATTAAGGTGGTTTTGGATAAGCTGGTGCTTGATGCCCGTGAAAATCTGGGCAGTCCGGTGCTTATTGGATCAAGCTTTTATAGAGAAGGTACCACCGCTTTACCCTTTGTTAGTGCCAGCGACGCACTTGCCCTGTGCCGGATAGACCGGCCGCTTGCTTTGCTGGTTTCTGATCCTGAAGATGCAGGTCTTCAAAAACTAAACCGGCACGGTACTACTACGGTGGAACGGGCACTTGCCTATATGCACGCCCATCTGGCCGAAGATCTTTCCTTGGCGGATGTGGCGGCAGCGGTAGACAGTGCCCCCTCGCATTTAAGCCGCTTGTTCAGCCGTCAGGGTGGTGATACTTTTGTGCATGTTTTATGCCGTCTGCGTATTGCCGCGGCCAAAGACCTGCTGCGCAGTGGCCAGTACCGGGTAAAGGAAGTCTGTACAATGGTAGGCTTCAACGACCAGGCCTACTTTTCGCGGGTGTTCCGCAAGTATGAAGGGGTAAGCCCGGTGGATTACCGCCCCGGCCGTTCGTAAAAATCCAAGACAACGCAAAAATTTCCTGCTCCAGCTTTTTTATATCGGGTTTATCCTGAGGCTGTAGTTTAGTATCACAGTTTGTCTTAGGAGGAAGCGATGAAAGTCAGGAATCTGGTATTGTTGGGGATGGTGCTGGTTATTGTGAGCACAATGGGATGCCAAAAGAAATCTGAATCGACTGCCATGGATGTAGCAGCTCCGGCAGGCGATGTAAAGCCGATCGTGCTGCGTCTGGCTGAAACTCATCCGGCAGATTATCCAACCACGCTGGGCGACATGAAATTTGCCGAGCTGGTTAAGGAACGATCAGGCGGTCGTATTATTATCGAAGTGTATCCTGGATCGCAGCTAGGCCAGGAAAAAGCGGTAATCGAGCAGGTGCAGTTTGGGGCCATAGATTTTACCCGTGTTAGTGTTTCTCCGCTGGCTGCTTTCGTGCCGGTCTTCAACGCCCTTCAGCTTCCCTATCTGTACCGTTCTGAGGACCATATGTGGAAAGTGCTTTTGGGCCCCATAGGTAAAGAACTTTTTGCTTCGCTTGAACCTTCGGGCTTTGTGGGTATCGGCTGGTTTGAACCAGGCGCTCGCAATTTCTATAATTCGAAGCGGCCTGTTTCTCAGCCCTCCGACCTGGCAGGTCTCAAGATCCGTGTCCAGGAAAGCGAACTGATGGTCGGAATGGTGTCAGGTCTTGGCGCTGTAGCCACTCCCATGCCTTATGGCGAAGTATATTCCGGATTGCAGACCGGCGTAATTGATGGTGCTGAAAACAACTGGCCCAGCTATGAGTCCACCAGTCACTTTGAGGTAGCCAAGTACTATACCGTGGATGAACATACCCGCGTGCCGGAAATTATTATCGGATCGAAAATCTCCCTTTCCAAGTTGTCGCAGGCTGATCAGGATTTGATCCGGCAGGCCGCTCTCGATGCCATTCCGTATCAGCGCGAGCTTTGGGCCGCCCGGGAGAAGGCTTCCGAAGCCAAGGTAAAGGCCGGTGGTGCGATGGTTACCGTTATTACTGACAAAGGTCCATGGCAGGCTGCCATGCAAGGTCTGTACGACAAACAGCCTTCTGCTGTGCAGTACCTGGTAAAACGCATAAGCGAAGTAGAGTAAGTCTATCTAAATACGGAGCTCCGGCAATGCCCTTGCGGGTTGCCGGAGCCTGTTATTGGCGGAAGGTGTTGCAATGAAAAACGGCATAATAACATTTTTTAATGTTGTCCACATAGCTCTGGTATACCTTGCCAAGTTTATGATGGTAGCCATGGTGCTTATTATATTCGTCAACGTTGTGTTGCGTTACGTGTTCAACAGCGGCCTTATGTGGTCCGAAGAGGTAGCCCTGCTGCTTGCGGTATGGTTTATTTTCATTGCCATGAGCCTTGGTGTAAAACAGGGACTGCATATAAATATTACGCTCATTCCTGAATCAAGGCAGTCGCCTGCTGTCAGGAAGGTTCTGTCCTGGCTTAAAAGCCTGGCTGCGCTGGCAGTGGCGCTTACGATGATCGTGCACGGCTGGAAGCTGGTTGGCTTTACTATGCAGTCCATAATGCCGGCAACGCAGTGGCCGGCGGGCCTGCTTTACGCAATACTGCCATTAAGTGCCATTGTTATTATTTACGAATCACTTATGGATATTTTCGGCATTGATACCAGGGACAAGGCTGTTGATGATTTCCTTGCAGGTGTTGGTTCATTCAAAGATGTGCTTGGAGGAAATCGTGGCTGATAATGGTATAGCTATAGCATTGCTGCTTGGCTCTTTTGTTGTTATGCTGCTTCTGCAGATACCCATTACTTTTTCACTGGCCGTAGCGTCAATTGCTACCGCACTGTATCTGGATATCCCGCTCATGGCCATCGTGCAACAGATGGTTCAGGGTGTGCGGTCTTTCAGTTTGCTGGCCATTCCATTTTTCATTATAGCCGGCGAGATGATGGGCCAGGGAGGTATTTCCAGACGTCTTATTCTTTTCTCCAATCTGTTGGTTGGTAGAGTCCGCGGGGGGCTGGCACAGGTTAACTGTCTGGCCAGTATGTTCTTTGGCGGCATTTCCGGTTCGGCAGTTGCCGACGTTTCGTCGATCGGCACAATATTGATTCCGATGATGAAAGAAAAAGGCTATGACGACGACTTTTCGGTCGGCATTACGGTTACCAGCTCCTGTCAGGGTGTTATTATACCGCCTAGCCATAATATGATAATTTACTCACTTGCTGCCGGTGGTGTTTCGGTAGGCAGGCTTTTTCTTGGTGGTTTTGTCCCCGGCGTGCTGCTTGGTGTAGGGCTCATGATTGTCAGCTATATTTTTGCCATAAAGCGCGGTTATCCCAAAGAACGCAAATACAGCTGGAAAGAAGCTCTGGTAATTAGTCGGGATGCCATTCTGGGTCTCATGACAGCGGTCATCATAATGGGCGGAGTCATCTCCGGTATTTTTACTGCCACCGAGTCAGCAGCTGTTGCTGTTGTCTACGCTTTTTTTATAACCTTCTTTGTGTATCGCGAAATACCGCTTAAAGCAATGAAGGGAATACTTTATAATGCGCTTAAGACTTTGGCCATGGTTATGGCTCTGATAGCCGCCGCCAGTGCTTTCGGCTGGCTTATGGCCTACCTGCGCATTCCGGCCTTGGCAACCCAGGCCCTGCTTACCATCAGCAGTAATAAAATAGTGCTGCTGCTGCTGATTAATCTGCTGCTGCTGGTGCTCGGCACCATCATGGATATGGCGCCGCTTATTCTGATAACCACGCCCATACTTTATCCGGTAGTGGTTGGCGCGCTAGGGCTGTCGCCGGTGCATTTCGGCATCATGCTTATACTCAATCTGGCTATTGGGCTTACTACCCCTCCGGTTGGTTCGGCGTTATTTGTTGGCTGTGCTATCGGCCGGATCAGAATAGAGCAGGTATTTAAAACTCTGCTGCCAATGTGGCTGGTTATGGTGGCAGTTCTGCTGCTGATAACTTTTGTGCCTGCTGTAACCATGTTTGTGCCCAATCTGCTTATGCCGTAAATTGGGTACACTCCTGCTTTGCTGCATTGTGCCGGTTCCGTCTGCGAGCCGGTACAATGCATTTTTGACTGGCAGGCAGGCATGCTGTTAATTTGAAAAACTGCGAACCAACACTAAAGCGGGATATAGAATTTCTTTTATTTTCAGGATACTATGTGCACATGATTGGATTTGTAGTCAAGCATAGTTTTTCCGGCCTCTGGGATAATCTTGGCAGGCTGGCTATAATCAATTTTGGCTTCATTATAAGCGTCGGTCTGCCACTGCTTGCCAGTCTGGTACTGGGCAGTATTCCTGTGCTCTCTCTCTTCATAGCCCTGGCCGGCTTCTTTTGGGCTGGTCTTTACCTTGCCGCCGCTTCGGCTGCGGTCTGTGCGTATGCTGAGAGTCAGCCTTTCCGGTTTGTTGATTTTCTAGGTGAATTGAGAGTCAGTCTGATAGTTGGAGTCCAGGTAGCGGCTGTCGGTCTGCTGGTGGCTTTAATTGTTTTTATCGTCATACCTTTTTATGCCGGCATGAACAGTGTGTTTGGAATCATGATTGCTGTGCTCACTTCTTGGATGCTGCTCTTTCTCATTCTTGCGTTGCAATTTTTTCTGCCGCTGCGGGCGCAAGTAGGAGGAAGTTTAAAAGACATAGTAAAGAAATGTTTTCTTTTTCTTGTTGATAACACTGGCTACTGTCTGGCTGTGCTGTTTTTGAGCCTGATCTTTTTCTTGCTGTCTCTGGTGCTTGTCTTTATTATGCCTGGTCCGGCAGGAATACTTTATATGCTGAACGAGAGTCTGCGCCTGCGCCTGCTCAAATACGACTATCTGGAGGCCCACCCTGGGGCTGATCGCCGTAAGCTTCCCTGGAAAGAAATTTTGGCGGACGAACGGGAAAAAGCCGGAACACGGACGCTGCGCAGTTTGATATTCCCCTGGAAGGGCTGAATCCTCGCAACTGGCGGTGTGATTTGGTCGCTCTCACTTCAGCTTTGCTTGATTATTGTGGGAGAAAATCTTTACGCAAGGGCGTAAAACAATCCAGCAATATGGTCTTGCTGAGAATTTTTACCCCATGCATGGTTTCGGGCGGCACATAGTAGCTGTCGCCTTTATGCAAACGGACCGGATCCTTCCCTTCCATTAGAAAATCAAGCTCGCCTTCCACTACATAGCCGATTTGCTCATGCGGGTGCTTGTGCATTGGAGCTGAAATGCCGGCGGCAAAACTGAATTCAACAGCCATAAGGCTGCCTCCATAAGCCAGTACACGGCGTTCGGCTCCCTCGGGGGTAATGAAAGGTTCCAGGTCCTGGATGTGTGCGATCTTTTGCATGCTTAGTCCTTAATGGAAATGATTTGCCCGATACGGGCCGAATTGTAGGCAGCCAGGATAAGTTCCAGGCTATAGCTGGCCGCCAGCGCAGAAACTACCGGTTGGCGATCTTCCCTGGTGGCTGTTATGAAATCTTTTACGATAAGTGCATGGTTCTGTGTGGAGGTGGCTTTAGGGTTACTTGCTCCTCCGTCTTTTTGCACAGTCGCCGCCGGTCTTTCGGCATTTACATCCCAACGGACAATATCTTCACCTTCTATGCGGAAGGATCCCTCGCTGGAGCACAATTCCAGGCTGTGGGCTGCCCCCGGAGCTCCGGCGGTAGTTCCGGATATGCAGCCGAGTGCGCCGCTTTCGAAGAAGATACTGACAGCGGCAGTATCTTCTACCTCGATGCTTCTGGCCAGGGTGCTGGTAAAGGCAGCAACTTGTTTGGCCCGGCCCAACCACCAGACGGCCAGGTCGACAATATGAATCCCCTGATTCATAAGGATGCCACCGCCATCAAGTTCAACACTGCCGCGCCAGGCTGCACTATCATAATAAGCCTGTGAACGAAAGTACGGCAGACTTATGTTCAGCATCACCGGCTTGCCCATTGCGCCCGAGTCAATAATGGTTTTAATCGAACGGTAGAAGGGGTCAGCCCGCCGTTGCAGGCTTACGCCGAGACGCAGGTTTTTCGCGGCTGCCAGACTGTGCAGTTCTCTGGCTTCGGCAAGATTCAGGGTAAGCGGTTTTTCTACCTGAACATGTTTGCCGGCAAGCAGGGCTTGTCTGGCCTGCACAAAGTGCTGGCCGCTGGGTGTTGCAATGCACACCGCATCCAGTCCCGGCTGGGCTAAAAAAGTTTCGAGATTGTCAAAACAGGGAACACCCCAGGCCGACGCTATGGCTGCAGTGTCGCCCCCTGGACTGCGCAAGGCGGAAAGTAGCACCACATCCGGCTGCTGTCGTATAATGTCTGCGTACCAGGTTCCAGCCATTCCTACGCCAATTATGCCGAAACCGACGGATTTGCTGCTATTCCGATTCATTATGCTTCCTGTTCTGCAGGTACTAAAAAAATTACCTGCCTGTAATTGACATGCAATAATGCCGTATATAGATTCTCGATTTACAAATAGGTAAATTTATGCTTGCAAAGCTTGACCATACAACAAGCATTCCCTATACTCAAAAAATACTGTGTTCCGTAAGGCTTCGCAAGTAGCTTAGCGCGTTTCCAGCACT
>JAHIWF010000392.1 GCA_018815555.1 Spirochaetota bacterium | reverse complement strand
TGATCAGCGTGCTGGTTACCTTGGCGGCGATAGCCGGCAGTTTATGGTTGTCGACGCTAATCACCCGGCCGATTACCCGGGTAACTGATGACATGCTGGCAATTCGTCATTTTTCACTTGATGGTGTAGTGGATGTGCGTTCCGGTATTCATGAGATCCAGGAGATGGTTGACGCGCTAGAGAACATGAAAAAGAGCCTGCGCTCGTTCAAGAAGTATGTGCCGGCCGAGCTAGTGGCTGATTTAATAACCCTGAACAAGGAGGCGGTGCTGGAGGCAGAGCGCCGCGACATTACGGTCTTTTTCTCGGATATTGCCGATTTTACCACGATTTCGGAGCAGCTGCAGCCGGATATTCTGTCGCGGTCCTTAGGGCAGTATCTGGCTCGTCTTACCGGTATTATTCTGGATAGTCGCGGCATTGTGGATAAATATATCGGTGATGCCATCATGGCTCTTTGGGGTGCGCCGCATGCGTTGGAGAATCATGCGGTGGCGGCCTGTCGGGCGGCTTTGCTGTGCCAGCAGGCGGTGGCTGAGTTGAATGTTCAATACAAGCAGGCCGGGGTGCCGCCGTTTATTACCCGTATCGGACTGAATTCGGGTGAGGCGATTGTGGGCAACATGGGCTATGAGGAACGCTTGAGTTATACGGCGATTGGTGACAATGTGAACCTGGCTTCGCGGCTGGAAGGCTTGAACAAGCTGTATGGCACTAATATTCTGGTAAGTGAGCACACTGCCGACGCTGTAGGCACGCAGTTTGCGCTGCGCCTGGTGGATGTAGTGGCCGTTAAGGGTAAGAGCAAGGGTGTACGGGTGTATGAACTGGTCGGGGAAACGGCAGCAATTGATTCGCCCGGTCTGAAGGCAGTAGAAAAAAGCAATACGGCGATGGATCTGTATCTGCAGCGCCGCTGGGCTGAGGCTCTGGCCTTGTTCACGGAGCTCTCTACTGGCGGCGGTCGCTGGTGCGAGCTGATGGCTGCCCGCTGCCGTGAGTTTATCAGCCATGATCCGGGGGCCCAATGGACCGGAGTTGTGTACTTACGGGAGAAATAAAAGAAAGGCCGCGGGGTCAGACCCCCGCGGCCTCTCCGCTTATGGGGTCTGAACCCCATGGGTTTTCATGAAACCTTCGATGGTGGTACGCAGTTTGCTATCCTTCCAGGAATATTCCAGGATGGCGTTCAGGTAGCCTTCGGGCTCGCCGGTATCGAGGCGCTGGCCGCTCAGGCGGGTCCAGGCAACTTTGTTTTGGGCTATCAGTTTTTCCAGCGCATACAGGTGGTAGTATTCGCCGCCAGTGTGTTTTTCCCAGCCTTCAGCCAGCAGCTCAAAGAACTCCGGGGTGTACAGGTAGCGGCCGATGGAAATTTCGTGGCTGGGTTCTGTGCCGGGGGCCGGTTTTTCCACGAAGCCCTGCATGTGGATGCCGTCGGGGGCCGGGTCGATGACGCCGTAGCGGGAGACATCGCCCGGGTCGTATTCGGCGGAGAATACCGAGCAGCCGGTCTTTTCGTACACCTCCATCAATTGTTTGGCCAATGGTACTTCGCCGAAATGCAGGTCGTCGGGGTAGGCTACCACACAGGGTTCGCTGCCGAGGAAGGGGGCGGCCTGCAGCAAGGCGTGGCCGGTACCGCGCATTTCGGTCTGACGCACATAGCTGATGTGGGCGGCCGGCGGGGCTATCTGGTCGAGCTTGTCTTTTTTGCCTTCGCGGGTAAATACTGCTTGCAGTTCGGCCTCGGTGTCGAAGTAGTCTTCCAGGCTTTTTTTGCGCCGCGAGCTGATGATGATGATGTCGGTGATGCCCGAGGCGATGAACTCGTCCACGATAAAGGCAATGGCCGGCCGGTTGATCAGCGGCAGCATTTCCTTGGGGATAGTCTTGGTAACGGGCAGGAAGCGGGTGCCGTAGCCGGCTGCAACGATGACGCCTTTCATGCTGCTTAGATCCTGCCTGCGGCTTTTTCGGTGTCATAGACCTGCAGGCTGTGCAGGCTGCCGAAGGCGATGGCCGCAATGCCGCCGATTACCGGTATGGCTCCGAGCAGGCTGCACAGGAACAGGCCGAAGGCGAATTCGAGGGCCAGGGTGCGGTTGCTGCGGAACCAGGCTAGGCCTTTTTTGAGGGCGTCTACAGGGCCAAGATTTTCATAGCCGACGAACAGGATTGCAAAGCCCATTATCGGTGCTACAAAGAAGGCCATAACAACGGTAGCGGCCCAGACGATCAGGCTTAAAAAAAAGGTTATGATGGTAATAAGCGTTGCCAGAGCGGCCGCCGAGTTGCCTGCCGAAGCAGCCAGGAATCCGAGCAAGCCAAAGACCCCGCCGATAACCAGTGCGATTACGCCGACTATCAGGCCAACTAAAAGGAACAGCAGAAAGGCTGCTCCGAATTTAGACATGCCAGAGAAGGCGTCATTGATCTGTACTTTTTCGCTGGCCTGCAGTTTGCGGGCTCCTTTGTACATACCGAGTGTTATGGGGCCGGCCAGTATTCCGGCGGTTATGCCCTGGATGAGGGTTCCGACAAAAATCATGAGGCCGTAATTGAGGGTATCCTTCTGGATGAGTTCCCAGGAGAGTTTGATGCGGTCGAATACTTTCTGGGTGGAGAAATCTTTAAACATGGCTGTGCTCCTGTCTGCGGAATCGCCGGTGCGCTGCCGGCAGGCTGGTCTGTATGGCCAGCCTGCCTAGCATAGCGCACTTTTTATGTATTATCAAACTGCCTTGATTACCGGCAGCCAGAGTACTTCGTAGGCTTGCAGGGTCAGTTCTGCTTCTGGCTGTGCGGCTTTTGTGCCGGCAATAAGGTGAGAGGCCGGACCGACAAGCTGTACCTCAGGGGGTAAAGTCAGCTTAACGGATGCGGCGCTCACGTTGACCAGGCAGAGCAGCTGTGTGGGTGATTCCGGACTGGCTTGGTGGGGTGTATCGGTGTTTTGCGTCGGACCAGCAGGGGGATTTCCGCGCAGGATACTGAAGACTGCCGGGTGCAGTTGCAGTACTTCTGACGCTTGGCCAGGGGCTAAAGCCGCTTCGGCTGCCCGGGCAGCCAGCAGCTGCCGGAAGCCGCTCAGGCAGCGAGCGGGAGCTGACTCCGGGTCGGCCAGGGCGCTGTGCAATTCTGGCATGGTCAGCTGGCGGCGGTTGATGGCACGGTTATAGCCACGCAGTTTTGGGCCTTCGCTCCAGTTGGCCGTGCCCAGCAAGCTGTGGATATATACGGCGGGCAGACCGTCCAGTACGCAGGCGATGGTGTAGCTGGCCAGGTGGGCTTGAACGCGCAGTGCAAGTGGCAGGCTGTGGTCGGATACGGCGTCGAACCAGGAAACATTCAGCTCGTAGGGGATGGGGCCGGCCGCTGAGGCCTTGTACGAAATGAGGGCACCGCGCGCCTGCTGTTTGCGCAGGGTTTCGGCAAACTCAGCTTCGTCGGCCAGTCCGCGGATGGGGGTAAGGCCGACTCCATCATGCGAGGCCAGGAAGTTCAGGTAGCTGCCGCCGGCGGGGGCCGTCAGTTTGGCCGCCCAGGTACTCAAGTCGCTGGCATTACCGGAGGTGAAAGCATGCAGTACCAGCGGCGGCAAGGCAAAGTTATATACCATATGGGCTTCGTTTTGGCCGTTGCCGAAGTAGGAAATATTCTCTGGATGCGGCACGTTGGTTTCGGTAAGGATGATGCAGTCGGCCCCTAGTTCGTCGACGGCGGTGCGGAACAGCTGTACTACGGCATGGGTTTTGGGATGATGCAGACAGCTGTGGCCGTCTTCTTTCCAGAGATAGGCGATGGCGTCCAGGCGGATGATGCGGGCACCGCGGCTTATATAGCCGAGAAAGATGTCCAGCATGGTGGCCAGCACTTCGGGGTTTTCGAAATTGAGGTCGATCTGGTCGGCACTGAAGGTGGTCCAGATGTGGGCGCTGCTGCCGTCGGCCCGGAAAAAAGGGCTAAGCAGCGGGTGGGTGCGCGGGCGCACAACCTGGCTGTAGTCGTAATCGGCGGGCTTGGCGATGAACCAGTTTTCGTAGCGGGGATCGCCGGCCAGGTAGTCCTGGAACCATTTGCTCTGGGCACTGACGTGGTTGAGTACCAGGTCGAAGGCCAGCCGGCAGTGCCGCCCGAGTTCGGCAACATCCTGCCAGCTGCCGTTATTTTTGGCAACCGAGCGGTAGTCGATAACCGAGAAGCCGTCATCGGAGGACCAGGGGAAAAAGGGCAGCAGGTGGACGTAGCTGAAGCAGTTGGCGGCCGGACCGGCGATGAAGTCGCTAAGGGTGGCTAATGGGGTTTTCCGGAGTTGCGATGGGGTGCCGACGGCTTTCGGGCCGGTGGCTGGATTACCGGCTTTCTGCAGGTCGGCGCTTGTTTCGGCGGCGGCCGTGGGGGGCGCTATCGGGTCGACGATGCTGTCGGCATAGGTGATCAGGAAGGCGTCGCCGGGCTGGAGCTTGGCTGCGGGAGGGTTGGCGGCCGCCGGTGTGTGGTTGGGGGCGGCAGGCTGGGAGGGCTCGCGTGCGGTGATGGCTACCGCCGGGGCCGGGTTCTGGCCGGCTGCGGGGGATAGGGTGTCGGCCGGGGTCGGGTTTTCGGTTTGGGGGGTGGGCCGGGGGAGGGTGTTGGCGTATTTGGTCAATATGGGGCTAAGCTGATCCCAGGCTGTCTCGGAATTGGCTTCGTATATTTGGCGGCAGAGAGCATGGCTGCGCGGGAACTGGTGGTTCATGGCTGTCTCCTTGTTTTAACGATAAGGTCTTGGGCGCTCCAATGCAAATTATGGATGGTAAAAGTTGAAAATTCGGCTGAAATTGCTTACTATGTAGCCATGAGTAATCCGGATAACGTGCTGGTCGAAGAGAACTTCGACGAACTCAGCCGCACTTTGGCCCGTACCGACGATGTGGAACTGATTAAAGATTTCCTCTACAGTCTGCTGACGCCGGCGGAGGCTGACGAGATTGCCAAGCGCTGGGCGCTGGTCAAACGCTTGGCGGAGGGGGAACCGCAACGCTCGATTGCCTCGGAATTCGGCATGTCGCTGTGCAAGATTACCCGGGGGTCGCGCGAGCTGAAAAAAGACCACTCAGCTTTCAAGCGCATGCTGGAGCTGGCCGGTTATACGGTGCCGGAAAAATAAACGGCTGCGGGCAGCCTGCAGTCTGTCGCCTTGGGCGGTTTTTTGATGTTTCTATAATGACAAAGCCGGCGGTATTGCTACCAGCCGGCTTTTTTTATTTTGGCGGCAGACCTAAGCTTTGGTCTGCGCGGTCCTACCGCGGGGCTAAGCTTACTCTACTATGCTGGCAGATCTGATGAGCACGTCGGTTTTGGGCACGTCGTCGTGCGGCGGGCGCGAACCGGTTTCTACTTCGGCGATGGCATCTACAGTTTCCATGCCTTCGATTACCTTGCCGAAGGCGCAATAACCCCAGCCGCGGGTGTCTTTGCTTTTAAAGTTGAGGAAGTCGTTATCTTTCAGGTTGATGAAAAACTGGCTGCTGGCGCTGTCCGGGTCCATGGTACGGGCCATGGCGATGGTGCCGCGCTCGTTTTTGACGCCATTGTCGGCTTCATTCTTGATGGGCTTGCGGCCCTCTTTCTGCTTCAGGCCGGGTTCCATACCGCCGCCCTGGATCATGAAATTGGGAATGACACGGTGGAAAATAGTTCCGGCAAAAAATCCGTCTTTGACGTACTGGACAAAGTTCTCTACGGTTACGGGGCTTTTGTCGGCAAACAGCTCGATGCTGATGTTGCCGGCGCTGGTTTCGAAACGGGCGACTGGGTTGGCCATACTGACTCCTGATTTGTTGTATTGTGCAACGCCGGCCGGCTGTTTCCACGGCTGGCGTTGCTCTGTGGTCAACAGTATATAGGGAAAAGACTGTTTGTGTCAGCGGCTCATGGCGGCTCAGCCTGGCTTACACTTGCTTAGTCGAGCAGCAGGTCCAGCTCCGGCGGTATCTCTGGCCGGCCATTGGCGGCCAGGGCTGTGCCGATGATTTTGGCGCTCATGATGGCCTTGTTGTCGGAGCTGCGCACAATATCCTGCAAAAAAGCGAATTTAAGCCGCGATTCGCGGACCATACGCACGCTTATGGTAAAGGTGTCGCCGCTGGTCAGCGAGGCTTTATAGTCCAGCTCGGCCCGGAAGACTACCAGGTTGATACCTCGGCGGGCAAAGTCGGCGAAATCCAGCCCTATGCTTTTGAGGTATTCGTGGCGGGCATGTTCCAGGTAATTCTGATAAACCGAATTGTTGACGATGCCTTGCATGTCCAGCTCGTAGTCGCGGACCTGCATGCTTACGGTGAATGGCTGGCTCATAGGGCCTCCTGTTTTTGTGGGGGGTCAGACCCCGGTGGAGCGGCAGCCTGGGGTCTGACCCCAGGGTAAAGCGGTGTCGGGGTCTGACCCTGTTGCCGGGTTCCAAGATGTAGTATACTGGCGGCAGGAGTCAATATGTATATGCCCAAACAACTGGTGTTCGCCCCTACCGCACAGTGCAATCTGCAGTGTGCTCATTGTCGTGTCGACCGCTCAAGGGGAAACGGGGCGGATATGTTGACGGCTGCTGCTGCTGTGGCGTTTATTGAGCGCTGTCAGGCCCACGAGATCGACCGGGTGGGTTTTTCCGGCGGCGAGCCTTTTCTGGAACCGGATTTTCTGGAGGCGGTATGCCGGGCAAGTGTTGACGGTGGTCTGTATTTTGACCGCCTGATGACCAACGGTGTGTGGTTTGTGGATGCGGCTGAGCTTAATTCGATATTGCAGCGGGTGTATGACGCCGGCTTTGACGGCACTATTGCTATCAGTGTGGATGCCTGGCACAACCCGGACGCAGAACGTCTGCTGCAGTTTGTGCAGGCGGTACGCAGGATCTGGGGCCGCAGTGACTGTCTTGAGGTGGTCAGCGTGCTGAACCGGGACGGCAGCTGTGACAGTTCGTACCTGGAAGGTTTGGCCGGCGGACTGGGTGCGCGGATCCGTTATGAGGCGGATATGCCGATGGCCATCTATGATTCCAGCTATGAGGACAACAAGCGCGCCGGCATGGAAGACGGCAGCGGCCTCTATATTCCCGTATTGACCATGCCGTATTCGGCTGCTGCCGACGATCCCGCCGCCTGGCAGGCTCAACGTTGGTTCAAGGATGACTGGTGCGAAGGTCCGGGCAATATTTTTTATGTGCATCCGGACGGCAAGGTGGCTGTATGCTGCGGTTTTGCCAATGAGAATCCGCAGCTGATTATCGGCACAGTTGAAGACAGCTGGGAGACTCTGATGGCCAATGCCGAGGCCAACCGTCATGTGCAGGATTGTTTCAGCAAGGGTCTGGCTACCAAGCGGCAGGAGATGGAAGCAG
>JAHIWF010000391.1 GCA_018815555.1 Spirochaetota bacterium | reverse complement strand
GGAAGCATCGATACGTTATGAACTGGCCAGAGTGTTTGAGTGCCGACCGTTTCTTTCGAAATGCCAGCTAACTCTAGATGAGAATATGATTTGGCTCAAGAAAACAATTACTCCCGGGAGCAAGAAGCTCAACTATATGCCTAAATATGCTCTGGTTTGCTGAGTGGGAAGTTTTTTGGGATATGTACAAGCTTCGAGGAACTAGCCAAAGCTTAAGCAGTAGGTTTTTTTGTTTGGCGCATCCCGGCCCGCCCCGCGCTGCCGCGCGGACCATGAAGCCAGCGGCGTCTCCTGGCGGAGCAGTACTATACATGAGGCGGTCCGGCGCCTTTCCGCTCTGCCCCTTGCGCGTAAGGCAGCCGGAAGCTGTTTGCCGACAACTGAAGATGTAAAACAGTTTTTACCGGAGGGTCAGACTCCAGCGAAGTGGGATCTGACCCCAAAAAAGCGCCGACAGCTGCTGGTTTATGGAAGTGCCGCCGGCAGGCCCTGCGGTGGAGCTAATCCAGCCTGAGGGCCGGATCCGCCCGGAGCGGAAAAGAAGCCCAATGCCTCGCCGAAACTTACATATACGGCTGCCTTGCCGGAGACCCGGGCGGCAGAAGAGGCGTGTGTGGTACCTGTCCAATAAAATGCGTAATTGTGGCGGCCGCCTTCGTCGCTTATCTCGCTGCAGCTAAATACCGGATCGATGGCCGGTGAATCTGATGTTGCCGGTGAGCGACTGTAGTCAACAATGCTCTGAAGTTCCTTGGCATTCGGCAAGCGCCAGTCCGCGTATCCTGCGTATTCTAGATTTTCGGCCCAGGCCAGTGCCTGTTGCCAGTTTACATTAAGCACATCATCCTGCAGCCACATCAAACCGGTAGCCAGATCGCTGACGGTGCCATCGCCATTGTCCACAAAATTGTTTTTGCCGTAATCCGAATTACCGCGTACCAGCAGCACATAAAATGTCTTTGCGCCACCAACAGTAGTGCCTATCGGATACCCCTTTATACGGCCATCGGCAAAATTGACACCGAAAGCGGTGCGATTGCCGCCCATGGTTGTCGATACATATTCGGTGGCGGAAATAAACTGCGAATCGATTATGCGATCGCCGGTCGAGGTATCGCCATAGCTGAATGTAAAGTAATCAGGATCGATAAACGGTATGGTGTCGTTGCTGCTTTGATTGGCTTCTGGCGAAACATCCAGGCCGGAAAAGTCGATAAGCGAATAGAGTTCTTTAATCGTAGGCAGTCGCCAGTCCGTATAGCCGGCCAACTTTACTGCGTTAGCCTGCGCCACTTTTTGTGCAGCCTGGGACCAGCTGATTTTGGCTCCCGGATCCTGCTGCCAGGTCAGGCCGGTAACTATATCGGTAACCGTGCTGTCACCGTTGTCGATGTAGCCTGGTGTATTTCCGCTATAATGGGCATCCTGGCCAAAAAAATCCGCTCCGGCCGCCGGCTGTCCGGTTTCTGTCGTGTTGTCGTAAAAAAGCACTTGATTTGTATCCACTACTGGATATCCATCCGGACCTTCAGCCAAGCTTCTTACTGCTCTGGCCGCATTGTATATGCGCACAACATCACCTTGCGGGCCGTGCCCACCAGCATATTCGGCTGGATCCCCTGTCTTTGGATCGCTGCGTTGGGCTCCCGCACCGTGTACATCCATTAATTTCGCAGCATTGCCGGGCTGTGCGCTATAACTAGAAGGCAATCCAAAACAAGATTGCATTGTCAGCAAGGCTAGCATCAGGCAGACGGCTTTGATTAAGGCGATTGGCATAGACTTTGTATTGGTCATCTGAAACTCCTTTGGTATTTCCGGGATACTCGGTTGTATGGACTAAATATAGAAACCGCAGCCGGTGAAAACCTCCCAGCCGGTCGGCTTGGAAGAAAATCCGACATGTATTACTATGAGCCGACCGAACAGGAGAAAAGGAGTCGTAGGTGCCGGTTTTCGACATACTTTTAGCAATGGGAGTAGCCTGGGCACTCTCCGGGTCCATTACAATTCTCTTTAGGCAGAATGCAACCGGAACGTATAGGCAGAGTTCCGTCAAGCGCTGGGCGATTGCGGTTCTGCTAGTTTTTGCTCTGGGGCTGGCCGACAATATCATGCGTCGCCCCTTCGAGCCCCTGTTTTTGAGTGTCTTATTGTTTTCCGCTTTCCGCGCCTCGTATTATTTGATTGGTCCGGTGCTGTGGCTGTATGCACGGGCCGCCAGCGGACAGCGGCAGCTCAGTACCGCGGCGGCAGGCTGTCATTTTCTGCCCTTTGTTTTCTGGTTTCTACTGGCCGCTATCCTGCCTAGCGTCTTCCCCAATCCTAGTACGCTTCCGCCGGCTGTCTCCGGCCAGTTGCCTGTGCTCTCCGGGCTTGTTGTTAATCCTGCCGTACTGCGCGAGGCCGGAGCTCTTGTGTCGCGGGTTGTGTATTCCATGCTAGCGTTACGCTTGATCCACCAGCATATTCGGCGGGTTCCGGAACTGTATTCGCATATCAGCTTCCGCAATACTCTTTCCTGGCTGCGCTGGCTGACGCTATCGTATGTGATTCTGTTTAGTGCCCACCTGGTTCTGCTCGCCCTGCGGCAATTGGTTTTTAATTCCCCTGCGCTGGTCCCGCCAGGCTTCATGACGGCCACCAGCGCGCTGCGGGTTGTTCCTCTCGTGATATTTGTGTTCTTTTTCTCTTTTTATTCGCACGAGCAGCAGCCGGTGCCTGCAGAGGAACCAGCAGAAAAAGATACCGGGGAGGCGGAGCCCGACAGCTCTAAATATCGCAAATCATTAATCCCGGAGGCCGAGCTGCAGCAATTGCACCATAAGCTGCTTGCCCACCTGAAGGAACAAAAAAGTTACCTGAATCCTGAACTGAGTCTAAGCGACCTGGCCGGCCAGCTTGCTGTAAGCCGGCATTATGTGTCCCAGGTAATAAACCAAGCCGCCGGCGAAAAATTTTATAGCTTTATCAATGGCTGGAGGGTGCAGGAAGTCCAGAAAGCCCTGGCCGAAAATCGATACCCCGATTATACACTTGTGGCTATCGCCTTCGAATGTGGATTTAGTTCCTCGTCGGCCTTTTATTCAGCCTTTAAGCAGCACAGTGGCATGACACCGAAAGAGTATATTAAACAGCAGAAATTATGAGTGTGCTAATATGGAATTGACATAATCAGGCAACTGTTCTGCTTTGCCCCCCCGGTCACTTCACCGTCATCCGGAACACCCCGTCCCAGCTTTCTTCCGGCTCGCGTTCGGCAAAATGTTTTACCCGGTCGATGTACACTTTCGAGGCTTCATCGTCCAGTTTTTCGGCGCATTTGGCAAAGACTGTGTTGGCTTTTTCCCAGTCGCGGCGGCGGTACAAGGCCAGGCCCTTCTCAAAGGCTGGTGCCAGGGCAAGTTGGGCTTTGCCGGCCTGGCTGGTTTCGGCCAGGATTTCGTAGATGCGTACCGGCTGGTTTTTGCCTTTAACGGTAATCAGGTCTATCTCGCGACAAAGGAAGTTTTCTTTAACTTTATTGTAGACCGCTTCGGATATCAGCGAACGGGTACCGTAGGCTTTGTTGGCGCCTTCCAGACGGGCGGCCAGGTTTACGGTGTCACCGATGGAGGTAAAGTCCATGCGGTCGCGCGCGCCGACCGAACCGAAAACCACTTCGCCGGTGTTAATGCCGATGCCGATTTTTACCACCGGCAGGCCTTCGGCGCTGCGTTTTTTGGCTTCGTCGTTCATGGCCTGGCAGATCTGCATGGCTGCCCGGCAGGCGTTTATTTCTTTTTCCGGGCCTTCAAAGAAAGCCATCAGCTCGTCACCCACAAACTTGTCTATGTCTCCGTGATTAGAAAGGATTATTTCGGCCTCCAGGTCCAGGTAGCGGTTCAGCACGTTTACTACGTCTTCGGGAGCCAGGCCTTCGCAGAGGGTGGTAAAGCCGCGGATGTCGGTGAACAGGAAGCAGAGATCTTTTTTTACGCTGGAGGTGCTGCCGCTCTCGGCCTGCTTGAGGGTGGAGGCGGAGATGTAGGGGATGATGCCGCGGATTACGGTAACCATATCGCTGATCTCGCAGGACAGCGACTTGATTTCATCTTTACTGTTCACATAGTCATTATAAACCAGCGCTGATGAAGAAATTCGCGAGGTGCCGCGTATCATGGTGGTAAGAGTATCGGAGATCTTGCGTACATTCATACGCAGGAACAAGAGCGGGTTTACGATGTAATTGCCTACCAGCCAGGTTAGCAGCACTGAAAGGTACAGAAATAGTGCGGTAAGCGCATATACCAGATTGCGGGTACGGAAGTAGGGGCGCATGATTACGTCGTTGTCGTAGTGCATCAGTACCAGTCCCAAGAGGCGTTCTTTGGCGATGCGCTCGGTGCCCTGCCGGACGAAATCGGTTTTAGTAATGGCGGCGGCAAAACTGATGTAGCCGGTTTCTTCATTAATTACACGCGACAGACTCTGGCCGGCGGCGGCTTCGGCAAACCAGGGTGCTAGTAGGGCTGCGTCAAGAATTTCCACATTGGGGTAGCGGGTGCCCGGTTCCAGCGAGGAGAATTCTGCCTCGAAAGCCGTTCCGGCCGGCAGCGCTTCGTTCAGGTATACGGTCTGTCGCAGGCTGCTGTAGATGGTCAGCTCGTCCCAGGCAAACTCGGCATCGCTGTTTAGCTCTATTTGCCGTCGCAGGTATTCATCCATGGCCAGATAGTCGCCCAGGTTGACCCGGTAGCTCGTGGCCGCCTGGTCAACCCGCGACACTGCTCCGTCGCTTACCGCACTCAGGATGGTGGCACGGTAATTGTTCAGCAGCAGCAGGCTTAATGTAACCAGGATGAGGGCTATAACGCCGACGAAGGCAAAAAACAGTTTGGTACGGATGCGCTGCAGCAGATCCAGGATAGACGCTTGTTTGATGGTCTTGCCGGTTTTAGCATCTTTCATAGCCGGTACCAGTAAGGTGCTCTGATACCGGCGGTATTCACGGTAGGCCGGGCTGCGTCCATTCAGTTGGCGCAGAAAAAGGATGGTAGCGGTAAAATGCAGCAGCAGGACAACAGCCGTACCGATCAGGCCGGTCAGCGGCAGTGCTGCGAAATAGGCCGGGTCTTCTGACAGCTTCAGTACCGGAAGTATTGCCGCCAGCACTGGAATAATCGAAAAAACAATGCGCAATATTGAGCTGAGTACAGCCTCGGGCTGGCCGAATACTTTCATCCGGTTTCCGATAATGAGGGCAGCCAGTTTCCAGGCTGTATATAATGGCAGCAGCCAGAGGGCAAACAGGAATATGCCCAGACTCTGGCCCGGGAATACCCTAAGCCAATGCAGCGGCAGCTGATAGGGGGCTATGGTCTGGCTGATTGTATTGGCCGCTTTGCCTGAAAAGGCGGGCAGCAGGGGCAGCAGCCACCAGGCCAGCAGTGTAAGGCCGGTCAGTGCATCCAGTATACGCAGAACGAGTAGACGTCTGGTCATGTAGTTTCTCCTGTTACTGGCCGCTTAAGGCCCGCAGCTTGGTATTCAGGCGGGTAAGATAAGCCTGAGCCTGCTCGTATTCCGGATTTATCTGTACCACCACCAGCAATTTAGCGCGGGCGGCCTCGTAATCTTCTTCATTGTACAGTTGCACGCCCTGCGTATACAGGGCCGCTATTTTTTCGTTGATGGTGCTGCGTCGGGCCAGCAGCCGGTTGCGGTTGGCGGTAACGCGGAGGCGGGCTGCATTGGTATTGATGGATTGCCAGGCGGCTGTTAGGTTGCCGCGCTGGATGAGCGCATCTACCGATTGCAGTATCTCGTCGATTTCGTCGTCGTAATTGCGTACTGATGCGGCCTGGTTGATCTGACGCCGCAGATTCAGTGCCTCCGAGGTTTCGCGTACGGCCAGCGCCAGATTTACTTTTTCGGTGGCAGTCTGGTAGCGCTTGGCGGAAAATTGATCGCTGGCCCAGTTAAAGTATAGGCTATATTTGCGGTCTTCGATTTCCTGGTTTTTTTCGCGGCTGATGGCCAGTACGCTGCGTTCGGCCTTCATCAAGCTGGCTTCGGCCTCGGCGAAGCGGTTTTCCGACAGTGCCTGATCGGCCTGACGGACATCTGTCTGAACCAGGGTGGCGATGTGCAGATCTATGCGTTGGCGGTTCTCCGAGGCCAGCCGGTTGTCCGGGTCGATGGCCTCCAGTTCGGCTAAAAGCTTGTTCATGGCTGCTAGTGGTGCGGCTACCCGGCGCTGCTCTTTTTCGGCCAACACTGCATGGCGGGCCGGTTCAAGCTGCTCTTCTAGCAACAGTATTTGGGCCTTGCGCACTTTATTAGTGGATATTTTCATGATCAGAACCTTAGGATGCAGTGGCTTGATGTCGGCAGCCAGTTTCAGATTCAGCAGCATCAGATAGTCTTCATGTCCTTCGCGCACTTCTTTACGCGAAAGCTCCCAAGCCAGATCTACATGGGCTGTAAACCGGTTGGCGGCCAGAGTATTAAGTTCGTCGAGATATTCCTGGGCCTGGGGATGCTCCGGGTCGAGAGCCAGGGTATCGGTAAAGCGGGTCCGTATGGTTGGGATGGCTTTTAGATTGTCGTTCTCCACCAGCTCATGGTTGTATTGCGCCAGGCCGTCCAGGAACAGCCGGTTAGCCTTTTCCACATCGCTGAACTGGCTGGCCAGCAGCTGATTGGCGCGGGTGGTGGCGCAGGAACCCAGAATGGCTGCGCTTAGCAGCAAAAGCATAGGCAACAGTATGGGCCGGAAGCGAAGCATGAAAACCTCCAGGGAGGGAAAAAAATGTAACAGCTAAAAGATACGAAAAGGCTGTTTGCATAGTCAATATAGGCTTTTTTTTATTGAATTTCAATGTGCTAGAGCCGTTTTTAGCGC
This sequence comes from Spirochaetota bacterium, assembly GCA_018815555.1. GTDB lineage: Bacteria > Spirochaetota > Spirochaetia > Treponematales > UBA12059 > UBA12059. The sequence goes on along the minus strand of JAHIWF010000391.1, from coordinate 1,221 downwards.
TTGGCTGATACTGCTTTTCGGCGGTTCAGGAAGAATAGCCAGAAAAGCACACTGGACAGGGTGTAGAGCAAAGCAGTCAGGGTAAAGCTGGGTGCGAAGCCTCTGGTGGCTATCAGCCAGCCGGATATTTTGGCCGACACCATCCACGATCCGGTCCAGTTGAGCATCTTGCAGGCATTCATGAAGTGCTGTTGCTGTGGCGGGATCTGTTCCAGCGTAAAATTTTCGGAAATCGGCGAGCTCATGTTCATCAGGGCCTGGCGCATCAGGAAGGCCAGCAGCACCAGCGGCAGCCAGCGCAGGTAGGTAAGCACCAGAATAAAGGGCACAGAGATGGCCTGTGTCCAGAAAATAGCCCGTTCTTTACCCAGCCGCTTGGCTATGGGAGGTCCGGATACCATGCCTAAAAAGGTGACCACCTGGCCGGCGGCAAATATCACACCAATCAGACTATCACCCAGATTGAACTCGTTTTTAAAATACAGATTCAGGTAGGGCACAGTCAGTCCGGCGCCCATGCCCACAAAAAAGCCGGGCAGCAGCAACTTCACATACAGCCAGACATTTATCTTTCCCAGGGGTACGCGCTGCTTCGGGGCCGGGCTGCCGTTCAGCTGGCCGGGGTTGGCATCGCCGTCTTTGATGCCGCTGAAAGGAATTATTGCCACCAGCACAAAGGCGCCGCCAAGCGCCAGGGCCAGCCGGTAGGCCAGGGCTTCGTTGCCGGTAAAGCTGAACACCGCCTCTTTGAACAGCCCGCCGAACAGCGAGCCCAATACTCCGGTGCCCATGCCCAGAGCGCCGTTCAGCGAAAACAGGTGGATGCGTTCTTTTTCGCCGGAGTTTTTCATAAAGAAGGGGCCGGCGGCTACCTGGTACATCGACGAGAAGGCGCCGGAAAGGAAGACACTGGAAGCCAGCGGCCCGAAGGCGGTAAACAGGCCCTGAGCGGCGAAGGCACTGGCGGTAAGCACGGTTGCACCCATCAGCAGAAGGCGTGAATTAAGGCGCGCTACGATAAAGCTGGCCGGCAGCGCGATGAGAAAGGAGCCGAGTGCACGCATGGCCAGCACCGTGCCTATATCGTTTTCGCCGATACCCAGGTTCTTCATGTACAGGTTTAGAAGCAGCTGCACCAGATTGTTGCCGATGCCCAGCATGAAGTTGCCCAGCAGGAACAGGCGGGCGTTTTTCGAGAATGAGACAAAGGCTTCTTTGTAT
>JAHIWF010000390.1 GCA_018815555.1 Spirochaetota bacterium | reverse complement strand
CCTTCTATCATGCCGGTAATTTCATCATTGCCGCTGGCCGCAGCGGTAACAGTTAAATCACCACTGGCGGCTATCTGCATTGTCTTTTCGAAAGAAATCAGGCGTTTTATAAGCAGCCGGCGCATCATGAAAGACATCAGCAGGGTAAGCAGCAAGGTGGAGACCAGCCCAAGCACGCCAATATACAGGGCAACCTGATCGGCCAGGCTGTACAGCGCCGATTTTGGTACTGAAAAAACCATAAACCAAGGCAGTGAGGTGAAACGCTGCCAGGCCAGGACCTGCTGCTGTCCATCTAGCTCAAAATCGAAATTACCCTCGGATGCTTCAGCTTGCAGAATGGTCTGCACATAGGATTCGCCCTTGATGTCGGTGAATAATAGTTCAGTTGTCGGATGAATTATCTGGGTGCCTTTAGTGTCAAAAGCCAGAGGCAGGCCTTCTTCTATAATTTTGCGCGCCATGATGTAACGGTCTGAGAAACGCTTTAGGCTGAAAACAACCACAATAACACCGCGGACGGTAACATAGTCAGAACCAAAAATCGGCACCGAGAAAGACAGCGCTGGCAGGCCGTCGAAGGGAGAAGCAATGGCAAACTGGTCACTATGCAGCAGCGTGCCGCCGCTGATGGTATTTTTGAAAAAGTCAAAGCTTAGGGGGTTAAACCGTGATGTGCCGCGGGCATCGGCCACGATTCTACCTTCGCCGTCGATAAGAACCACATTATCCAGATAGCTCGAACTGGAAAAAAGTTTTGCCGCAAGATCGGCCGACCTCGTAAATTTACGGGTTTCAAGATCCTCGAGCAGAATAGGGTTATAGGAATAGGCGAGAATTTGTGAGTTCAGAAAGCGAATTTCTGATTCCAGCCCGTCCACCATTAGTCTGGTCTGGCCAATCAGACTATATTCTGCCTCCTGCTGCAGGGCGGTTCGTACTATACCAGAAATAATCAGGGAAAATGCGGTAAAGATGACCAGCGCGATGGCAATGATCGCCAGTCCGACAATCCGGGAAATACCTGTGCGTTTTTTATTCTTTCCCATGTTGTCTCCTTAAGTAAGATGCAACTATAATGGTAGCAGAGACTTGTGCTGCACGCAAGGAATAATTTTTTCTTATTACTGATATACTAGTGGTGTTCTGCCTTGTTTAGCGGATTCGCAGTCCATCCAGAAGCAGGTCAAGGGCATCCAGGACTGCGGCCTGGTAGCTGCGGCCGGTTCTGGCGAGGAAATCGTCACCAAGCAGCTGGCTGAGATATGAGTACAGTATCTGGCGTAGCAGTTCAATATCTATTCTACGTACAAGCCCGGCTATGACTGCTTCCTGATACAGGCCCATGGTAATGTCCCAGTCGGCATCCAGGTGGGCTTCGATACGCTTTTTTAGCGCAGGATATTGTTCTTCCAGTTCCCGGACTTTGGCGTAATCTACCGATACTCCAAAATGCGGCATAATTGCAACCACTGAACAGAATTTCTGCAGTGAATCAATGCTTGGATTGCTTGTGATTTCAGCTTCCTGCTCCTTGATGCTTTTCCAGGCATCATCAACAATCATTTCCAGCAGTTTTTCTTTATCGCGGATGTGGATGTACAACGTTTTCTTGCTGATGGTAAGGCGGCGAGCAATATCATCCATTGTAAAGCGTACCCCCTTGTCATCAAACTCGAGGATAGCCGCTTCTTTGATACGCTCGAGAACTGTCATGTTCCATCTTCCTCCAAAATATAAGCTAAGCTAATGGCTGATAAGATTTGCATTATTTTACAAGCTGGTCTGCAATTATAGCCCATAAGCAGATAAAGGTCATCTTGTTTTTTTCTGAATTAATACTTGCAGGAAACTAAAAACAGTATTACAGTTTCCTGATTCCTAAATTCTGAAGTATCGATTCTCAGTACTGCGGGTAGAACCAAGGAGCTCGTTTCATGTCAGAAATTACTGTAGATAATGCCTTTCCTGCTGATTTATTGTTTGGAGCAGCCACGGCTGCCTGTCAGATCGAAGGTGCCGCCCGCGAAGACGGCAAAGGCGAGTCGATTTGGGATGCTTTTGCCGGGCGCCCAGGGCGTATCAGGAATGCTGATACCCCGCTTTTAGCCTGCGACCATTATCACCGCTATGCTGCAGACGTGGCAATTATGCGGCAGTTGGGGCTGCAGGCGTATCGCGGGTCTATTTCCTGGCCGCGGGTGTTGCCGGAGGGGCGGGGCAGGGTCAACCGGGCCGGCCTGGATTTTTATTCCAAGCTGACCGATGCCTTATTGGAGGCTGGGATTCAGCCTTTTTACACATTGTTTCACTGGGACCTGCCCTTGGTTTTGCAGCTGGATGCGGGCGGTTTTCTTCAACGTGATTGTGCGGATTATTTTGCCGACTATGCCGCGCTGGTGGTGCAGGCGCTGGGCGATCGTGTAAAAAACTGGATTACCGTTAACGAGCCTTTTGAGTTCAGCGCTTTTGGTCACTTTTTCGGATCACACGCACCCGGTCTTAAACGGCCCTGGGCTTATTTTACTGTTATGCATAATCTGCTGCTGGCGCATGGCAAGGCAGTGACGGCAATACGGGCGGCCAGCGGCGATGCTAAGGTTGGACTGGCGCTGAGTTATACTGGGCTTGTACCGGAAACAGCAGCTGCGCGCGACGCCGGTGCTGCCTTGTTGGCGGACCAGTTCATGAACCGCATTACACTGGATCCAGTGCTGCACGGAGAATATCCGGCTGAGTTGATGAACAGAATTGGCCGGCTGGCCCCCAAGCTGCAAAACGGTGACATGAACTGTATCAGCGCGCCGCTGGACTTTGTTGGGTTAAATTATTATAGCCGTGAAAAAGCCCGGCATGCCTGGTGGGTCCCTCTGCTTAAGTTCTGGGTGAGCGGCAAGGATGCCGGCCGCCCGGAACTGGACCGGCCAGAAGCGCAGACTACAGCCATGGGCTGGGAAGTGTACCCGCAGGGCCTGGGTGACCTTGCCCGCCTGCTGAAAGACGAGTATAACAATCCGGATATTTATATTACCGAAAATGGGGCGGCTTTCAGTGATACAGTAGAAGAGGGTCCGGACGGCCCGGCGGTGCATGACCGGCGCAGAATACAGTTCCTGCATGATTATCTGCAGTCGTTGCAGGCAGCCATGGCCGAAGGTGCTAGGGTGCGTGGATACTTTGTCTGGAGCCTGCTGGACAACTTTGAGTGGGCTGAAGGTTACGATCGGCGTTTTGGCCTGGTGCGGGTGGATTACCAGACGCAGACGCGGCTGGTAAAGGATTCTGGCTACTGGTACGCAAGACTGATCAAGGATCGGCGGCTGCCGGCGGTGGAGGAGATAAAATGAGCTATGTTGTGCAGAAGTTGCCACGCTGGAAGGCTCTCATGTTTGCCCTTGGCCAGTTCGGCTGGAGCCTGGTGTCATTTTCGGTGGCAAATCTGGTGAATTATTTTTACTTCCCTCCGGATGTTGCTGGCCAGCCAGTGTTTCCAATACGGATATTTCAGGGAGTTATAATCGGTGTGCTTACCATTGTAGGCTTGTCCGGCTTCGCCGGCCGCATTTTTGATGCTATTACCGATCCCTTGATCGCAGTGGCCTCCGACCGCTCGAAAAACCGATTTGGTCGCCGTCGCTTGTTTTTGCTGCTTGGCGCACTGCCGTCTGCCTTGTTTTCGGTGCTGGTATTTATGCCGCCAGTGGCAGGGGAGTCCTGGCTGAACGGTATCTGGCTGGCCATCATGTTGTTGGCCTTTTACCTGTTCATGACCATCTATACCATACCCTACGGCGCTCTGATAGCTGATCTTGGGCATACCGCCGATCAGCGCTTGTTGCTGGCCACTTTGACTTCGGTAACCTGGGCACTGGGCTTTTTTTTGGGAAACAGCGTTTACGGGCTCAAAGAACTGTTTCAGAAGACCGGCATGGCAGCGGCACCGGCTTTTGTGTCCGTAGTCACCATTTTTGCGCTGATCGGCCTTGCAGCCATGTTGCTACCGGTTTTGTTTATCGACGAGCGCCGTTATTGCCGGCCGGTGGTTTCCAAAGACGGTCTGTTCAAGTCGCTTGGCGGAGCTTTAGGTAACCGCGATTTTCGCTATGTGCTTTTTGGCCAATTTGCCTATTATGCCGCTAATGCTTTTCTGGAGATCGGAATAATTTATTACGTAACGGTACTAATGGGCTTGCCGGAAAACATGGCTTTTACCCTGATGGCGGTAATGTTTGTGGCCAGCTTTGCACTGTATCCGCTGGTTATCGCCGGCGCTCGCCGCCATGGTAAAAAGAGGCTAATGGTACTAGGCTTTGCCGTACAGGCACTAGTGTTTGCCCTGCTTGGCCTTACCGGGCTGGTGCCTTATATTCCGACGCTCATCTGGGGCTGGTTGGTAATTCTGATCCAGACTATCCCCTCCGCCATCACTGGCATTCTGGCCATGGCCATCATCGCCGACATAGCCCGG
>JAHIWF010000053.1 GCA_018815555.1 Spirochaetota bacterium | reverse complement strand
GCAGCCTGGCTGTTGCGGGCGGCCAAGATGGCGTTGGTGTTTTTGCGGGTGCGTAGACCAAGGTCGGAGGCCTGGAAGGTGGCGGATAGCTGCCAGGATGTTTTGTCCGGATCGACCAGCTCTTTGAAAGCATCCGCGGCGCTGTCCAGTCCGCTGCTGGCTTTAGGAATAAGATTAAAAGACAAGCCGAGGCGAGGGGCGTCCGCAGCGGTGCCCAACAAGGTGTCGAGACGGGCCTGTTCTAGGGCGCGCCAGGCTGTCTGCCAGCTGTCGTCTGCGGCATACCAGGCAGCCAGTTTGGTGTTGTCTCTCAGGGCCGCCTCCAACTGGCTGATGGTTTCGGCTAGTGGCGGTACAGCGGGGGAAGGGGTGGCTGCAGCTAGTTGCAACAGTTCTGCTCCGCCCAGGCTGCGCAGGCTGCTGTCCAGTTTGGCCAGCTCGCTGTCCAGGTCGGCGACTGACTGGTTGAGCGCGTCGCTGGCCAGCAGCTGGCGGCGCAGATCGGCTTGGCTGGCTGCTCCGCCGCTCAGGTCGCGGCCTATCTGGGCCAGGCTTTGCTCGGCCAGTACGGCCTGCTCGGCCAGCGTCCAGCGGCTTTCCTGCAAATTGATTTTGGTAGTTAGCAGTCGCAGTACCTGCCGGCTAAGGGCCTGCAGGGCCGACTGACGGGCAGCCATGGTTCCTTCTACTTCCAGGGTAGCTTTGCGCAGGTTGTTTTTAGTATGGTCCAGGCGCAGTATGCCCAAGCCCTGGAAGAGCGGCTGGTCCAGGCTGAGTCCGGCGAAACCGCCAGCGCCCCAGGTCTGTTCGGAGTCGCGGCTAGCCAGGGACAGGGAGCCGCCGGCGGTCAAGCGGACTGTGCCGGCGGTCGGCAGGGCCTGGCTTATGCTGAGGCCGCCGCCGCTCTGGGCGGTAAGCGTTTCCGGGGTTGTGATGGTGGCTCCGAAAGCTCCACTGCTATCGCTGGCTGGTGCGAAGGACAGGCTGAATAGCGGGCTGCGGCTGGCCACATCGGGCGGGTTCAGGGCCACTCCGGGCAGAAGAAAGGCTCTGGTGCGGTCCAGGTTGGCCTGGGCTATGGCTATCGCGGTATTCAGGGCGTTTAGGCTGGAGGCGTTGCGGTCCAGAATGTCGCGGATTGCGCTTTCCTGCACGCTGAGGGCCGGGCCGGCTGCCAGCGGCTGCCATTCAGAGGCAAAGCGGCGCAGGGCCTGGTAGTCCGGGTCCTGGCTGACATTCGTTTCTGTGCCGGTTCCGGCGCTGCTGTCATTTACGGCCGGGATTTGGGTGGCAGCCATGGATGGGTAACGCTGGGCGTAGGCGGCTGAGGGGTTTAACAGGGTGGCCAGGCCAAGTCCGGCCAGAATGAGCAAGGCCGGCAGCGCTGGTCCGGATGCCAACTTGGCTGTGACCGTGCCGGTGCTGCCGGCTGCATTGGATTCAGCGTTTAATGAAGTATTCACGATTTCTTTCCTTGCCAGTCTGGTTGCCCGGCGCTGGTCGCGGGAGCTTTTGTCATACAGGATTCCGTATAGCATTGGAATGATGATCAGGGCGGTAAGGGTGGAGAAAACCAGGCCGAAGAGGATGGTGCTGGCCATAGGGCCCCAGACCACGGATACGCCGCCCAGGCCCAGTGCGGTAGGCAGCAGGCCGGCGATGGTGGTAAGGCTGGTGAGCAGGATGGGGCGCAAGCGGGTAGTGGCCGCTGTGGTCACGGCTTCGGCGACCGATTTGCCTTCGGCCCGCAGTTCGTTCACGAACGAAATGAGTACGATGGCGTCGTTGACGGCAATACCGGCCAGGGCTACTCCGGCGTAGAGCACGGTAGTGGAAAAGGGTGTGCCACTGGCCCAGAGGTAGAGTATTACGCCAACGAAGGCGAAGGGGATGGAGAGAAGAATCAGGAAGGGCTGGCTGTAGGATTTAAACTGGGCTCCCAGTATCAGGTAGATAAGAAAGATGCCTAGTAAAAAGACCCGCAGTATTTCCACCAGTAGATTGCTGAAGTCGCCCAGGCTGCCGCCGGAGGAAAAGCTAACGCCGGGGTAGGCTGCGGACAGGTTGTCGGCCCAGAGGGCTGCCACGGCGGTGTTTACCGGCCGCAGGTCCAGCTCCCCATCGGCATCGGCTGTTATGGTAATTTCACGTTTACCGTCCACCCGGCGGATGCTGCCCAGTGAGGAGGCGGGCACTACCTGGGCCACGCTGGAGAAGGGCACCATGCGGCCGTCATCGGTGGGTATGAAGGATTGCTCCAGGGCGTCGTAGCCTTCAGTCTCGCCGAAACTTAGCAGCACCTGCACTTCCTCGTTGTTTTCGAACCAGGTTCCCAGTGGTATGCCGCCGAACCTGGCGCGCAGGAAATTTCCAAGGCTGGCAACGCTTACACCAAGAGCGCTGGCCCGCTCGCTGTTTAGCCGTATCTGCAGTTCCGGGCTGCCTGGCGTTGCATCGTCCACAATATTGAACACGCCATCCTGGCTCCGCAGGAAATCCTGCAGGCGCCGCGACACAGCCTGGATATCTTCCAGAATGTCGCCGTTTACCCGGTAGCTGAGCGCGGTGGAAACCGGCGGTCCGTTCTGGGCTTTCTGGTACAGTATCTGCTCGGTTCCGGCAATGTTCCAGGCGCGCGACTGAATGTCCGCTATTATCGCGTCGATAGAACGGCTGCGGCCTTCGTCCTGCTCCAGTAGATCAACAATAATCTGGGCGCTGCGGCCGGAACTGCCGCTGCCCACGCCGCCGGAAGTACCGCTGGTGCTGCGGATGGCCGCTACTTCGCCCTGGCCTACCAGCGGCACCAGAATGCGTTCGAAGTCGCGCACTATCCGGTCAGTGCGGTCGATGGCGGTACCGGTCGGCATGGTTATGTCGATGCTGAAGTAGGAGAAATCTTCGGCAGCAAAAAGATCCTGGCGCAGGGTACCTACCAGGGCAAAGCTGCCGGCCATTATGGCTACAGCTACTGTAAGCACCACGGCGCGTTTTTTATAGGCCTTGGTGATTACTCTGCTGTACCAGGACTGAATACGGTCGAACCACTGGCCCGGCTCGCGCTGCCCGGCTTTGCGCGGCTTTTCCTTGCCCCAGTCGGCAAAATGGCTGGGCAGGAAGATCAGAGCCTCGAAGGTAGAGACGATAAGTGCTATGGTCACGGTAAGCGGAATTACCCGCAGGAATTTTCCGATGGTGCCGGGTATCAGCATCAGCGGCAGGAAGGCGGCCACGGTGGTGGCGGTCGCTGCTATTACCGGCCAGACTACCTGGTCGGTACCGGTGATGGCGGCCAGATGGCGCTTAAGGCCAGTCTGCTGCAGCCGGTAGGAGTTTTCCACAATCACGATGCCATGGTCCACAATAAGACCAAGCACCAGCACCAGCCCGAAGAGGGTGTTGGTATTGATGGTTTCGCCCAGGGCTTCCAGCACCATAAAGGTAAGCGCGAAAGTAACCGGGATGCCCAGGGCGGTAATCAGGGCGTTCCTGAGCCCCACAAAGATCCACAATATAATGACCAGCAGCACCAGGCCGACGGCGGCATTGCTGACCAGTACCGACAGGCTGGAGGAAATCTGTACAGTAGAATCATTAAAAATACTGGCGGACACGCCGCTGCTGAGCGCCAGATTGCTCTGGTCGCCTTCGGCCTCGGCCAGTATGGCCCGGGTGCCTTCTACCACGCCCACACTTGAACCGCGCGGCACCTTGGTAACGCGCAGGCTGATGGCTTCTTCACCATTAAAGCGGGTCTTGGCCGCGTTGTTGTCGAAACCGTCTACTACTTTGGCTATGTCCTGTACCCGCACCATGCCGCCACTGTCGCTACTGCGGCGCACGATGATGTCGCCGAAATCGCCGACGCTCTCCACACTGCCCAGAATGCGCAAGAGGAATTCGCGGCTGCCGCTGAGCAGGGTACCGCCGGGTATCGACTGGTTTTGGTCGCCTACGGCGCGCAGCACCTCGCCGGTGGTCATTCCCAGGGCGGCCAGTCTGGTCGGGTCTACGGCTATGCGGATTTCGCGGTCGCGCGCGCCTACCAGTTCCACATCAGCCACATCGGCAATGCGCAGCAGGCGGTCGCGCAGTTTGCGGGCATCGGCGCGCAGGGTTTCGTAGGGCTGGTCGCCGCTTACAATTACCTCCACCACCGGCAGAAAGTCGGCGCTGGAGAAGTCGTCCACCACCGGGTCCAGGATGCCTTCGGGCAGCCGCACCTGGCTGAAGCGGGCCTGGGCGTCCTGGAAGAGGCTGCGGAATTCCTCGGCACTGATGCCGTCGTCAAACTCCACCCGTACCACCGAAAGGCCTTCGCTGGTGGTGGAAGAAATGGCCTTCAGTTTGTTGATGCCCTGAAAGGCGTTTTCTACCGGCACAGTAACCGAGGCTTCAAGATCCTGCGCCCCTACTCCCGGATAAGGAACGATAACATTAACCCAGTAAAAGGGTACCTCGGCGAATTGTTCCTGGGGTAGACGGATGGTCGATATGATACCCAGGGCCAAAATAGCAAACATCATTATGGTAAGCAGAACCGGATTTTCTACCGAAAAGCGGCCCAGCGAAAAACTGCGGTTCAGATTCGGGCTGCCGCTCCTGTCTTCAGAATCATGCATGGTAAGTCTCCTTGTCGGCGCAATGCCGCTGCCCGCGAACGGGAATATTTTTTACAAATTGTTCTGGGCTCTGGTCAGTCCGCTGACCAAAACCCGCGCGCCTTCCAGATTTATAGTGGTATCAAGGGCTTCTACGGCAACCCGGTCGCCGATCTGGTCTAAAAGTCGCACTTCATTAAGCCGGACCCCTTCAGGTGCATTCGGGTCTACCACAAATACGTAATACTTGCCGTCGCGGAAGACCAGCGCGGCATCGGGCACCACCAGACTGGTGTCGGCCTTATTGTCGCTGATGCGCACCTCGGCAGAAAGGCCGGCCCGGATGCGTTCAGGTGCCGGATTGGCAAATTCCACAACCGCCGTCCAGGATCCGGTGCGCTGGTCGGCCCCGGCACTCACCGCCTGAACAACGCCCTTGGCGAGAATGGAACCGGTGGTAGTAGGAATACGGATTTCGGCAAGCTGGCCTTTACGCACCAGAAATACCTGCCGCTGACCCAGCGCGATGCTGACGCGCAGACGCGACAGGTCAACAATGCGGCCAAGAACCTGGTTGGGGGATACCTGGTCGCCCACAACCAGCCCGGCTGCCTTTTCGGCTATTTGGCCGGCTATCGGCGTGGTTATGCGCGTATTGCCCAGTTCGCGCTGAATCTGCGCCAGCTGAGTTTCCAACCCGGACAGCGATGCCCTGGCCTGCGTCAGCTGGTTTTGCGACAGATTGCCTTGTGCGAACAAATCTTCCTTGGCACGCAAGTCGCTCTGGGCCGCCTGGTACTGCTGCTGCAGCTGGCGCAGCGACAAAGACGGAATGCCATCATCAAGGGTCATCAACACCGCGCCTGTATCAAGTTTGTCGCCCAGCTCAAAATTGACGAACTGGATGATGCCGCCGCTGCGTGCCCGCAGTACCGCTTCCTGATGGCCCTGCACCACACCCGAGCCGATAACCGTATCGCGCAGCGCCTCGCGGGCAATCAGAACGGCGCTTTCTATCCAGGGCTTGTAGTCGGTGGCCGCGCTGACGGCATCGGCCGTGGCGGTGTTGGCCATAGCCAGTGCGCCGGCTGCATCCTCGGCATTAGCCGTTAGCCCGGCAGCATCCCGAGCGCTGTCACCCTGCGGTGCGCACGACACCAAAATGCCCAGGGCCAAAAAAAGGCCGCCTGCCGCCAGAGTCGTGCTCCGGAGCGCAGTGGCCAAAACTGTTTGCTTGCTGTTCGTTCTAATCCTG
>JAHIWF010000389.1 GCA_018815555.1 Spirochaetota bacterium | reverse complement strand
ATCCAATGCCAGCTCCATTTTTTCCGGACCGGTACTGTAGGTAAGCCCTATGTTGACAAGCCGTCGTATATGCGGTCGTCTGCCGATGTTCTCTACTGAAGCCGCTGCCATTTTATCGTTGGGGATGACCACCTGATGACCGGTTAGCGTTCGGATGCGGGTGCTACGGAAACCGATCGCTTCGATGACTCCGTCATATTCGGCAACCTGTATGCGCTCACCCAGAGCAAAGGGTTTGTCCACCAAAATCATTATGCTGCCGAAGAAATTCTTCAGGGTATCCTGGGCGGCCAGGGCCACAGCAAGACCGCCGATACCCAAACCGGCCAGCAGCGTGGTAAGCGGCTTGCCGGTTATTATGCGGATCGCCAGAAAAAGCGCGATGGACAGGATCAGGATACGCAGTACCATTCGCAACATTTCCACCAGGGTGCGGTCCAGGTGGTTGGACTCTTCTGCGGAGTACTCACTGAGGCGGCGACCGCCCAGTTCCGCCAGACGGTAGGCGAAAAAGACTAGCGCGGTGGCGAACAGCAGCTGGACAGCCTGTCCGACCAGATTGAAAAGCTGTGGCGATCCTGACAGCAGCGGCCGCAACCAAACCATGGCCAGTGCCACGATCAGAATGCGCACAGGTACGGCCAGTGCCTGCAGCAGCAGGGGCATCCAGACATGGTTATCAGCCTGGTCGAAAAGTTTTTCGGCACTGGCAATAACCCGTTGCACTATCAGCAGCAGTACGATCAGGATAAAAATTCCGTTAACGATCACTACAGCGGAAACCAGCGGCGATGCTTGCAGGCTTTCCGGCAACAGCATCAGCGAGCGCCAAAGCAACACTGAAAATCCGAGGAAGAATAAAACTGTCTTAATGCCGCGCCGTGAAACACGCTGAAATACCAGCCTGGACCCGGCTTCGTCCGCTGACGCTTTTTCCCGGGGCACGAAAAGGTCGAGCAGGGCATAGAGCAGCCCGAGCGCTCCGCAGAAAAGCAGTGTGTATAGCGGTCCATGATACAACAGATTGTAGGGGAAAGCCGGTTCTGCGCCTGTCCTTATTATATAGAGAAAAAACGAAGGCAGACCGAAACGCAGGGCGATGCGCAGCAGCTTAAGCAGCCCTGCAGCCAAACCGGACCTGTGCTCGGTAGCTATCGGCTGGGCCCGGCGCAGCAGCAGCGCCAGCAGCACTTCCGCTACCAACAGCATGAATCCGGCAAGCAACAGCGTGATCAGCAGTGCCGGACTGCTCCAGGAACTGTAATAACGAACCAGCGCCATGATATCAATGTTCAGCATAAGATAATATTAGGCCATAACACCGGGATTGTCAAACGCTGCACACAAAATTTTAGTTATATATAAATCACTCTTCCTACAACCCCACTACCCGCACTGCACTCAGTTTTAGCGGGGCGATGCGGCTGGAGGGATCCAGCTCATCGCGGGTCAGCTTGTTTACCAAAGCGTCGGGGTAATGGAAGGGCATGAAGGTTTCGCCCGGACTTACGCCGTCGTCGACCCGCAGGGTGGTCTCCAGCTGACCGCGCCGCGAAAGCACCTGTACGCGCTGTCCGTCGGCCAGGCCAAAGCGGGCGGAGTCGTCAGGGTGCATGAGGATGTACGAGGGATCGGCAAACTCGGACAGGGCCGCGCTGCGCAGGCTCATGGTGGCCGAGTGGTAGTGGTAGAGGATGCGGCCGGTGTTTAGCAGCAGCGGATACTCGCTGTCGCTTTCTTCGGCACCGGAAGCCCAGGCTACCGGGAATATCCTGGCCAACCCATCGGCCGTGTTGAAGCGCTCCAGGAAAAGGGTGCCCTGGCCAGGATGCTGCTCGTTTGGGCAAGGCCATTGCAGGCCCTGCTGTTCGATGCGCCGGTAGCTGATGCCGGCCACAATAGGTGCGGCTTGGCGAATCTCGTTCCACACAGCCTGGCTGTCGTCGTAATGGGCCCGGGTGCCGCCCGGACCGATCGGCCGCTCCATGTATTTGGCCAGCTCCTGAATGATCCAGGCGTCGGGCCTGGCCTGCCCGGGAAGCTCCAGGGCTTTGCGCACGCGCAGTACCCGCCGGTCGGAATTGGTAAAAGTGCCGTTCTTCTCGGCAAAGCTGCTGGCCGGAAACACTACATCGGCCCGCTCGGCGGTAGGTGTCATAAAAATATCCTGCACCACTAAAAAATCCAGCCGGTCTACAGCTTCTTCGACGTGGTTCAGGTTGGGATCGGTATGCAGCGGGTTTTCGCCCAGCACATACAAGCCGCGTACCCGGCCCTCGCCGGCCGCCTGCATGATCTCCACGGTGGACAGGCCTTTGCTGCCGGGCAGCTCCGCCGCCGGGTAGCCCCACAGCCGGGCCAGGCGTTCGCGGTTGGCCTCATCGCTGGCCGGGATATAGCCCGGATAATAAATCGGCGAAGCGCCCATGTCGGTAGCGCCTTGCACATTATTCTGCCCGCGCGGCGGACTGATGCCCGCGCCTTCGCGCCCCACCTGTCCGGTGGCCAGCATCAGGTTAATCAAGGCAAACACATTATTGGTACCAATCACCTGCTGGCTCATGCCCATGCCGGTTGCAATAATCGAGTTTTCCGCGGTGGCATACAGCCTGGTCGCCTCATTCAGTAATATTTCAGTAACTCCGCAGATACGCTCCACCTCAGCCGGCGTGTACGGGTCAACAGCGACACGCAAGGCTTCCAGCGCTTCCAGCCCGCCGCTTACCCGTGTTTCCACAAACTTAAGGTCTATCCAGCCCTCCTGCAGGGCGATACGCGTCATGCCGTTCAGCAGGGCCACGTCAGTGCCCAGGCGCGGCTGCAGCCATACGTCGGCCTGCTCGGCCAGCGGTGTCCAGCGCGGATCGATGACCAGCAGACGGGTGCCCTGCGCCAGTCCCTGCTTAAGCCAGGTGGCAGTAACCGGGTGAGTCTCGATCATGTTATTGCCGATAACCAGAACGCAAGCGGCCTTGGCGTAATCCTGAATAGAATTAGTGGCCGCCCCGTCACCCAATGCGCGCAGCATGGCAGTAACGGTGGAAGCGTGGCAGAGTCGGGTACAGTAATCTAGGTTATTGGTACCGAAGGACAGGCGCACCAGTTTCTGGAACAGATAATTATCTTCGTTGGTACATTTTGCCGAGGAATAGCCGGCCAGCGCGTCCGGCCCGTACTGCTGCTTGATGTGCAGAAAACCCTGAGCGGCAAACTCCAGGGCTTCCTCCCAGTCGGCCTCGCGGAAGCGGCCGTTTTCTTTTATCAGCGGCACGGTCAACCGTTCCGGACTGTGCACATAGTCATAGCCGAAACGCCCCTTTACGCAGAGCCGGCCGTCGTTGGGCAGTATGCCGTCCACGCCGCTGGCGCGCAGAATGTGGTTATTGGCTACCGTTAGCTCCAGCTGGCAGCCGACACCGCAGTATGCACAGGTAGTGCGCACATGCTTAAGCGGCAAAGCGGCTGTGCCACTACCGACTTTATTGCCGGCGGCGGTTTCGGCTCCTGCCCCGGCGGCACCACTGGCAGCACCACTGGCAGCACCACTGGCAGCACCAGTCGCCAGCGCGGCAGCGTAGCCGCCAGCCAAATTTTTCTCAACCAGCGCGCCGGTGGGGCAGAGCTGTACGCATTCGCCGCAGCCATCGCATTCGGAGCTGCGCCAGTCGCTGCTGCCGGCGGCAATGCGGCTGTCGCTGCCGCGCTGCAGCACCGAGATGACCGACTTGCCCTGCACCTCGGAACATGCTTTTACACAGCGGAAACACAATATGCAGCGATCGGGACGAAAACTGAGCACGGGCGAGGAATGATCGGCCGGCCCGAAATCGCGCTGTAAGGCCGAAAGACCATCAGTGGCAGCCGGCAAACGCAGCTGATTCGTATCAGTAATCAGATTATAACGCTTGCAAAGTTCAGCCAGCTCGTCGGGATGACTGTCGTCACTGCCGGTCTGTACTTCGGTAAGCAGCGAGGCCAGCAAAAAACGCCGTTCTTCCTCCAGCTCGTTGTCGAAGGCAGTTACTACCATGCCTTCGTTTACCATGGTGGAACACGAAGTTATCAGGCCGCGCTGCCCCTCTATTTTTACCACGCAGAGTCGGCAGGCCCCGGTGGGCGTAAGCTTGCGGTGCCAGCACAGGCTGGGGATATTAAAACCTGCACGCCGGGCGGCCACCATAAGCAGTTCACCGGAGCGGGCCGTAACCGCGACGCCGTCTATCGTAATCCGCACTTCGTTGTTGGTCATGCTGTTCTGCCTTCTATTTGTATCTGAGTAGATTATTGGCCGCACTGCGCAGAGCCAGTATGGGTGACTGCCCCAGCGGACAGAGTGATGCCTTGGCTATGCGCTCGGCATCGGACACCAGTTCGCGCAAGCCGGCATGCAGTACTTCATCAGTTTCGCCGTCGGCGGCAGAGGCCGCCAGTGCCACGCTGGCTGCCGCCAAGCGGGCAGTGCCGACGCGACAGGGCACACATTTGCCGCAGGATTCATGTTTAAAAAAGACCATGATGGCCGCCAGCATGTCCCACACCGAGCGGCCAGGTCCCAGCACGATCACCGCACCGGATCCAAGTGTCGCACCGGCGGCGCGCAGAGCATCGTAGTCAAGCTGCAACGCCGGATCGTCCCCCTGCACAAAGCAGCCGGCGGCACCGCCCAATAATACTGCCAGCGGCTTTTCTACCGGCCGGCCGGTACTGCTCAGGCAGCCTCCGCCAGCGGCCAGCAACTCGCCCAGGCTAAGACCCATCGGCCACTCGCCGTAACCTGGCTTGGCCACATCGCCGGACAGACAAAACACTTTGGTACCGGGTGAACTTTTTGTTCCAAGCGCAAGATAGCCATCGCCCCCCTGCTCCACCACCCAAGGCAGACTGGCCAGAGTTTCTACATTGTTAACCAGGGTCGGTTTGCCCCACAACCCGGACTCGGCCGGAAAGGGCGGCTTGATGCGTGGATAGCCGCGCTTGCCTTCCAGTGACTCGATCAGTGTAAGCTCTTCGCCGCACAGATACGAACCGGCCCCGAGACGCAGCTCCAGATCGAAAGAAAAATCGCTGCCCAGAATGGACTGGCCCAGTAGACCAGCGGCATAAGCCGAAGCCAGGGCCTGCCTCATTATGGTAATTGCCCGCCCGTACTCGCCGCGCAGGTAGATAAAGCCCCGTCGGGCACCAACAGCGTAAGCCGAAATGATAATTCCTTCTATTAAAAGCTGGGGGCTGCTCTCCAAGATAATCCGGTCTTTAAAGGTTCCGGGTTCGCCTTCATCGGCATTACAGACCACATAACGCTGGCACTCTTCGTTATCGCTGCAGGCTGAACCGGCGGCAGCCCGTTCTTTAAGGCCGGCCGGGAAACCGGCGCCGCCACGGCCGCGCACACCGGCCCGGGTAAATTCGGTCACCAGCGAATCCGGTGGCAGGCTTAAAGCCCGCTGCAGACCGGCATAGCCCCCGGCCTTGCGATACTGCTCCACATCAGCCGGATCGGCCAAACCCATAAAGCGCAGAGCGATGCGCGGACCGTCTTGCGGACCGATATCCACGGCATATTGGCCGGCATCTGCAGGCAGTGTGGCAGCAGCAACGGACGCCTCTGTGCGTATAGTGCTTATTAGTTCCTTGATACGGTCCGGCGTCAACCTGGCATAGGCATGATCGTCGATCATCATGGCCGGAGCACCGGCACAACGCCCAAGACATTGCACCTCTTCCAGACTGAAAAGGCCGTCAGCCGAGCGCTCTCCCGGCCGGGCACCGCTAGCCTTGGCCGCCACCTCCAATAAATCCTGCGAGCCGAACATGCGGCACACTGGCGACACACAGAAGCGTATGATATGCCGACCGCGCGGGACAAGACTGAACATGGAATAATAGGTGGCCACACCTTTAACCGCAGCGGCCGTCAGACCGTACTGGCGGGCTGTTTCAGCCAAAGCCTGTGGCGGCAGCCAATGTTGCCCGGAACTGTGTTGACGCTCGTGCAGTGCACCAAGCAGGGTATCGCGACTTTTCATGCAACCAGTATAAGCCACATAAGTGCAGCCGTCAAATTAAGGGGTCAGACCCCCAGATTTTACAATCGGGGGTCTGACCCCAAAGTTTTCCACGCAGAGGTCCGACACCAGCGCGGAAGCCCGTACAGAAGCCCGGGTAGCTGACAATACAGGTGCTGGTTGGCTATACTGGCTCCTGAAAAACCACAGGCCGCAAGGAGCAACCGTGTCACAGAATGCCAGAACCGATGCCGAAGCCATTTTCCGCGCCGGAGTAGCCAGAGTAGACCCGCGCAGCATGATCACCCGCACTGTAAGCCTGAACGGCAGCATCCTGCAGATACAACAGGGCAACCAGATACACAGCTGGGATCTTGAATGCTTCAACCGGGTACTGGTTTTGGGTTTCGGCAAGGCCAGCGCCCGCATGGCGCTTGGTATCGAGGATCTGCTGGGCGGCCGCATCAGCGACGGGCTTATCGCTGTAAAACACGGCCACGGCGAAAAACTGAGCCGGCTGCGACTGGTAGAGGCCGCACACCCAGTGCCGGACCAAAGCAGCGTGGATGCGGCCACGGCCATACTTGAACTGGCACACCAGGCCGACGAACGAACGCTGGTAATACTACTGATCTCCGGCGGCGGCTCGGCCATTCTGTGCGCTCCCTGGCATCAAGGCGAACACCAGCTGAGTCTGGCCGACAAGGCTGCCGTAACCAGCGCGCTTTTAGCCTGCGGTGCCGACATCCGCGAAATAAATACGGTGCGCCGTCACCTGTCGGCGGTAAAGGGCGGACGTTTGGCGGCTGCCCTGCATCCGGCCACCACCATTGCGCTCTGCCTGTCGGACGTGCTGGGCGACGAACTGTCGTCGATCGCTTCCGGCCCCACCGCCCCGGACAGCAGCAGCTGGGCCGATGCCCTGGCCATCGTCGAACGTTACGGCATCAAAGACCGGCTGCCGGAATCAGTTAAAAATATATTGCAGGACGGTGCTGCCGGACTGGTGCCGGACACCCTAAAACCCGGCGATCCGCGCTTCGAGCGGGTACAGAACATCATAATCGGTTCCAACCGGCAGGCGGCCCTGGCAGCGGCGGCCGAAGCCGACAAACGCGGCTACAAGTGCCTCTATCTCGGTTCGCGCGTTACCGGCGAAGCCCGCGAAGCGGCCTGCTTCTATCTGGGCCTGGCAGCATCCTGCGCCGCCGGCGAAACCAGCCTCACTGCTCCGGCCTGTATCATCGGCGGCGGCGAAACCACCGTAACCCTGCACGGCCAAGGACTGGGCGGCCGCAACCAGGAAATGGCCCTGGCTTTTGCCCTTGGCCTGGCCAACACCCCGGAAGATCTGGCCGCCCGCATATGCTTTCTGTCGGCCGGTACCGACGGCAACGACGGCCCCACCGATGCCGCCGGCGGCTTCGCCGACCTGCAGCTGCTGCAGGCTGCCGCACAGGGTGGAGCAAATCCCCAGCGCAGTCTGGCCGATAACGATTCGTATAATCTGCTGGCAGCGGCCGGCGGTTTGTTAAAAACCGGGCCGACCAACACCAACGTGTGCGATCTGCAGATCTGCCTGGTGCGCTGAAGCAGTCATTCGTCGATTCGCTCCAGCCTGAATACCACCGGACGGATGCCGTCGCTGCAGCAGGCAATAAGCATATTGTCCGCTTTCATCCAGCCGGTATCGCTGAAATTTCCGCCGCGGAGCAGTGTCTGTATGGAACGCTGCAGGTCGGTCCAGGCCCAGGCACAGAAATCCTCCGGCGGCCTGACCATGTT
>JAHIWF010000388.1 GCA_018815555.1 Spirochaetota bacterium | reverse complement strand
GGTACCAAAAGCAGATCAGCCGATTCTTGCCATTCTGTTATGGATTTTTCCTGTGCTTCCAGAATGGCCGTCCCCGGACCGCTGCCGGAAATCCGGATGCTCAGCTGATCCAGGGCCGGCGCCGGATCGTAGCTCAAGGCGCGGCTGCCGGAGGGCAGGGCTTCGTTTAGATACAGGCGGACTGGTACCGGATAGTCCCGGCTGGCAGACAGCGTACAGGCCTGCATGATGGCCAGCAAAAAACCGGCAATTACTGGGCAAACCAAGATTATGGCGAAGTTCCGGTATAAAGCCGGCTTGAGGGTGTTAAACATTGTGGCCTCCTGCTGCTATTACGTCGCGGCAGGGGCGGATGTAAACATTGTCGCTGCTTATTCAGCTAAAAAGCGGTTTGGGTTCGGCAAAGAAGTAGCCCTGGCCGTAATCGACCCCGAGCTGGGTGCATTTGTCGCGGATCTGCGGGTTTTTCACAAATTCGGCTATGGTTTTCAGTCCCATTACGTGACCAATGGAATTGATCGATTCCACCATGGTGTAGCTTATCTGGCTTTCGTCAATATTCTGTACAAAGGAGCCGTCGATTTTTACGTAATCCACCGGCAGGCTGCGCAGGTAGCCGAACGAGGAGAAGCCGGCGCCAAAATCATCCAGGGCAAAGGTAAAGCCTTCGGTTTTTAGCCGGTTGATGAAGCGGGTGGCATAGGAAAGATTCTGGATTGCGGCGGTTTCGGTAATTTCGAAGCAGAAATCGCGCGGCTGCAGGTTATATTTGGTGATGTACTGCAGGATGGTGTCTACCAGCGATTCATCCAGCAGTGAGGGACCGGACAGGTTTACCGAAAAAACTGATTGGGCCAGCTCTGAATTCTGGTCGTGTAAAATGCGGAAGGCGCGCATCGAATTTTCTACCACCCAGCGGTCTATCTGCGGCATCAGGTTATAGCGTTCAGCTGCCGGTATAAAATCGTTGGGTCGGGCGATGCTGCCATCTTCGTTAATCAGGCGCACCAGAATTTCCAGTTTCGGGCGGATGTGGGCGTTAACATCCAGCGGTACAATCGGCTGGTAGTACAGCACAAAACGGTTCTCTTCGACTGCCCGGTTAATCTTGCCTATCCATTCCATGTCGCCGCGGCGCTGGCGGAATTTGCTTTCGTGGGCCTGGAACACCGTGGATTTGGCCCCGCCTTCTTCTTTAGAAATATGGCAGGAATCGTCGGCTGCGGCCAGAATGCTGTGAATGTCGCCAGAATCTTTGTCGATCGGCACAATGCCTATGCTCAGCGACAGCGGGAAATTGACACTCTGCCAGATGAAGCGTTGGTGCTGTACTGCTTCCTGCAAGCGGTTGGCCACTCCGGTGGAGTCTTTAAGGTCGCAATTCATCAATATAATGGCGAATTCATCACCGCCGATACGGGCGGAAATGTCGCTGCGCTGGATTATAGTCTGGACATGGCTGGCTACCTGCCGCAGTAATTCGTCGCCGGCCAGGGCCCCGCAGGTATCATTGACCGCCTTGAAGCGGTCGACATCTATTACCATCAGCGAGTGGGTGGCATTGGTCATCTTGGCCTGTTTGATTATTTCGGCCAGTTTGTAGCTGAATTCTTCGCGGTTGGAGAGCCCGGTAAGATTATCGTGGCTGGACTGATAATTGATGGTTTCAGACAGGCGTTTAAGTTCGGTAATGTCGCGCATGGTAATGACAAAGCCGTCGGTCGAGTTGGCTTCTTCGTTGATGCGGGTAATGGAGCCGTCGATGACCAGACTTTGGCCGCTGGAGTTGCGTACGCTGACATCCTGGATGAAAATAGGCTGGTCGGCCATCCGGGCTGCGGAATTCAGCAGATCCTGTTGGGTTTTCGGGTCATTGAGCACCAGAAACTGGGCGATGTTCTTGCCGCGGGCGGTTTCTTCAGAAAAACCTACGATGTCCTCGGCCACCGGGTTCATAAACTGCACATTCAGATCCATATCAACTGCGATAATACCGTCATTTACTGAATGCAGAATGGCGCTGAACAAGCGCTCCTGCTTGGTCAGCTGGCCTTCGATCTGATGTTTGTACAGGGCGATGTCTATGGTTGTATACAGTTCACGTTCTTTAAAGGGCTTGAGTATGTACCCGTAAGGTTCAACTTCTTTGGCGCGTTCCAGAGTTTTTTCGTCGGTGTAGGCAGTGAGAAAAATGAAGGGAATGCCGCGCTGCTGCTTTATGCGTGTAGCGGCTTCGATGCCGTCTACGGAGCCGGCCAGCATTATGTCCATCAGAATCAGGTCGGGATTCAGTTCCAATGCCAGTTTTACCGCTTCTTCTCCGTCTCCGGCCATTCCGACTACCGTATAGCCGAAGCGTTCCAGCCTGCGCTGCAGATCAATGGCGATTATCTTTTCGTCTTCCACTATCAGCAGCCGCTCGTTGTTCATGCACAGACTCCTGCTTGCGTATCAAGTTTTCCGCGACCGGAGAAAGTTCGCGGCATCATACATACTGCCATTCTAGTGGCTCGCTAATAAAAAAGCAAATTTCCATCGACAAGTTTTGTTGTTCATTCGCATAATTCCAGATATTCCGGCGAGCCGGGCTGGTTTGGACCAACCAGCCCAGCTAATTGGCTGCTGTCAAAGCGGTCGCAAATCGGGATGAGCTGACCGCTGCGCAGGTAGTATAGATGGGCCGAGCAAGCCTGACCGAACATATCCTCAACTGCGCTACGGTACAGGCTCAGCTGAAAGTGATGTTCCTCCGGGTTTATTGCCCGGTCGGTTTTAAAGTCGACCAGATGAAGAGTCCCATTGCTTCCGTACAGGAGGTCGATACTGCCGGAGAGAAACAGTTCTTGTTTGTCGTGAATGCCCCGCCAGACGAAGGCATATTCGCTATGGCAAAGCGCCTGTGCATCTCCCCTGTTGACCAGGGCCAGACAGCGTCTGGCCTCCGTGCCGGCGGTGGAGTCAAAAAAGCCGCGCAGCATGCTGCGTGCAGCTTGTTCTACCTTCTGCCGTTTTGTATCGGAAAGTTTATTCAGCAAACGCTGCAGCCTTTGTCCGGGGCGGAGGTCGGCATCAGGATTGTGCAGCAGCTGTGCGGC
>JAHIWF010000387.1 GCA_018815555.1 Spirochaetota bacterium | reverse complement strand
GCAGCTAAAGTTGCCGCCAAACCTGCTGCCAGTGCCAAGAAGCCCGCTGCCAAGCCGGCCGCAAAACCGGTTGCCAAGCCCGCTGCAAAAACAGCTGCAAAACCGGCTGCCAAGCCAGTCGCTAAGTCTGCTGCAAAACCGGCTGCCGGCAAAACCGCCCCTAAAAAAACCAAAGCATAAGCTCTCGAATAAAAAAGCTGCCGCAACTCCGGTTGACGGCAGCTTTTTTATCTCTCAGCCCTATATCAAAAATCCAGAACAACACTTACCGGGCAATGATCAGAGCCGATAACCGCATCGTGGATATCGGCGGCCTTGAGCCGCGGTAACAAAGACGCATTAATGCACGCATAGTCGATACGCCAGCCTACATTCTTCTCGCGGGCTCGCATCCGGTAACTCCACCAGCTATACCGGTCTTTTACCCCCGGGTTCAGATGACGAAATGTGTCAATATAACCAGCCGCCAAAAACTGGCTCATGAACTCACGCTCTTCCGGCAGATAACCGGGATTCTGGCCATTCGATTCAGGCCGGGCAAGATCTATGGGCATATGGGCAATATTATAATCACCACAGAGGACGATATTGCGCCCGGCGGCAACCAGCTTGTTCAGATGGGTAAGCACTGCCGTGCAAAAGCGAAGCTTGTAATCCAATCTGGCTCCGGCATCCTGCGAGTTGGGGAAATAGGCACTTATCACAAGGTAATGTCCGAAATCAGCTTCCAGATAACGCCCTTCGTCGTCAAATTCGGGAATACCCAGTCCGCACACCGACTCGGGCTTACGCTTACTGTACAAAGCTACTCCGGAATACCCCGGGCGAACAGCACTAGAGAATGAATATTCGTATACTCCGCCATCCTTAGTCGGAATTTCGAAAAATTCTTTGGTAAGCTGAGCCGGCTTGGCTTTTGTTTCCTGCAGACAGATCATATCAGCATCGGTGGCAGTCATCCACTCAAACAAACCCTTGCCGGACACGGCCCGTATGCCGTTTACATTCCATGAAATGATAGTAGTCATGCTGGCTCCCTGAACAGGCTCATTCGGAAAGAACTTCCATGTCGATAGTTAATAAAATTGTATAACGTTTGCCACGAACAGCAGAAAAACGCCGAACTACTGTATAATCCCCTATCGTACATTCTACTGTATGATCACCAACATCGATGATCAGACTTTCGCTGGTGGCAAGGTCAATAACGACACCATCGAGGCTTATCACCGCTCCTTCCGGCGCTTGAAAGCTAAGGGAGGGAGCGTCTGATACCGGGGTTGCGGTAAGAACAAGTATTTTTCCGGCTTCAATTATGGCTGAATACACCTCATCACGATAATCCGGCATACTTATGCGAACCGAGTACACGCCGCGCGCCAGAAGTTGTGGCTGGGTCCAGTCTGCAAGCAGCCTGTCATTCACCCAAACCTTTATGGCAGAGGCTTCGGCACTGTCCTGCAGAGGATGCTCGATACGCAACATACCTTTGTCTGTAAGCACCGGCCGTATGGTTAAGCGGAAGTTCTGATCAGCGATGGAAGCAGCCAGACCTTTACCAATAGGCCCCAGCTTGAACAATAGGGGGAAACGCTGAGGTAAGACTATCATCGGAATGAGTGTCGCAAATTGCGAGGTCCTCAGGGTATGGTCTGCAGCTATCGGCACCTGCAGAACCAGACTCACTCTCGAAGGCAGCAGTTGAAAGGCTAATTGCTCAGCCTGGTAGTCTAGCTGGCCTATTGCCGGTACCGGATCAGCGCCGGAGTACAGACTCCATTCTACCGAACTCTCGTGGCCGGAAAAAGCCCGTGGTATGCGTAATTCTATCTCAATGGCCTGTATGAACAAAGTATCGGCCGGCAACTGAATACCGACCGCATCGTTATACTTAATATCGAGACTGGTACCTTCCGGTCTTTCCGCGCTCAGCGTAACTACGCCGGCGATATTTGTGCGCACTGCATCGGCCGCAAGCCCGTTGAGGATAAGCAGAAACCCTGTTATCACACAAAAATAACGCATCATGGAGACAACCCTTGTATGAATTCCGAAGGATCCCGGGTAACCGAGCCAAACTGGATTTCAAAGTGAAGATGTGGACCGGTAGACCAGCCGGTAGAACCGACAGCCCCTATTATACTACCGGATATGACGCTTTGATTCAACACAGTATCCACCCTGGAAAGGTGCCCATACAAAGTCCGGATACCGGCACCGTGATCCAACAAAATATACAAACCCAGAACTTCATTATTTCCCTGCTCGATAACTATACCGCTTTTGGCGGCTAATACTGATGTTCCCGCCGGAGCGGCCAGATCTATACCATTATGTTTTCTATAATGACCGTCAATAGGACTTTTTCGAATTCCGTAGGCACTGGTATAAACCGCATCCGGAACAGGCAGACGAAAGCCTGGATTCAGAAAGAAACTGCGTTCTGTAGAAGAAAAGCGCCGGCCCGGAGAAAACTGGAACTCGAGTGGACCAGTAGCAGCATAGACCGTTATTTCCACGACTCTATGCTCCAGATCAGTTATTTCTTCCATATTCCGGGCCATCAGTAAAAAATCCAGGTCATTGCGCTGCACCATGGGCACAAAAACACCATGGATTGATGGAATGAGCAATTGAGTGCCGGGAGACAGAGCTGCCGGGTTGCTTAAACCGTTTAAGGTAGCCAGTGTTTCGTAGGGGATATTGAAGCGTGCAGCCAGCGAGAACAGATCATCCGCGACGGTAGTGGTATATACTGCTACAAAAAAATCCGGCCAGGCGCTAGCTCGCTGCTCGGCGCGATAGGCCAGGGCGATTGTTTCGGTAAGCTGCCGGAATACGGCATCAGATAGCTGCAGGCGGCGAATCACCGGATATGGCAGGTCTGTCGCATAAACAGATGCACAAAACATTGTTAAACTCAGAAGAAGAATCAAGCTCGCCAAAGCCTGCCGGGGCCGCATAGACAAGTGCAGCTTATATATCCCGTGCCAGCTTGCGGCGGCGGAACCTGACAACTGAAACCCAGCCAAGGCCGAAAAGCAAAAGGCCAAGGCAGAGGAATGTATACACAGCCAGATGGTGGGTAGCCAGATACCATAACGGCCATACCACAGCCACCGAGACCAGCACTATCAGCACCGCGCCACCACTGAGAAAAAGGAAATCGCTGCCCAAACGCTGCAATCTGGCCAAGCGGCGTTTTCGAAAATGAATAGAGGTCATAAGCTGACTCTCCGGCGTTCTAGCGCTTGTAATAATTTCATATAGCTAAGTACAAGCGCCGCTTCATCCGTTCCGAATTTCTTTACCAGGCGATCCAGCAGGCGACCCGGAGTTTTTCCAGTCTGCATGCTTTCATATAATTCCCTAACCAGGCTTGAGTTTCGCCACCGGGATGCGAAATGCACACACAGCGCTTCGGCTTCGGCGATATCATCATCCATGAGAGCATATTGGCGCTCCTGGTCTTCTCTGCGGTAAAAACTTCCCGGGCCGAGCAGGATAAATTCTTCGCGCCAGGTTTCAATAATCGATACAATACGGCTTTCACGAAAAAAGGCGGAATCAATGCGCTGGCGTAGACCGGCGAATGCGGCATGCCCATTGCTGGAAGTTAGAATTCGGCGTTCCGCCAACAGATAATAGGAAAGAGACGCCAGTAAGGCCAGCAAGATCTCATCGATAATCGGCAATGGATCACGGATTACAATCGAAAAAAACAGGAATACACCAACAAAAAGACCAGTAGCTATGCCAAGCCGCAGGTAATATCCTTTGGAAGTAAGAAAATGACGAAGAGCCCGATCAGCTTGCTTATAAATTGAGTCCCGCAGTTCCAGAGCGGTATCGGACTCCGGGTTTATACCGCAGCGCCCCTCCAGCTGCATAGTGTCCAGCCGGTTAAATACTGTCGGATCAGCATCGAAGGGGTAAAGAAAGGCGGTTTTACCGCCTTTAATGACAAATATTGTTGAATCAACCATAGATAGAAAGTACGCAAGCCGGGCGATACTGTCAAGCCTGCCGGCAGCACTCAATTATTTCGTTTAAGCACGTCTTTGGCCAGCTGTTTTAGGGAGGCATCCAGGGGTACATCGCTGCTCAAGCCGTCCTTGTTAAGCAGGAACAGGCCATCATCCGTTTCGACTATACCGGGAGTTTCCGGATTGGCTTCGCTGCCCCACAATTCGGCATTTTCCGGTTCAGCATCGCCCAATGATTCCAATTCGGCCAGGCTGCTCTGATAAAAATGGGTAAAACTTGCAGGCAGCTGGTGTCTGGTAAATTGAGGAACATAACCAGACAATGGCAGCAATTCTTCCGGATCGTCGTCATCGTCAGACTGAATAACCTGCAGTTCTTCGAGTCGTTCGCGGTCGGCATCAGAAAGCATGGATATTTCCAGCTCGGCAGCTGTCAGATCGACAGATGCCGATTCTTCCTCGATGACTATATTTTCCTCTAGAATGTCGAGCACGGAGAAATCAGCTGTATCCAGCTCCAGGAAACCTTCCTCGTCGCGGTAGTTCTCCAGCACTGACAGATCCAGTGAATCCAATTCCAGGGCAAACTCCACGCCATCCAGCAGGTCGTCAAGTTCGGCATCGGCTTGCTTCTGGGCCATGGATTTCTGGCGAATGCGTTTACGGAATTCTTCATCACGCCACAAACCTTCGGCTGTATCAATCTCACCGGCGGCAGCAGCATCGTCAATCGGACTGGACAGCTCGAACTTGGCACTGCCGGTAAAGTCGAAGGACTCGAGGCTGATATCCTCTACCTCCAGAGAATCTGAAAGATTTTCAGCCGGACCTTCCACAATATTGCCCTGTGCATCCATATGGGCCTGTACGCCCATGGCTGCTGGTTCTTCTCCGGCCTTTAGCCCAGAGCTTTCGTCGGCAGCCGACTCAGGAGCCTCTATTACCAGCGAATCATCATCGTCGTCCAGGGGCAGCAGTTCGGACACCTCATCGTCATCCTCTGCGTATCCGCTGGGAACCAGATCATCGTCCATAGACAGACCATGCAGATAGGCATGGATATCTGACGGATCTCCGTCTTCCACCAGCTCCAGGCCGAGACTTTCCGGTATAACCGGGATATCGTCATCCTCGTCGGTAAGGGCGTAGGCAGCCGTAGCCAGCTGGGCGGCGATATCTCCCGGATCGCGATCCGGCGGAACGTGCTCAGCAGTCTGATCAGATGTCGTCGAAGTATCCGCTTGCGCGGATTCTTCAAGTTCTTCAAGTTC
>JAHIWF010000386.1 GCA_018815555.1 Spirochaetota bacterium | reverse complement strand
TTGCGCAGTTTGGCATTCAGGGCCATGCCGACGGCCTGGCCGAAGCCCATACCAAGCGAACCGGCCGTTGCATCAATGCCCGGCAGATAGGTGGCTACCGGGTGTCCCTGCAACCGGCTGGCGTTTTTACGCAGTGTCGACAATTCGGCAACAGGAAAATAACCACGCAGGGCCAGCGCCGCGTACCAGACCGGGCAGGCATGCCCCTTGGAAAGCACAAAGCGGTCGCGGTCGGCCATTGCCGCTTGCGCCGGATCGATATGCATGATGTCGAAATACAGGGCGGCTACAATATCGGTAGCCGAGAGGCTGCCGCCGCAGTGACCGGATTGCGCAGTATGTACCATGTCGACGATGGCCTTGCGGATATCGCGGGCATGTTTTTCCAGCCGGCTATAGCGTTCTTGTGTTGTGGTGTTTTGCGCTGTTGTCATCAAATCCCCTTCCTGTACCGGAATACTTCCGGCAATTTTCCTAATTCCGGTCTCAGCCTGCCGTTGCCAGGTTATCTTTTAATTCGTCTGTATCCTCGGCCAGCCAGGCTTTCAGTACGCTAAGGGCCTGCGCGTATTCCTGGATTACCATAGTGTCGGCGCAGATTATTTCCAGGTCGTAACTACCCTGGTAGCCAGTGGCCCGTAAGCGCCTGCATACCGCCTGCAGCGGAATGTTGCCCATCCCGGGCCGCAGTGACAGGTTCTCCCGTCCGTCGTTATCGCACAGGTGTGTGACGGCAATCCGCTGTTCTTCTGCCAGTTGCGGCAATTTTTCACCCATCACATGAAAATGCCCGGTATCCAGCAGCAGGCGCAAACTGCGGAAGTCGGGCAGCGTGCACAAGTCCAGAAAATCCTGACTGCCACCCAGGGCATTGCCCGGCAGCAATTCCAGGGCTAATGACAGCCCGGCTGCCTGCACCCTTGCTGCCAGCTGGCTTAAACGTTTCTCCAGTAGATTGAGTACCCCGGCCGATACCCGTTGGGTCACCCTTGTCTTCGAACCTGTATCCATGGCAAAAGCCGGTAGTGGAACACAGAACAAAGCGCCGCATTCAATACTTCCGGCTGCCTGCAGTGCCAATGTAAGTTCGGTTTCGGGCAGACCGGCTTCAAGCGCCGCAACTGAAGAAAAGCAGTTGCCCAGAAAATGGCCCACAAAGGCGCTGCAATAAAGCCCCTCCGACTCCATGCTGCTGCGCAACAAGGCTTTTTCCTCGGCTGTCCAAAGTTTGGCCGTTTCGATACGGAATATTTCCGCCTGAAAGCCGTCGAAACCGATGCCACGCAGCACCGGCAGCGAAGAACGGATATCTGCCGGACCGAAGCCGGTGCCGAAACGTGATATGAAAAAAGCCGGTGATACGCCGTACATGCAAACTCCACACAAAATATTGTATACAAAAAGTAAACCCTATTCGCAGTCTTGTCAAGCAATATATTGCATACAAAATAGATTGACGCTAAGCAATTCGGAGGATACTATAGAAGAATGGATGCCTTAAAAATCGAAGATTTAGCTGAACAGGTTTCGAAGAGCCTGCGCGACATGATATTGACCGGAGAACTGGTTCCCGGCCAGAAACTGGTGCAGACCGCGCTATCGGAGCGCCTTGGAGTATCCAGAACTCCGCTGCTGGCAGCTTTTTCCAAGCTGGAGAAAGAACTGCTGGTAGAGCTGGTGCCGCGGCGCGGAGCGTTTGTTAAACAATTGTCTGCCCGCGAGCTGGTTCAGCTTTACGAAATCCGACTGCGTCTGGAGCCCTTGGGAGCGGCAGAGGCGGCGCGGGTTGCCGGCCGGAAGGGTATGGTCGACC
Source organism: Spirochaetota bacterium (assembly GCA_018815555.1). Lineage (GTDB taxonomy): Bacteria > Spirochaetota > Spirochaetia > Treponematales > UBA12059 > UBA12059. The sequence goes on along the minus strand of JAHIWF010000386.1, from coordinate 5,837 downwards.
TGGATGCGGCACTTTCGGCCCAGGCCAAGGCGCTGACCGGTGATGATCCGGTGGCCATCCGCCTGGCTGACTATAATTTTCATATGGCAATCATGAAGCTTTCCGGCAATGCCATTCTGGAACGCATACTTTCCTCGTTTTCCATCATTTCCAAAAGCAACCAAAGCGGCCTGATGAAATCGGGAAACAAAAGCCTGGAAGAACATACAGCCATCCGTGCCGCCATAATCGCCCATGATGACCAGGGGGCCGAACAGCTGATGGCCGCCCACCTGCAGGAATCGCGCAATGTCGCCGTCGCCCGATTGCGTCAGGAAGAAGCCTGAGCAATGAGTATCCGCAGAACCATCGTTTCGGTGGAAGTGTATCAGGAGATTAAAAAAGCGCTTTTTGACGGCACCTGGCCGGCTGGCGCCAGGCTGGACCGCAAACAGCTGGCGGAGCGCTTCGGCATCAGCCAGACTCCGGTAAATGACGCCCTTAACCGGCTTACCGGCGAAGGCCTGCTGGAAAGCCGGCTGCATGACGGCTTTTTTGTTCCCGATTACAGCGACATCGAATTGGCCGACCTGTTTGCCGTTCGGGCCGGCCTCGAGTCGATAGCCGCCCGCCTCTGTGCCGATACCTGCGACGAAAAAGCCCGCCGCACGATTTCCGCCTGCTTTGCCGCCTTCAAGAAAGGCATAGTTGACGGGCAGCAAGCCGCCTATTTACAGGCCGACCGCAGCTTTCATACCCTGATCCTGGAATATTCCGGCAGCAGCCGCCTGAACGAAGTGGAAGCGGTGTTCGGTATCGCCTGCCGCTCCTACGAGCACGGCCTGATACGCTCCCCGGCTGAAACGTTGCCGGAGCACCTGGCCATCGTGGACGCTATCGGCCGGAAAGACGGTCGCGCCGCCCAGCTGGCCATGGCCGAGCACTTGCTGGCTACCAGAGCGTTTCTGCTGGTTAAAGCCACAGGCTGAGAGGGGCTGTCCGACGTGGTCTCCGAACTCTTATATGATTTTTTCCGCAGTTCCACCGGCTTCTGTCTTGCGGTTATAGCCATGGGGTTTATGGTGCAGCCAAAACGCCAGCCGGCATACACGGCCTTAGGATTCATGTATCTTAGTGCGGGCAGTGCCTTTTTGTTCAGCTGGATCAGCAAGTATCAAACTCCACCGCCCGCCCTGGATCTGGCCCTGCTGCTAATCATAACCTATGTGCTGGGTGTATCGGTTCTCGACATGGTCGTCTATCTGTTCGGCGACGAAGCCCGGCCCGGCACGCGCCGCAAACTACTGTTTGCCGGGCTGGCTTGGTCAATCTTTCTCTGGCTGCTGCCCCTGCTGGATACCCTTTTCGGTCTGCCGACCGTGCGTGTCAGCCTTGAGGACGCCCAGCTGCTTGCTCCCCTGCGGACGGTATCCTATTTTGCCGTCTATCTGTGGCCGATTGCCATGCTGCTGACGGCTTTACGCATCGCTCATTTCCGGTTGGCCGATCTGCCCGGCGATTCGCGCAGTATTAAAGTGTTAAAAATTAATCTGGGCATAGCCGCATTGCTGCTGCTGGTCATCGGCGCGGGCTTGCTGTTTCATTCGCAGCTGTTGTACCGGGGCGGACAGGCTGCCCTTCAGCTCTGTTTTCTGCTCTGGTATCTTTTTATCAGGGCCAGACCGGATGTATTTATTAAGGCCCGTGACGATATCGAAACGTCCCACAGGCGTAAGGTCGCGATTACGGCTGACGAGGCCGGCGTGATGACCCGTCGACTCGATGCACTGCTGCACCGGCCGGAAGCCCTGGCCAATCCCGGTTTTAAGCTTTCCGATCTGGCCAAAGCCAGCGGTATTCCCGCTTATCGCCTGTCCTTGTATTTTAATGCCCATCGCGGCATGAGTTTTTCCGACTGGCTTAACGAAGCCAGAATCCGGCAAGCCTGCATGCTGCTGTGCGAGAAAAAAAACCTGAGTATCCTCGATATCGCCTTCGAGGTCGGCTATTCCTCGAAGGGTACCTTTAACACTCAATTCCAGCGCCGCACCGGCATGACTCCCAGCGCTTACCGGAAATCCCGCTAAAACGCAGCGTAGCTGGTACTGTTACAGTGAATCTGGACGCAGCCTTGCGAATAACGCTATATAAGTGTTCATAATAAAAACGAAAATCCGGATTGCTGCTGCTCGGCTTTTTGCTTTAAGAGTATAAACGTTGGAATGCCGCATGTCCGCCAGAATTATCCACAATATTTTCCGCAGTCTGTTCTCTGTACACAGCCGGCTCAAGTCTGTACTGTTCATATTGACCACGTTGTTGCTGTGTTTGCCGGCTGTATCATGCCAGGCACCGCTAAATGGCTTTACCGCGCGGAAGGCCGATCTGTCGCTTACCTTTATCATTTCCGTGGTACTGGTGCATTGACAGGCCTTGCGAATTATCTTGGAACCGATTGTCTTGCTCCATCCGCTGTTGCAGTCGATGCAAGTGGAACGTAGCTCTATGTTACGAATAGCGGGTTGAATAACATAAGCATTTTCAGTATCGGGGCAGGTGGAGCTCTTTCCGAAATAACTAGTGTAGCAGCAGGTACGCAGCCAGGTTCAATTACATTAGTCAAAAAAATGGCTGGTGGAGACTGACAGTACGGCGACCAAAGCCATCCGGCACGTACTGTCCGCCGCTTCTTCCCCAGTCTTGCCTTTTTGTATATACAGCGCTATTATGTATATACGGAGGCGCTTATGGCTATCAGTATCCGCAATCCCCGAGTAGAAAAGGTGGCCAGAATACTGGCTGCCCGCACCGGCACGAGCATGACCGAGGTTATCTATGAGGCTCTGGAGGCCAGGGCTGCCGCTTTGGTTGGCGAACCTTCTGTCCGGCTTGCCCGTCTGAAGGCCATTGCGGCTGCTTGTGCGGCGGCTCCGGACCTGGATACTCGACTGCCGGACCAGATTCTTGGCTATGATGACGATGGGGTGTTTGGCCATGGTGCTTGATACCTCCGCGCTTGCCGCCATTCTTTTTGGCGAGACGAAAAGCAGTGACTTTCTTGAGGCGCTGGCCAGTCCGCAGCGTTTGTTTATGAGCGCTCTGACCAAGCTGGAATTGTCCATCGTCGTAGAGGCGCGCAAAGGGCAGGCCGGTACCCAGGCTTTGGCCGAACTGCTGGCTGAGGCCGGGGTTGAAACGGTAGCCTTTGATTCCGGCCAGGCGGAGCTGGCATTTGATGCCTGGCGGCGCTATGGCAAGGGGCGGCATCCGGCCGGCTTGAACCTGGGTGACTGTGCGGCTTATGCGCTGGCCCGCCAGCTGGATCAGAAACTGCTGTACAAGGGTAATGATTTCAGCCAGACAGATGTGGCCCGTTAGGTGCCGGTGTATTCTGTATGCTTCGCTGATTATGAACAGAGCCCCCTCCAGGGTGCGCGTCTGACCAAACCAGCTGAAACGCTTATCGTGGCGCACCCTGCAATCCGCTTTGTCCTCTTACTTTTTGTCGCCGTCGGGGAACAGAAAAAAGTACTCGGAGCGGTTCAGGTAGTAGTTGAGGGCGGAGTCTTCCGGGAATACTTTCAGGTACTGTGCAAAAACATCGCGGCTGCCCTGTTTGCGGTCCTGCAGGGCTTCCCAGGCAGCTATGCAGTTATGGAAAAGTTCGCGGTTGGCAATTTTGGCTTCGTAGGTGCTATCGTCCGGATGCAGTACTTCGTACACGCCAAGGCCCTGGCTGCGGCCTTTTAAGGGGATAGCGCCAAGGTAGCGAAGTTCGCAGAAATCACGGCAGGCTGGGTCGGCGTCCAAGGCGGCTTGGCTGATAATGATGGATACGCCAAATAGTTTGGTAAGATTTTCCAGTCGGCTGGCGGTGTTTACGGCGTCGGAAATTACTGTGCTTTCCATGCGGTGTTCTTCGCCGATGATGCCCAGCATAAGTACGCCGGTATGAATGCCGATGCCCATATCCAGGGGTGGGTATCCTGCGCGTTTGCGACCTCGGTTATATTCTTTTAATAATCCGCGCATGACCAGGGCGCTTTTGATGGCCTGGACCGGGCTGTCCGGGTACAGGGCCATGATGGAATCGCCAATGTACTTGTCGATGATGCCGCCATGCTGGCGCACTACTGGCGCCATGTGATTCAGGTAAGAATTTATCAAGGCAAAGTTTTCGCGCGGCGTCATCTGTTCGCTGAGCGAGGTAAAATTGCGGATATCGGTAAAAAGTATGGTCATCTGACGCTGTACCTGGTCTCCCAGGTTTATGTCAATTACACTTTCTTTACCAAGAAAATTCAGAAACTCGTCAGGTACGAAACGGGCAAAAGCCTGGTTGGTGCGCACCAGTTCGTCGGAGAAATTTTCTAGTGTATGGTACATGCGGTTGGAGTGTATGGCCAGCGTGTAGAACATCGAGCCTTCAAGTACAAAGAAGCCGAGCCCCTGCAGCCAGACCACCGGAATGATGCCCATGATCTGGCAGACTACATCATGTGTTCCGAAGCCTACCCCAAGTATGATGCCGATGAACACCGGCGGGGCGTCCGGGTTGCCGCGGGCTAGTGCCCGGATCAGGAGGTATACCGAGAATACGATAGCCAGCTGTAGGGGAATGAGCATCAGTGTAAAATGATCCAAGGTGCGCATAAAATCACCGGGGGTAAGTGCTACATACAGGGAACTGGCGGCGAACACTGCCAAGAATAGCATGCGCAGGACCCGGTGGTTGTGGATCTTGAAAAACTCAACAAAGAAACACATCAGAAAGCCAAACGCCATCAGTAAGGATGACTTCATTATCGGGAAATACCAGCCGGAGTTGATGAGCGGCATGGGACTGCCGAAATCGAAGAAGTACAGGCTCATGCAGATAGCCGCCAGCGCGAAGTACAGGCGCTCCATAAGGCGGCGTTTACCCGCCCAGAGTGCCAGGAAGTACAGGCCGCCGATCAGGCTGATTGCGCCGAACATCATAAACAGGTGGGTGTTAAGGAAGAGCAGAACACTGCGGTGGTAGCGTGCTGCTTCCCGGCCTACCAGGCGGGGAATGCCGTTAAAGCGTACCCGGCCGGTCTGGCTGTATATGTGCAGCAGCAGGGTGTTTTCCTGGCTGTCTGTACGCATCAGTTCGCGCGGTAGAAAAACGATGGTCTGAGAAGCATTGTTGAAAAAACTGACATCTTTAGGCGGGTTGCCGCGCCGGAATACCAGGTTGCCGTTCAGATACACTTCCAGCGGAAAATCCGGACGCATAAGGTCCAGCCACAATTCGTCCCCGGTGAGCATTAGTTCGGGCATTGCGAAAGTGTGGATAAGCGAAAATGTTGGACCGGAGACATGGTAGTATTCGCCGGGAAGCGTAAGGTCGGCTAAGTCGGCCGGGGCATCGGCTATGCGCCAAGCGCCGGACAGTTCCTGAAATGGCTCAGTCGGGGCGCAGGCTGCCAGTAATCCGGACAGAAGCAGGGCGTAGAGACATAGTAAGATGGGGTTTACAACTTTGCTGCGCACGTTCTCCCCTTTGCTTGAATGCTGATTCCGCCGGTCATAGTCCCATAATGCGCATATGATAATATAGCAGATTGATTCGGGGCGCAAGCTGAAATTATCCATGATTGAAATCAGCTCGCAGGGCGGCTTGCTTTTGGCGCGATATCAAAAAAAACCGTTGCGGCCACCGAGGCACCTGCAGGTATCAAGTATACATGAGCACTAATCTGTAATAATCCCCTGCGTTTCGACTTCCAGGGCAAATTTCGTTCCAAAAGGTTTGTAGCCGAATACTGTATAGGTTTCATTCGCGATATCTATTTGGACGACCATGCTTTCTTTTATTTTAATATACACATTCT
>JAHIWF010000385.1 GCA_018815555.1 Spirochaetota bacterium | reverse complement strand
CAAACTGATACCGAACAGCAAGCTGCCCCCCAACGAAACCCAGCCCGGCAGATTCGGAAACAGAAAATTAAGCAGAAAGACGAAAACGATCCAGCCGAGCATCATGCCGAACAAGGTAAAACGGTAACGTGTTTGTGTCATTGTGAACTCCTTGCGGATAATGTACAAGCATAAATACAATATGTCAATACAATTTTACATTAAGTAAATCGAATTTTACTAATAAGCGTACTGCTGACAGCGCGTGAGGGATCGTAAGGGAAAGCCCGCAGCGCGGGTTGTGTAGATTGACTGTTGACCAGTTGCCGGCAGCTGCGGGCTTTCCGTTGCGCGAGGACTTGGACTGTAGAGCCCGGCCGCGGCCGTAAGGCTGCGGACACGCCCAAAGCAAACGAACCTAGCCCGCGGCTTAGCCTTCGAACAGGCGGCGGCTGGCGTAAACGGGGTCGGCGGTTAGGTTGACGCCCAGGCGGCGTAGACCGGCTTCGTCGCCGGGGCTGGGCAGGTGGGTCAGGTGCATCTGGCAGCCGCGCAGTTCGTGCAGGCGGTCGAGGCAGGCTTGCACCATGGGGGTGAGCGCGGCGCTGATGGCCAGGGCGATGAGGGCTTCGTCGACATCCAGGCTGGGTGTTTTGCCGCTGCCTACTTCGGTTTTGAAGCGGGCGATGGATTCGATGATCAGGGGCGACAGGAGATGTATGCCGTCGGGCAGTCCGGCCAGCTGTTTAAGGCCATTGATTACGGCGGCGGTCGGTGCGTGCAGCAGTGAGGAATTCTTTCCGGTAACGATTTGGCCGTCGGGCAGCTGCAGGGCGGCGCCGCAGAAGACCAGGTCGGCCTGGCTGGCCGGAGCTATGGTCGGGCTGCTGTTTGTGGCTGTCGGAGCGGGGCCGGCTTTTTCGGCGCGTTCGGCGGCAGCCTGACGGGCGGGCAGCACCACCGGGCGGTATTCGGGGCGGATTTCCAGTTCCTGCAGGAGGCGTTCGGCCTTGGCCAGGGCTTCGTTGTCGGCCAGCCCCATCAGGTGTTCGCAGGCGGTGCGGAAGTAGCGGCGAACCACTTCCTGGCGGGCGGCTTCGCGGGCGGCCTCGTCGTTGATTATGGCAAAACCGGCGCGGTTTACACCCATCTCGGTGGGCGAACGGTATACGCTGCGGGCGCCGGTAATGCGCTCCAGTATGCCTTTGAGTATCGGGAAGGATTCCACATCACGGTTATAATTTATTGCCGTCTGGCCGGTTGCTTCCAGATGGAAAGGATCAATCAGGTTTACATCGCGCAAGTCCAGAGTGGCGGCTTCGTAGGCCAGGTTTACCGGGTGTTTAAGCGGAAGGCTCCAAATGGGAAAGGTTTCGAATTTGGCGTACATGGCATTCGCTCCGGCCAGATGGTCGTGGTATACCTGGCTGAGGCAGGTGGCCATCTTGCCGGAGCCGGGCCCCGGGCCGGTTACCACCACCAGGGGCTTGCTTACTTCGATACGCGGGTTGGCACCGTAGCCTTCTTCGGACACGATCAGCTCCACGTCGGTCGGGTAGCCGCGGGTCGGGGCATGGGTATACACGCGCAGGCCGCGGTTTTCCAGCTTGGTCTTGAACGCCTTAGCCTGCCGCTGCCCCTCCCAGCGGGTTATTACCACAGCAGAAACGGCCAACCCGAAACCGGACAGGTCGTCGATCAGCTTCATGGCGTCGGCATCGTAGGTAATGCCGTAGTCGGCCCGGATTTTGCGTTGTTCAATGGCTCCGGCGTGGATACAGAGCACGATGTCGGCATCATTCTGCAGTTCTTTTAGCAGGCGCAGTTTTACGTTGGGATCATAACCGGGCAGCACCCGGGCGGCATGGAAATCGTGCAGCAGCTTGCCGCCGAATTCCAGATACAGGCGGCTTTGCAGGCCGGCCATGCGTTCGCGGATAAAATTGGCCTGCTCGCGGATATACAATTCGTTATCGAAGGCAATCTGCATGTTTCTGCTCCTAATGCGGTTATTGTTTTATGGTAAAAGTCTTGGTTAACAAGGTATACAAAGCGGCCAGAAGTGGATCGGCCGGGCCGGAAACCGGCACTTCCTGGAAAAAATCGCCGCGCTCTTTGTGCAGCCAGCGGTACAAGCGGGGGCCGGCTTCGGCGGCATCGCTGGCGGCCCGGCAGATTTTTAGCAGGGCCATGATCTCAGCCTCGCCGAACATCTTCCATTTATCCTGCCAGACGATGTGAAAAACTGATGAACCGGGAGTGGCCTCGATACGCAGCGCCGAGGCCGCCTGTTTGGCCGAAGCGGCCGACTTAGCACTGGATGCTCCGGGTGTAGCAGTTCCGCTACCGGAACGCCCGCGCCGGCCTTTGGCCGCAGCATTAGCGGTATCGGCGGCCCGGCTGCTGGCTGCTTCCGCCGCCACGGCGGCGGCTTCCAACTCAGTCACCTTCATATTATACAGGTGCACGCGAGCCTGCTCTATCAGGAAAGCCAGACCTTCGCAATCCAGCTGCGGGATAAGCCCTTCCAGCTCGGCGGCCAGCGCCTTCTGCTGCTTGCACACGGCGGCGGCCTCTACCCGCTGATTCGTGGTGGGTGCGACTGGTTTTCGGGAGGTTCCGGCGGCTGATTTTCTGGGAGTTCCGGCCACTTTTGGCTTTGCCGCTGCGGTGAGCTGTCGCTTCTCCGTTGCCGCTGCCGAATCCCGCGGGGGGCTAACTGAAGTGGGCTTTTCAGCACCAGCTGCCGACTGCTGCTTTTGGGGGGCCGCAAGCGCATGAGCGGCCATAGCCTTCTTCTGTTCCGAGCGCAAGGCTTTTTCCAGTGTAGCCATAAAAGCCGGATCTTTTTTCAGCTGCGGATTATTTTTCGTTCCCTTGGGCCGCGAAACGCTTTTTTTAACCTGTGCCATTGCCTCGTCCTCCGGCATGACTATCAGCCAGATCGGCGACTCTGTCAAGCGAAAGCAACTATGACAAGCTGCATATTGACTATATACCTACCGTTCGGTATACTACTGATATGAATATAGACAAAACAGGAATTCTGCAGTCGGACGAGGCCAGTGAAACAACCCGCGAAATTCTGTTGCGCAAAGCCCTGCAGCTGTTCGCCAGCTCCGGTTATGAGAGCAGCGGCATTCAGGAACTGTGCAGCATAGGTAGTGTTAGCAAGCCGACGCTTTATTACCATTTTGGCAGCAAGCGAGGCCTGCTTGAAGCTATCGTTCGGGACTGCGGCGGAATCTATCTGCAAGCGTTCAGTTTGGCCGCGCACTATGGGCATGACATCACTGTAAACCTGCAGCAGCTGTTGCGCTGCAGTCTGGAAGCTGCCGACAGCCAGCCGGACTTTGTCCGTCTGTATCTGACCCTGAGTATGGCCGCAGCACAGAGCGAAGGATATCAGGTGCTGGCTCCCCTGCGTGCCGAAATACGCAACAGCTTGCAAAACCTGTTTGCTTTAGCCGCTATGGACCACGGCAACATGCGCGGCCGCGAGGCCTTGATGGCCGAGCTGTTCGGCAGTCTGTTGGACAATCGAATGCTGGCGGCCATTAACCGTAAGGCAGGCGACGGCAGCAAGGATGACATATACCGCATCGTGCATCAATACATGCACGGCATTTTTTCATAGGAGCAAGCATGAAGCAGACTATCGAGAGCAGAATTTTTTATCACATTT